>CP073344.1:2974355-3293024 GCA_024397875.1 Amphritea atlantica
CCCCCTTCAGGAACGCCTGATGAACAAATTCACTATATTGCTCCGGCTGCAACTGCGGAGTAATCGCTATCGCAGAGGGCAACAACAGCGCATTCACAATCGGTCGGTTTGCCGCCGGGAACTGATAACCACTCAGATCGCTCAGCTTAACCCAGTCAAGCGGCTGCCCCTCCCGGCCATACGCCTGCCCTATAAAACGGTTGACGCGGAAGACATCCAGTAACACGGATTTATCAGGGTAGTGATAGGGAACCTGTATCAGGGGGACAGTAGATGACTGATCAATCTCAATCCCCAACTCCTCCTGCAACTCCCTGGCCAGGGCGCTATGAACATCTTCCCCAGATTCAACCTTACCCCCCGGGAACTCCCATAAGCCCCCCTGATGCTGTGCTTTATCGCGCAGCGCCAGCAACAGCTCGCCGGAGTCATTGAAGATCGCCGCCGCAGCGACATGGATCAATTTCGACACAACCTATACCAACCCAGCTCTGTGTATCGACTAAGAACGGTAATCTGCATTGATAGCCACATAATCCTTACTCAGATCAGTGGTCCAGACAGTTTCCTGCTTATCACCCCGATTAAGGATAATACGGATTGTGATCTCTTCACGATTCATCACCGCCTGCCCGGCTTCTTCAGTATAACTGGCGGCCCGCCCACCGTTTTCAACAATACAAGCTTCTCCCAGCCAGATCTGCAGGGTATCAACATCAAGATTGTCGATTCCCGCATAACCTACTGCCGCCAGAATCCGTCCCCAGTTTGGATCGCTGGCAAACAGTGCGGTTTTAACCAACGGCGAATGGGCTACTGCATAGGCGGTTTTAAGTGCCTCTTCGGAGCTCGCAGCCTGCTCAACGCTGATGGTGACGAACTTCGTTGCGCCTTCACCATCGCGGATAATCGCCTGAGCCAGCTCCAGTAACACCTTGTCCACTGCGGCAGCAAACTGCGCTAACAGCTCACCGTTATCTTCAGTCACTTCTACACCACTGGCACCAGTCGCAACCAGCATGCAGGAATCATTGGTCGATGTATCACCATCAATGGTAATGCGGTTGAATGACTGGTCTGCAGAACGGCTTAACAGCGATTGCAGCAAGGCCGGCTCAACCCGTGCATCGGTCGCTATATAGGCCAGCATAGTCGCCATATTCGGCTTAATCATACCCGCACCTTTAGAGATACCGGTGAGAGTAATCACCTGCCCCTGATACTCCAGTTGCATCGAATACGCTTTTGGCCGGGTATCAGTCGTCATAATGCCGCTGGCGGCTTCCAGCCAGCCAACCTCAGAAAGGGCATCAAAAGCTGCCGGAATCGCGGTAATGATGCGATCTTTCGGCAGTTTTTCTCCAATCACTCCGGTAGAGAAAGGCAGAACCTCAGCGAGGTTTACCCCAGCGCGATCGGCAACGGCCTGGCAGACATCCAGTGCATCCTGATGTCCCTGTTTACCGGTGCCGGCATTAGCATTACCGGTATTAATCACCAGATATGACGGCATCCCCTGTTGCAGATTCGCCTGACAAATTCTCACGGGTGCAGCACAAAACTGATTCAGGGTAAAAACCCCAGCAGTGCTGGCTCCCTTTGCGATTTCCATTAATACCAGATCCTTTCGACCCGGCGTTTTAACGCCCGCAGATGTTGTACCTATACGAAAACCTGCAACCGGGTGCAGCGTTGGAAGCGTGCCAGGACCTACCGCCATTACAGACTCCTTAAACCTTATCTTTAATCTATAGAAAAAAAGAAAGCAGCTTCGCTGCTTTCTGTGTCTTAATCAATAACCAGATCGGGGTAAATGCCAAACATTAGCGATCAGCTCAGTTTACCGTGACACTGCTTGTACTTCTTTCCGGAACCACATGGGCAGGGGTCATTACGTCCCACTTTCTTACCTTCGCGAACAAAAGGTTCTGCGCCGGCAACCGCTTCTTCCTCACCGGGCTCATCAGCAGCCATCGCTGATGATTGCTCATGCTGGAAATTCATCTGTTGCTGCGCCGCCTGTTCACGTCGCTGACGCTCCATCTCTTCAAGCTCTTCTGGCTGACGGACCTGAACATGGCTCAGAATTTTAATCACATCGGTTTTAATATTTTCCAGCAGTTGCTCAAACAGAATAAAGGATTCGCGCTTATATTCCTGTTTAGGATTTTTCTGGGCATATCCGCGCAGATGAATACCCTGACGCAGCATATCCATCGACTGCAGGTGTTCTTTCCACAGTGTATCCAGCACCTGCAACATCACCTGCTTTTCAAACAGGCGCATATTTTCTACGCCAACAATCGCCGCTTTCGCCTGATAATCCTCGACAATATCCCGCAGGATACGCTGACGGAGGGTCTCTTCATGCAGAGTATCATCTTTATCCAGCCACTCCTGCAGTGGCATCTCAAGTCCAAATTCAGACTGCAGATGTTTTTCCAGCCCCGGGATATCCCACTGCTCTTCCAGACTCTGTGGCTTGATATAGTCACTGATCGCATTATCGACCACTTCCGCACGAACCGCTTCGATAGTCTCGGAGATATCGTTGGTCGCCATCAGCTCATTGCGCTGATCATAAACCGCACGACGCTGGTCATTAGCAACATCGTCATATTCCAGCAACTGCTTACGGATATCATAGTTGCGACCCTCTACCTTTCGCTGAGCTTTCTCGATCGCATTGGAGACCATCTTATGCTCGATCGCTTCACCTTTCTCCATCCCCAGCGCTTTCATAAACTGACGCACCCGGTCTGAGGCGAAGATACGCATCAGATCATCTTCCAGCGACAGGAAGAAACGGGAAGAACCGTTATCCCCCTGACGACCGGCACGGCCCCGCAACTGGTTATCGATCCGGCGTGATTCATGACGTTCAGTACCGATGATATGCAGGCCTCCCGCTTCCAGCACCGCATCATGACGCTTCTGCCACTCTGCTTTCGCCTCAGCGATCTGCTCTTCCGTCGGGTTATCCATCGCTTCCAGGACCGACTCAAACTTACCGCCCAGAACAATATCGGTACCCCGACCGGCCATATTGGTGGCGATAGTCACAGCGCCGGCACGACCGGCATCAGTAATAATCCCGGCCTCTTTGCCGTGGTTCTTGGCGTTCAATACGTTGTGTGGGATGTTTTTCTTTTTCAGAAACGCTGAGATCAGCTCAGACGATTCAACCGACGCAGTACCCACCAGTACCGGGCGTTTCTGCTCAACACAGTGTTCTATTTCTTTCAGAATCGCTTCATATTTCTCTTCAATCGTCAGAAATACCAGATCATTATAATCGATCCGTGCAACCGGCACGTTAGTCGGGATAACCACAACATCCAGACCGTAGATCTGATTAAGCTCGAACGCTTCGGTATCCGCAGTACCGGTCATACCGGAGAGTTTTTCATAAAGACGGAAGTAATTCTGAAAGGTCGTTGAAGCCAGGGTCTGGCTTTCCTGATTAATATGCACACCTTCTTTAGCTTCTACCGCCTGATGCAAACCTTCAGACCAGCGACGTCCCGGCATAATACGGCCGGTATGCTCATCAACGATAACCACCTGGCCATCCTGAACGATGTAGTCCACATCACGCTGAAACAGGTTGTGCGCCCGCAGTGCCGCCAGCACATGATGAAGCAGACTCAGATTCTGTGGCGCATAAAGACTTTCGCCCTCAGTCAGAATACCCTCTTTCGCCAGCATATCCTCAATTCGCTGATGACCCCGTTCAGTCAGTTCAACGGAGCGGTTCTTCTCATCAACCGCAAAATCGCCATCAATCTCTTCTTCACTTTTAGGATCAATCTCGCCGTCATATTTCTCTAACGCAGGGATCAGAGTATTCATCTTGCGATACATCTCTGAGCTGTCTTCCGCAGCACCGGAGATAATCAGTGGCGTACGCGCTTCATCGATCAGGATGGAGTCAACCTCATCCACCACGGCAAAAAAGAAATCCCGCTGAACTTTATCCTCTACGCTGAACGCCATATTGTCGCGCAGGTAGTCAAAACCAAACTCATTATTGGTTCCGTAAGTAATATCCGCATGATAGGCATCACGCTTGGTTTGCGGATCCTGACCCGACAGAACCACGCCAACGCTCAGCCCCAGAAATTCATACAGTGGACGCATCCACTCAGCATCACGGCTGGCAAGATAATCGTTTACGGTGACAACATGAACACCACGTCCCTCTAACGCATTCAGATAAACGGGCAGCGTAGCAACCAGGGTTTTACCTTCACCGGTGCGCATCTCCGCGACTTTACCATCATTCAGGGTAATACCACCGATCATCTGTACATCGAAGTGGCGCATCCCCATAACCCGCCGAGAGGCTTCCCGGACAACCGCAAACGCTTCCGGCAAAATAGCCTCTAGCGGCTCTCCCTGCTCGAGACGCGCTTTAAACTCAACTGTCTTCGCTTTCAGGTCATCATCGGAGAGTTGTTCGACTTCGCTTTCATAGCTATTGATCTGCTTAACGACCTTACCCATCTGCTTGAGTACACGCTCGTTCTTACTACCAAAAACCTTCTTTAACATCGAAGTGAACATAATCTGATTATTTACCTGTTAGAAGCGGCGGTCTTAAGCCGGTTAAAGTATTAAATTAACGCAACATTCTACCTCTATTGGGGCATCAAATTGAATCTCAATAGGGATATTTTTTTTGAGGGTAAATCGGCCTTAAAAAAAGTAAAAAGCCGGACTGAGTAGTCCGGCTTTCAGAGTGTTTATGCTAATCAGCTTACAGCAGCTGGCTGCAAATATGAGATCGGCACTGCTTGCTCGCGCCCTTCAAAGGTTACAATCTCCCATGCATCCTCTGTTTCCAGCAACTTGCGCAGCAGCAGATTGTTCAGATAGTGGCCGGATTTAAAGCCGTGAAACTCTCCGATCAGACTTTTACCCAGCAGGTAAAGGTCGCCTACCGCATCCAGCACCTTATGCTTTACGAACTCATCATCGTAACGCAGGCCATCCTCGTTGAGGATACGATAATCATCCACCACAATCGCATTATCCATGCTTCCACCCAGTGCCAGATTCTGAGCACGAAGGTATTCAATATCACGCATGAAGCCAAACGTACGGGCCCGGCTGACCTCTTTCACGAATGAGGTGCTGGAGAAATCGAGGCTGGCTTCCATATTACGGTCTGCAAAAGCCGGATGATCAAAATCGATGGTAAAGCCAACCTTGAAACCGTTAAACGGTTTAAAGGTTGCGATCTTATCCTCAATCTGAACGGTAACCTCTTTCTTGATCCGGATAAACTGTTTAGGCGCATCCTGCTCCTGAATTCCGGCAGACTGAATCAGGAATACGAATGGCGCGGCACTGCCATCCATAATCGGAACCTCTTCGGCACTCAGTTCAACATAAGCATTATCGATCCCCAGTCCCGCCATCGCTGACAACAGGTGCTCAACAGTGGAGACACGCACATCCCCCTTCTGCAGGTTCGTTGACAGCGTGGTATCCCCGACATTTTTTGCCCGGGCATGGATTTCGACAGCCGGTTCAAGATCCACCCGACGGAAAACAATACCGGTATCCACAGGCGCCGGTTTCAGTGTCAAATACACTTTCTGACCGGTATGAAGGCCTACGCCAGTTGCTTTAATGCTGTTCCGTAATGTACGTTGTCCGATCATATTTTCTGCCAAGGCTCTTTGGTGTGTTCTTGTGTGGCGAATTAACGCGCCATATTAACAAAAATACCGCTATATCAGCAATAACTGATTAGTTTAATCCCTGCAACGCCAGACCATCCGCCATACGGTTTAATCCGCCTGGCGCCGCAGAAATGTCGGGATATCCAGATAGGTCTCGGTTTCCCCTTTTGTGCCTCTCTTCGACTCCGGAGATCCGGAAAGTTCCCGCTGTGGTGCTCTATTTTTTTCAGCGCTGATGTGGTCTGCCTTCCGCCGGTGTACAGCAGGCAGCTCCAGTTGATTCAGATCCAGCGGTGCATCGGGCTTACGGTTGTTACTGACCACCTTAACCGTAGTATCTTCCTGCTTCGCTCTCTGCAGACCAGTAGCAACCACCGTCACCTTAATATCATCCACCATCTCCGGATCGATAACGGTTCCGACCACCACAATCGCATTATCAGAGGCAAACTCTTCGATCACCTGACCGACATCACTGAACTCGCCCAGTCCCAGATCCAGACCGGCCGTGATATTCACCAGAATACCCCGGGCCCCCATCAGATCGACATCTTCCAGCAACGGACTGCGCACAGCCGCTTCAGCCGCCTCAATCGCACGGTTTTCACCCCGCGCCATGCCGGTTCCCATCATTGATGTGCCCATCTCGGACATAACGGTGCGCACGTCTGCAAAGTCGACGTTGATCATCCCCGGACGGATAATCAGGTCAGAAATCCCCTGCACCGCCCCTTTGAGGACATCGTTGGCTTCGTTGAATGCTTTCATCAGGGTGCAGTTTTTACCCAGCACCTGCAGCAGCTTTTCGTTGGGCACGATAATCAGCGAATCAACGTGCTCTGACAGCTCTTTGATTCCCTGATCGGCGATCAGCATCCGCTTTTTGCCTTCGAACGGGAATGGCTTGGTCACCACGGCAACAGTCAGGATACCCAGCTCTTTTGCCACCTGAGCAACAACAGGCGCCGCACCGGTACCGGTACCGCCGCCCATTCCGGCGGTGATAAACACCATATCCGCACCGCTGAGCATCTCAACAATCTGATCGCGATCCTCCAGCGCAGCCTGACGACCGATATCGGGATTGGCGCCTGCACCCAGCCCCTTGGTGATCTCACCACCCAGCTGCAAAACGCTGCGTGAGCCCATATTGTTGAGCGCCTGTGCATCGGTATTGGCACAGATAAATTCAACCCCATCAACATCCGATGAGACCATGTGCTGCACGGCATTACCGCCGCCACCACCTACGCCAATAACCTTAATGACGGCGTTCTGTGCGATATTATTAACTAGTTCAAACATATCCCTTCCCTCCAGGTTCAGTGCCCAACCCGCACCTGTTTTTATTGCATTCTGTTTTGTTGCTGTCTGTCACATCCTGTGAACACGTCAATCACCGGGGGTTTATATCCGGGAACCACCCCCGCTAAACTTGTCTTACGAGACCTATCAGTCTGCGCCGAATTTCATTTAGTAAGTCATTAGAAATTCCCCTGAAACCAGGCTTTCATCCGGTTCAATACATTTGGTAGCTCCACTGTATCTTCAACCGCTACCGCTTCGCCCAGATGCTGAATATCCTGTTTGGCGTATTGCAACAGACCGATGCCGGTGGCATAGATTGGGCTATTGAGGATATCCCCCATGCCCCGCACACCTTTCGGCAGCGCCAGTCGCACCGGCATGTGGAAGATCTCTTCCGCCAGCTCTACTGCCCCTTCCATCTTTGCAGTGCCGCCGGTGAGTACAATACCGGCAGCCACTAAATCTTCAAAACCACTGCGACGCAATTCCGCCTGCACCAGAGTAAACAGTTCGTCATAGCGGGGTTCAACCACCTCAGCCAGAGCCTGACGGGATAGATCCCGGGCCGGACGGTCGCCGACACTGGGCACCTTAATGGTGTCCTCGGCACTGGCCAGTTGTGCCAGTGCGCAGGCATACTTAATCTTGATCTCTTCAGCATGAGGTGTCGGTGTGCGCAGCGCCATGGCGATATCGTTAGTCACCTGATCACCGGCGATCGGAATCACCGCGGTATGTCGGATAGAACCACCGGTGAAGATTGCAATATCGGTGGTGCCACCGCCCATATCCACCATACAGACACCCAGCTCTTTCTCATCCTCGGTCAATACCGCATAACTGGATGCAAGTTGCTCCAGCACCGCATTATCCATCGCCAGGCCGCAGCGTTTAACGCACTTCTCGATGTTCTGCACCGCATTTACCGCACCGGTCACCAGATGTACTTTGGCTTCCAGCCGCACCCCGGACATCCCCAGAGGCTCGCGGATCCCTTCCTGGTTATCGATGACATATTCCTGCGGTAAAATATGCAGGATCTTCTGGTCCGCGGGAATCGCCACCGCCCGGGCAGCATCAATCACCCGCTCCAGATCATGTTCCATCACCTCACCGTCGCGTACAGCAACGATACCGTGAGAGTTCATGCTGTTGATATGACTGCCAGCGACACCTACGGTGACCGAGTGGATTTTGCAGCCCGCCATCAGCTCGGCTTCTTCCACCGCCCGCTGAATAGAGTGCACGGTGGATTCAATGTTCACCACCACGCCCCGCTTCAGCCCCCGCGACTCATGGGAGCCAATACCAACGATATCGATCGTGCCATCCAGGCCAACCTCACCCACCAGACAGACCACTTTCGAGGTGCCGATATCCAGTGCCACGATCATATTATTTCCAGGCTTCATCGCCATATTCACAGTATCAACCTTTTTGTTGTTCATCTGTGGCTGCCTCAGGGCGCCACTTAACGGCAATGCCGTTGTTGTATCGAATATCTATCTGCTCTATCCGTCCAGCGTCAGCTTCTGCCTGCAAGCGCTGCTGATAGACTGTCAGAAACCGTTCCAGTCTGGCCACGACCTGATCCCGTCCAACGACTACTTTAATGCCGTTATTCAAAATCAGAGTCCAGGCCCCCCGCGCCTCCAGATTCAGCTCAACCAGCTGTAATCCGGCATTACGAAGCATCTGATTCAGATCGTAATACTCCGACATCATCATCGTGGTATTACCAGAGGGCCCTTTCAGGAGTGGAAGAGCGCTGTATCTGGCAGTCTGATCCGGCCAGAAAATATCCCCTTCATGATTCAAAAGGCCATCACTCCCCCAGCGAGCAACCGGGACCTCTTCTGTTATTTTCAAATACAGCGATGCAGGCCAGCGCCGGGTCACACCCACCTGATAAACCCAGGGATTCTCCTGTATGCCCGCCTTTACCGCATGCAGATCTGCACTCAGCAGACCTCCGTTCATCAACGCGACAGAGCGGGTCGCCAGGTGCTGCCGATCCAGATGCCGGGTATTACCCTCAAAAGTAACCCGCGCAACCGGCTGATCCAGCCAGTTATAGAGTGAACCAAAGCAATAATTAGCCAGCGCAACAAACACCGCCAGGGCGGTCATGATTGTCGCGGGCTTAATCCACCAGTCGCCGTCAATACCATGCCAGCGCTGTACTTCGCCGGTTGTCGCTAGCGGTTCACTTTTAGCGCCATCAGAACGCCCCTTTATCCTTGTTACCTTTGTTACCTGTTTTTCATCCGTCACCGAGGATCGCTCTGATCTCCAGAAGCGTTTTATTCCGACACTGGATTCTGCTTTTCCGTAAACGGTCGCAGAAGCCCCCCTTTTCGGGGGCTCCTGTTGCTGTTCAGTTGCAGAAAACAGTTTTTTCAGCATGACTCAGAGACTCCCCCGCAGAATAGTCACCACCAGCTCTTCAAAACTGATACCTGCTTCACGGGCGGCCATCGGTACCAGGCTATGATCGGTCATCCCCGGGAGGGTATTCACTTCAAGCAGCTGGAATCCCCGCTGCTGATCCAACATCACATCAACGCGGCCCCAGCCACTGCAACCGACCATATCAAACGCCTGTTCCGCCAGCTGCTTCAACTCTGTTTGCTGTCCTTCCGTGAGGCCGCTGTCAAAATGGTACTGGGTATCATTCGCCTGGTATTTGGCATCAAAATCATAAAAATCATGGGGCGTTTCCAGCCGGATAACAGGCAGCGCCCGCCCGTTTAAGACCGCAATGGTAAACTCAGGACCACTGACCCAGCTTTCAACCAGAACCGCCCGGTCAAACTGTCTGGCCTCTCCGATTGCCTGCTCCAGGGCCCCGGCACTATCCACCTTACTCATACCGATACTGGAGCCCTCATGGGCCGGCTTCACTATCATCGGAAAGCCAAGCTGATCTGCCATCTGCTGCAGATCAGTTTTTTCATCGGGTACCGCATACATCGGGGTTGGCAGGCCTGCAGCACTCCAGATCTGCTTACACTTAACCTTATCCATCCCCAGTGCTGACGCCATAACACCGCTACCGGTAAAGGGCTTACCCATAATTTCCAGCACCCCCTGCATCGTACCGTCTTCTCCGCCACGTCCGTGCAGGATCAGAAACGCCCGGTCAAATCCAGCGTCCTGCAGTTGTTGCAGCGGGTCGGCGCCCTCGGCACAGAGGTCGATACCAAAGGCATCAACATTGGCGCGCTGCAGCCCTTTGAGCACTTCTGCGCCGCTCTTCAGGGAGATACTTCGCTCCGCCGATGAGCCTCCATACAGCACCGCCACCCGGCCAAACTGTGCACGCTCCTGATCATCAATCATAAAGGTCGTCATCAATCGGCCTCCGTCACCACTGTCAGATCAAGCTGGGAAAGTTCATGTGCCAGTGCGGTGATATTCCCCGCTCCCTGAGTTAACAGAATATCGCCCGGCTGCAGAAGGTTCTGTAACAATCCGGGCACCGCAGCCACGGACTCGACAAACACCGGATCAACACTTCCCCGCTGACGGATACTTCGACACAGGCTGCGGCTGTCCGCCCCCGCTATCGGTTCTTCCCCGGCGGCATAAACTTCCATCAACAGCAACACGTCAGCCTCAGAAAGTACCTGAACAAAATCCTCATAGAGATCCCGGGTACGGGTATAACGATGCGGCTGGTTAATCATCACCAGTCGTTTATCCGGCCAGCCCTCTTTTACTGCGCGAATAGTCGCCTGAACCTCGCGTGGGTGATGACCGTAGTCATCCACCAGCATCGCCGTGCCGCCGTCAACAGGAATCTCTCCCAATACCTGGAAGCGTCGTCCAACGCCTTCAAACTTCTGTAGCGCGGCGCAGATAGACTGATCATCGATCCCTTCATCACTTGCCACAGCGATCGTCGCCAGAGCGTTGAGAACGTTATGTCTGCCCGGCATATTCAGAGTGACCTGGAGGTCGGAACGACCATCCGGTCGGGTAACAGTGAAACTGGTTTTCAGGCCGTTCTGAACAATATTTTCAGCACGGTAATCCGCCTCGTCATTAATACCGTACGTCACGATTGGCCGCCCGACCTCTGAAATGATCTCCCGGACAACCGGATCATCAGTACACAGCACCGCCAGTCCGTAAAATGGCAGGTTATGCAGGAAATCCACAAAGGTCTGCTTCAGCTTGCCAAAGTCGCCGCCATAGGTATCCATATGATCGGCATCGATATTGGTGACGATAGCCACCATCGGCTGCAGGTGGAGGAATGATGCATCACTCTCATCCGCTTCAGCCACCAGATAGCGGCTGCCGCCAAGTTTGGCATTGGTACCGGCACTGTTGAGTCGTCCGCCAATGACAAACGTCGGGTCGAGTTTTGCTTCAGCCATCACCGATGCCAGCAAACTGGTGGTAGTTGTTTTGCCGTGGGTTCCTGCCACTGCGATACCGTGACGATAACGCATCAGCTCCGCCAGCATCTCTGCCCGGCGCACAATAGGAATACGTCGTTCGCGGGCAGCACTCACTTCCGGGTTATCATCCCGAACCGCTGTCGAGGTAACCACCACGTTGGCTGCAGTAATATTTTCGGCCAGATGTCCGATAAAGATCTCAGCACCCATTTTCTGCAGGCGATCCGTGGTTACAGAGGTTTTGATATCTGAACCTGAGATCTGATATCCCTGGTTCAACAAAACCTCAGCGATACCGCACATCCCGACACCGCCAATACCGACAAAGTGGATCCTGCGAATACGCCGCATCTCAGGTACTTCATAAATTTCAGTCGTATTCTCAGTCACTTTTTCATTACCTCCAGACAGATATCAGCTACCGTTTGACTCGCTTCAGGCTGGCCCAGCTGGCGCGCTTTTTGCGCCATATCTAATAGCACCTGTCGATCATTCAGCTGCTCAGTCAATATATTGATCAGGCGATCCCGATCCAGATCTTTCTGCTGAATCAGAATAGCGGCACCCGCTTCAGCCAGAAACCGGGCATTCCCTGTCTGATGATCATCCACTGCAAACGGAAAAGGCACCAGCACTGAGGCCACACCCGCTATACTCAGTTCACTGACCGTCAATGCTCCGGAACGGCACAATACAAGATCGGCCCAGCCATAGGCTTCATCCATCCGCTCGATAAAGGGCACCACCCGGATCGTTTCCCGGTCATCGAGTCCCGCGGCCTTATAGAGCGCCTGAGTCTGGACCAGATTCCGCTTGCCCACCTGATGCAAAACTTCCAGGGCTGCATCATCAGGCAGATGGCTTAATACTGCGGGCAGCAACTCATTAATGGCGGTTGCCCCCAGGCTGCCCCCCACCACCAGCAGACGAACAGGCCCCTGCCGTCCAACAAAACGCTGTTGTGGATCGGGCAAATTAAGAATATCGCCCCGAACCGGGTTGCCAACGACCGTGGTTTCAACTTTATCCCGAAACGCACCACCAAAAGCTTCAAGTACCCGGCGGGCTATCCGTGCCAGGATCTTATTGGTCATTCCGGCATAAGCATTCTGCTCATGCACCACAACCGGAACGCCGCTAAGCCATGCCGCCAGGCCTCCCGGTCCGGAGGCAAAGCCTCCCATACCCAGCACCACATCAGGCTTAACCTGACGCAACACGCCAAACGCCTGATATAAAGCGTGCAGCAGCCGGAAGGGTGCCAGTAGTAAGCTTAACTTCCCCTTACCACGCAAACCTTTTACATCGATACAGTGCAATCGGATATCCGCAGCGGGTACCACATCCGCTTCGATACCCGCCGCAGTTCCAAGCCACTCAACCGCTACGTCCTGCTTTCGCAGACAGTCTGCGGTTGCCAGCGCAGGGAACACATGCCCTCCGGTTCCCCCTGCCATGATCAGTACTTTGCGGTTATTTTTCATCAGTACCGCCTGCTTTCGGTTTTTTCCGTTTGACTGAAGAGGGTGCAGCGTCACTCGCCTGCAACCGTTTCAACTCATAATCGACACGCATCACAATGGCTATCATGACGCAGCTGACCAACAGACTGCTGCCGCCATAACTCACCAGTGGTAAAGTCAGCCCTTTGGTGGGTAACGCACCAACATTCACGCCGATATTGATCAGCGCCTGACCTGTCAGCATGATGGCGAAACCATAAGAGATATAAGCCATAAAAAACTGCTGCAGTTTTTCCGCTCTGCGACCAATACGGAACATGCGTACCGCTATAAGGCCATAAAGCCCCACCACCAGCAGCGCAAAAACCAACCCCATCTCTTCCGCCAGCACTGAAAAAACAAAATCGGTGTGCGCTTCGGGCAGATAAAACAGTTTCTGAACACTGTTACCCAGGCCTTCGCCAAACCAGTCCCCGCGGCCGAAAGCGATCTGCGCCTGCGCCAGCTGATAACCGGAACCAAACGGGTCCGCCCAAGGGTCAAGGAAGGTTTTCAAACGTACAACCCGGTAAGGCTGAAGCATTGCCAGTGAGGGAATTACCACGGCACAACCAATCACAATCAGAGCAAACTGACTGAACTTCATCCCGCCGAGGAAGATCATCCCCATAACGCTGCCCAGCAACACCACAGCGGCCCCGAAATCCGGCTCCAGGATCATCAGAAAGACAAAAAATGCCAGCGGCAGTGCAGGCTTGGCAATCCCCTTCCAACTGCTCCTGACCTCGGTCAGTCGTCGCACCAGATAGCCCGCCAGATAGATAACCATGGCAAACTTTGCCACTTCCGAAGCCTGAAGATTTATCGGCCCGAGAGAGATCCACCGAACCGAACCATTTACCTCCCGGCCCACAACCAACACCAGTACCAGCAACAAAAAGCCTACCAACAACAACCAGGGACCACTGCGTTGCCAGAAACTGATCGGAATTCTCAGTACCACAATCGCCACAGCCAGCCCCAGCAGAATAAACACCCCGTGACGAATCATATAAAAAAACGGGTTACTGTTGCGTACTGCGGCCACCTCAATAGAGGCGGAGCTGATCATCACAAAACCGATCAGAATCAGGCAAATTACAGCAGCAAGAAACAGCGGATCGAATGGCAGAACCCGATTGCCTGTCGTTGCTGGCGCGGTAGCCGCAATGCTCATAGCGCCTCCACCGATTCAATAAAAGCATCACCCCGTGCCGGAAAGCCACTGAACATATCAAAACTAGCACAGGCAGGAGACAGTAATACGATGTCTCCGGGTCGGGCCTGTCCGGCAGCTATTGAAACGGCCTCCTGCATGGTGGCGGCATACTGCCCTTCCAGACAACTGACCGCCTGATCAATCAATCCGCCATCCTGACCAATCAGCACCAGAGCCCGTCCCGCTGTCTGTAGCGGTGCGTTCAGATCGCTGAAATCAGCCCCTTTTCCAACACCACCGGCAATCAGCACAATCTTGTTATCGGGTGCCAGGTTTGCAGCCAGACCATTGATTGCGGCTACCGTAGCGCCTACGTTAGTGCCTTTACTGTCATTAAAGAAGGTAACGCCCTGCTTATCATCGACCCACTGGCAGCGATGTTTCAGTCCGGCAAAGTTCTTCAGCGTTTGCAGCATCGACGCCAGCGGAATATTCACCGCCTCACCCAACGCCAGCGATGCCAGCGCATTGGCGATATTGTGCTGGCCCTGAATATTTAGTTCGCTGACCGCCAGCAATGGCTTCAGCCCACGGGCCAGATACAGCTCACCGTTCTGTTCTGATAAACCAAACTGGTTAAGATCCGGACGCCCCAGGCCAAAACTGGAGACTTTCACGCCCGTACTGACCAGTGGTGATGTCAACGGATCATCGCGATTGATAATGACGTTCGCTGCGCCTTTGAATATGCGGTGCTTCGCCTGATAGTAAAGCGGCAGACTGTTGCTGTAACGATCCAGATGATCAGGACTGACATTCAGGACTGTTGCGGCGGCGGCCCGCAGATCATTGACGGTCTCCAACTGGAAGCTGGACAGTTCGAGCACATAGAGTTGCTGCTCGCCACGACTCAGCATATCCAGCACCGGAGTCCCCAGATTGCCACCGATACCGGTATCGATCCCGGCATCCAGCGCCATCTGGCCGACCAGCGTTGTCACGGTACTCTTGGCATTGGAACCGGTGATCGCAACAATTGGGGCGGTGACCGCCTGACAGAACAGATCAATATCACCGCTCAGCTTAACGCCGGCCGCAACCGCAGCCTGAATCGCCGGCTGATCTTTAGCTACCCCGGGGCTCAGCAGAATTTCAGTGGCGCGGCACAGCAGCGCCTGATCCAGCTCGCCGCAGTGCAGTTCTGCCTCAGGAAATTCTGCGCGAATCAACTCCAGATTGGGGGGCGCATCACGGGTATCAACCAGAATGAACGGAACACCTTTGCCTGCCAGATAACGGGCGCAGGAAAGCCCGGTCTGTCCCAGACCGATAATAATCCGCAGTTGATCCGTTGCTATCAGGCTCACAATCGCTCCGTTAACGTATTTTCAGGGTGGCCAGCCCAATCAGAACCAGGACCACGGTAATAATCCAGAAGCGCACAATTACGCGGGGTTCAGGCCAGCCTTTCAGTTCAAAATGGTGGTGCAGCGGTGCCATTCTGAAGATCCGTCTTCCAGTCAGCTTAAATGACGCCACCTGAAGAATCACCGAGACCGTTTCAATCACAAATACGCCGCCCATAATCATCAGCACCAGCTCCTGGCGAACGATAACGGCGATAACACCCAGTGCAGCGCCCAGCGCCAGCGCCCCTACATCCCCCATAAAGACCTGAGCGGGATAAGTGTTAAACCAGAGAAACCCCAGCCCGGCACCAACAATCGAACCACAGATAATAATCAGCTCACCGGAGCCGGCGATATAAGGTATATGCAGATAGCTGGCAAAGTTAACGTTACCTCCGAGATAGGCAAAAAATCCCAGCGCACCGGCAACCAGCACCGTGGGAAGAATGGCCAGACCATCCAGACCATCGGTCAGGTTAACCGCATTGGAGGTTCCTACAATCACGAAATAGGTAAAGACAATAAAGAACAGCCCCATCTCGATAGCAACATCTTTAAAGATCGGAATAATCAGCTGCGTCTCTGCCGGCCCTGTCGCGGTCATGTAAAGTACAATAGCGGCACCCAGACCACCGACCGATTGCCAGAAATATTTCCAGCGTGCCGGCAACCCACGGGTGCTCTTCTCAATTACCATCCGGTAATCATCGACCCAGCCAACCGCACCAAAGATAAAGGTCACACCCAGCACGATCCAGGTATACCGGTTGCTCAGGTCAGACCAGAGCAGACTGCTAATCATGATCGCCAGAATGATCAGCGCACCACCCATCGTCGGCGTGCCCGCTTTACTGAAATGGGATTCAGGCCCGTCACTGCGTACAGTCTGGCCAATCTGCTTACTCTTAAGCTTGCGGATCAGCGCAGGCCCCAGCATCAGCGAGATCGCCAGCGCTGTAAGCACGCCAAGTATTCCGCGCAACGTCAGATAGCTGAATACGGAGAAAAAACTACTATATTCAGCCAGCCAGTTGGCCAAAAGCAATAACATCAGTGACTACCCCCATCGGTAGAGCCTGTCTTAGTCAGGCCTGTTACAATTTGATCCATTCCCGCACTGCGGGATCCTTTCACCAGCACAGAACGCTTACGCTTTGGCAACTGCCGCAGATAGCTCAACAGCTCAGCTTTATCGTTAAAGTGTCGGGCGTTATTGCCTCCAGCCACGATAAACCCATCATGTGTTGCCGCACAGAGTGTGCCGCAGCTCAATAACAGGTCGATCGGCCGGGTCGCGGCAAACTCGCCCACCTCCCGGTGTTTTTCGTCGGCTCCGGCACCCAGTTCACCCATATCCCCCAGCACCAGAACCTTTTCCCCCTCCAGCTCTGACAACGCATCGATTGCCGCCTTCACTGCATCAGGATTAGCGTTATAACTGTCATCGATAATCAGCGTGGATTTATCCAGCTGTATCGGACGCATCCGTCCTGCAACCCCCTGAAACTCACTCAGTCCCTGCACTGCAACGTCAGGCTGACAACCATCAGCCAGCACTGCAGCGGCCGCGGCAAGCGCATTGCTCACATTGTGCCGCCCCATCACCGCAAGGCTTAGCGGATATTGCTGGCCCCGGTAATTGAGGCCGAAGGCATAACAGCCGTTCGGCTGCAAACAGATATCTGAGGCAAAAACCGAAGCCTCGCGGTCCTCTGTCGAAAACGTCATCACGGGTTGCTGCTGTAACATGCTCAGCCAGATATCCGCATGCGGATCATCCAGATTAACCACCGCAGTACCGCTTTCCGACAACCCTTCAAAAATTTCTGCCTTCGCCTGCACCACACCTCTGAGAGAGCCAAACCCTTCAAGGTGGGCACCAAAGGCATTATTCAGAATCGCGACATCCGGCTTTGTCAGATGAGTACTGTAAGCGATCTCATGAGCACCACTGGCGCCCATTTCAATCACCCCGTAGCGATCACCGACTGACAGTCTTAACAGGGTCAGCGGCACTCCGATATCGTTGTTCAGGTTCCCCTGAGTCGCCAGAGTCTGCCCACGGAGACGGTTGATTGATGCCAGCATCTCTTTCACCGTGGTTTTTCCACTACTACCGGTCACCGCAAACATCGAACCGCTAAACCGGTCACGGTTATAGGCCGCTGTATTGCCCAGTGCCATGCGGGTATTACTGACCACCAGCTGAGGGACATCTACATCGACCTCATGCTCAACTACCACAGCAACAGCACCATCAGCAACCGCCTGAGTTACAAAGTCATGGGCATCAAAATGTTCCCCCCGCAGAGCGATAAAAAGATCACCCGCACAGATGTTTCGTGTATCGGTGCTTACGCCCTGCACATCGCAACTGCCGCCAATCAGTCGGGCTGACAGCGCTGTCGCCAGCTCACTGAGACTAAAGGGACCATTCACCGTGAACGCTCCTGCTTTTCAGTCTGCTCAGCGGGCATACCCAATGCGTCTCTGGCCACCGCCAGATCATCGAATGGCATCTTCACACCTTGTATATCCTGATAATTTTCATGTCCTTTTCCGGCAATCAATAAAATATCCTGCAGCTGCAGAGCCGCTATTGCCTGTTCGATAGCGCGCTTTCGATCAGCTTCACAGATCACATTCTCTGTACTGCCAAAGCCCGCCATAATCATGCTGGTAATGTGTTGCGGATCTTCTGTCCGGGGGTTGTCGCTGGTGACCACGATACGATCAGCCAGCCGCTCTGCCACTTCTGCCATCTGGGCTCTTTTACCCGTATCCCGGTCACCGCCACAACCAAACACACACCATAGCAGTCCCTCGCAGTGGCTGCGCAGGGCTTCAAGCGCTTTTTCCAGCGCATCCGGGGTATGGGCATAATCCACCACAACCAGCGGCTGCTTCCGGGACACCAACTGCATCCGTCCGGCAACTGGCGTCAGGTTACCCAGAGCAGTCTCAATCTGATTCAGCGGGTAACCCATTTTTTCTATGAGAGCGATAGCCAGCAGCAGATTACTCAGGTTAAAGCGCCCGATAAGACCTGTATCCAGCCCAAAGGTTCCCTGAGGCGTCTCAATCCGGGCGCTAATTCCGGTTGCCGACAACTTCACCCCGCTGGCTCGTACTAGCGCCCGCTCAGACTCGCCAAAACCAATCCTGTCCTGGCCATCTTTACGCGCCAGAATAGTTGCTCCATAAGGGTCATCGGCATTCACCACCTGATGCTCAATATCCATGTCGAAAAACAGTCGTGCTTTAGCCGCACCGTAGTTCTCCATATCACCGTGATAATCAAGGTGATCCCGCGACAGATTGGTAAATCCTGCAGCCCTGAAATGCACACCACTGACCCGCTGCTGATCCAGTGCGTGACTGGATACCTCCATCACCACGGCTGTTGCCCCTTCACTGCGCAATTCAGCCAACAGACGATGCACACCAATGGCGTCCGGCGTGGTATGGCTCGCTTCGCTAAGCTGCCCCAGCAGACCATTGCCTACGGTTCCAATCAGGCCACAGACCTCTCCGCACCCTTCCAGCAGCTGAGCGATATAGTGGGCACAGGAGGTTTTACCGTTGGTGCCGGTAACACCCACCACCCGCATATGAAGAGAAGGTTCCCCAAAGAAACGCGAAGCCACCTCGCCAATCAGTGCGGCAACATCTGTCACACCGATCAGCGGGATGGTCACATCAATAGAGTCCGCTGCAGCCAGTTCTGCGTCATCAACAATCGCAGCAACTGCCCCTTCTGCTGCAGCGGAGCAAACAAAATCGATCCCTTTATGGTTCACACCATTACGGGCAAAAAACAGATCGCCCGGTTTAACTATTCGACTATCCTGACAAATACCGCTGATCTTCAGCTGCGCCAGATCACTGCCAGCCAGTTGCGGTATCAGTTCGGCCAGATGAAAGTGGGCCCGGCTCATTTCATCACCATCTGAGTCTTCACGGGCTGCCAGTTATCCGGTGCCACATTCAACATTCTCAGTGCACCGCCGACCACCCGCGAAAACAGCGGCGCAGCCACTTCACCACCGTAGTACTCCTGTCCTTTCGGATTATCAACCATAACCACGGCGACGATTTCAGGATTATCAATCGGTGCCACACCGGCAAAAATGGACACGTACTGATCGTCCTCATAGCCTCCGGTTCCGACCTTATGCACCGTACCGGTCTTACCCCCAACCCGATAACCCTCAATGGCTGCACGACGCCCGGTGCCACCACTCTGAGTTACCGTTTCCATCATTTCCAGAACCTCACGGGCCACCTTTTCAGGCATGACCCGGGTACCCGGCTCCGGCCGGTCAAGCTTCAGCAGCGATACATGCCGCACCAGACCACCGGTTGCAAATGGCAGATACGCCTGTGCCAGCTGCAGTGGTGTTACTGAGAGACCATAGCCATAGGCCATGGTGGCACGCTCGACAAGCTGCCTTTCTGACAGATATGGCAACACGCCTGGCTGCTCTCCGGGAAATCCGGTACCGGGCACCTGACCCAGACCAACATTCTGGAACACGTTACGCACAGCATCACCGTGCATACTCAGCGCCAGCTTGGTAACCCCGACGTTACTGGACTTGGTAATAATGCGTCCCAGATCGAGCTCACCATAATTACGATGATCACGGATCGTATTGCCTTTCACCCGGATATAGCCCGGCGAGGTATCGATCACACTATCCTGGGTATACTTCCCACTCATCAGCGCGGCAGCGATCGTCAGCGGCTTCATGGTGGAACCCGGCTCAAAAGTGTCTGTCACCGCCCGGTTTCGCAGTGATTTCATATCACTGCCAAGATTACTCCGGTCATTCGGGTTGTAAGAGGGCTGATTAACCATCGCCAGCACTTCACCCGTATGTACATCAAGCACTACCATCGCGGCTGAATCGGCCTTATGGGCCTGCACCGCCGCTTTAAGCTCACGATACGCCAGATACTGTAGCCGCAGATCAATACTCAACTGCAAATCCTTACCCTGAGCCATCGGCTCCAGCTCACGGATATGCTTCACTGTGCGTCCGAGCAGATCCCGCATCACCAGTTTTTTGCCCGGCACACCCTGTAACCAGTCCTCGAACGCCAACTCAATGCCTTCCTGCCCTACGCCATCAACACTGGTAAAACCTACCAAATGGGTAGCAACCTCAGCAGCGGGATAGAAACGTTTATACTCACGATCAACATAGACTCCGGGTATATGAAGACCTTCGACCTGTTCCGCCTGATTCGGCGTCATCTGCCGTTTCAGATAGATAAACTGCTTATCGCGGAACTGCGCTACCCGCTTCAGCAGAGCGGTTTTATTGGTGTCGGTCAGAGTCGCCAGCTTATTGATCGAAGCATTTTGCAGATCAAACTCTTTCGGATTCATCCATACCGTTGAGACCGGTGCACTCACAGACAGCGGCAGCCCGTTACGGTCGCTGATCATACCCCGATGAGCAGGAATGACAGCAGTACGCAGAACCCGGGCATCCCCCTGACGCTTCAGAAACGCCTGCTCCTGAACATTCAGTGACAGCATCTTACCGGCAATGGCTGCTGCAATCAGAAACAGCAGCAAAAACACCAGCCATAAGCGCCAGCCCCTTGCAGCACGAGCTTGAAAGTCCTGCTCATCGCTCATCTCTGATCACCTCGACCTGCTCAGGAATTCGCATTCCCAGGCGTTTAATTGCCACCGACTCGACCCTGTTATTGGCGGCCAGCGTCCCCTGCTCCAGTAGTAGTTGCCCCCATTCAACCTGCAACTCATCCCACTGTTGTACCAATTCCTGCTGCTGGTTAAAAAGAATCCGGTACTGATGTGCAGACCAGATAACCAACAGCGATGACACCACAACCAGACAAACCATACAAAACAGCATCAACGCTGGCTTAACCAGCTCAACAGGCTCTATCACCGCGTCAACCTGCGGCTCTTCCTGAGCCTTCAGCCACCCCGGCAGCGGCACACTCAGTTTCATCGTACTTTTTTCGCTGCCCGCATGACTGCACTGCGTGAACGGGGATTACCGGACACCTCATCCTGACCCGCTTTAACCGCCTTACCCACCGCTTTCAGACGTATATTCAACATATCATCGGTCACTGGAATACCCGGCGGCAGGTGCTCATCACCCTTCACATATTTGCGGATGAAACGCTTCACAATCCGGTCTTCCAGTGAGTGAAAGCTGATTACCACAAGACGCCCGCCTGGTTTTAACACGTCCAGCGCCTGATCGAGACAGTCCTCCAGATCTTCCAGCTCCCGGTTGATAAAGATCCGGATTCCCTGAAAAGCACGGGTCGCTGGATTTTTACCCTTTTCCCATGCCGGGTTGGCCTCGGTAATAATTTTCGCCAGACGTCCGGTTGTTACGATGGGCTCCTGTTCTCGCTCATTAATAATGGCACGGGCCATCCGTCTCGAATGACGCTCTTCACCGTAGGTATAGAGCACATCCGCAATTTCTTTCTCTGCCGCCCTGGCGATCCACTCTGCAGCGCTCTCGCCCACATCCGGATTCATCCGCATATCCAGCGGACCATCCGCCATAAAACTGAATCCCCGGTTCGGGTCATCCAGCTGCGGCGATGAAACCCCCAGATCCAGTAACACGCCATCAACCTTACCCGCCAGTTCACGCCGGCGCACGAACTCTTCCAGTTGAGCAAATGAGCCCCGTTCAATACTGAAACGCGCATCATCACCAAACCGTTCGGCTGCGCAGGCAATCGCCTCAGGGTCCTTATCAATCCCCATCAATCGTCCCTGTTCTGACAACCGGCTCAACACCAGCTCTGAATGGCCACCACGACCAAAGGTGCCATCAATATAGAAACCGTCCGGATCTTCGACCAGGGTATCCACAGCCTCATTCAGCAGAACCGTGATATGCTTATACTCTGCACTCATGTGCTAACCCCTGTCGGTTTAAAGTGATAAATTCTGTAATTCTTCCGGTAGCTCCGCGCCACCGTCAGCTTCTGCAAGATACTCTTCGCGCGTCGCCAACCAGCGCTCTTCGCTCCAGATCTCAAACTTGTTACCCTGCCCCAGCAAGACGATTTTCTTACTCAGCTCGGCATATTCACGCAACGGCGCAGGCAATAATAACCGACCATTTCCATCCATATCCAGATCGGTCGCATGACCAATCAGTAATCGCTGAATACGACGTACCGCAGGCTTAAAACTTGACAGCGCCTGAATCTTAGCCTGAATATCGTCCCATTCGGCAAGGGGATAGAGCAACAGGCAACGTTCCTCGGTATCAATCGTTGCTACCAACTGGCCGCAGCAGTGCTCCGTGATCGTGTCACGGTAGCGTGCTGGTATGGCCATACGGCCTTTAGCATCCAGATTGATAGGATTGACCCCTCGAAACACGAAAAAGTTCTCCAAAAAACCAAATTAACCCACATTTACCCACAATTCCCCACTAGTGCACACTATAGAAATTAACCCACGGGTTTGCAAGGGAGAAACTCCTCGTGACCGGGTTATAAAGAGACTGTTTATTAGCAAGACAGATACAGAAAATCGGGAAGTTGAAAGACTAAATAAAAACCGTTTGAATTACAGAGAGTTAAAAATACAAATACCCACCATTACAGAAAGTAATCAGGTCTAAGATGAAAAAAAAGAAATAAATAAAGTATGCGACATATCAAAAGTTCAAAATCAGCAGCAGGTAAAACGACTCACCCAAAACCGGAGATCAGCTAACTGCAGGTCAGACTATATAGCTGATCAATTCAAAAAGAACTCATCATTCACGATAAGCCCTGCGCCTTCTGATGAGCTGTCGGGGACAATCACTCATCTGAACAAAAAATAAATTGCAGCACTCGTCGATGAGCCCTGTTTCTTCTGATGAGCTGTCGGGGACAATCACTCATCTAAACAAAAAATAAATTGTAGCACTCGTCGATGAGCCCTGTTTCTTCTGATGAGCTGTCGGGGACAATCACTCATCTGAACAAAAAATAAATTGCAGCACTCGCCGATAAGCCCTGTTTCTTCTGATGAGCTGTCGGGGACAATCACTCATCTGAACAAATAATAAAGTGTAGAGTTCGTCGATGAGCCCTGTTTCTTCTGATGAGCTGTCAGGGACAATCACTCATCTGAACAAATAATAAAGTGTAGAGTTCGCCGATAAGCCGGGTTTTGTCGAGGACAATCATTCATCTAGGGCCTGCGTCGCCACAGGCCTCAAGCGACCTACCCGAATCCAGCATGGGCCATGCCTCATGGATTCCTATTTGGTCTTGCTCCAGGTGGGGTTTACCTTGCCGTGTCGTGTTACCACGCACGCGGTGCGCTCTTACCGCACCCTTTCACCCTTACCGGCTTCCTGTAAACAGGAAACGTAGGCGGTCTTCTCTCTGCTGCACTTGCCGTAGGCTTGCGCCCCCCAGGCATTACCTGGCACCCTGCCCTATGGAGCCCGGACTTTCCTCCCCTCCTTTACAGGAGCAGCGATTGTCTGGCGAACTCTACGGCGCACAGGATACCAGTAAGACTGTCATAAGCAAGCAGAACCAAGCTGCAGGCAATGAATTATTTACGATCCAGAGCCGCCTGATACATCACCTTCTTTTTGACCCCGGTGATTTTTGCCGCCAGCGCACTCGCCTGCTTGACCGAAAGCTCCTCCAGCAGAATATCCAGCACCTCACTGCTGCGGGGATCAAGCAGACTATCATCCTGCTGAGGCGCCCCCTCAATCATCAACACAAACTCCCCCTTACGCTGATTAGGATCAGCCTCGACCTTCGCCAGAACCTCTGCGGCGGCACCGCTGATAAACGTCTCAAACGTTTTGGTCAACTCCCGGGCAATCGCGATAGGACGATCGGCACCAAACGCCGTAACAATGTCTTTTAAACTATCAATAATCCGGTGGGGCGACTCATAAAACATTAGCGTCCGGTTTTCAGCCGCCAGCGCAGTATAAAAATTAACCCGCTGCTGGGATTTAGCCGGTGGAAAGCCTTCAAAAGCAAAACGATCAGACGGCACGCCTGACGCACAAAGCGCAGCAATCAGCGCACAACACCCGGGAAGCGGCACAACCCTGAACCCGGCAGACCTCACCTCCCGCACCAGCACAAATCCCGGATCAGAAATCAGCGGCGTCCCGGCGTCAGAAATAAGGGCGATATCATCCCCCCGCTGTAATTTTTCAATAATTTTTTGCTGCTGCTGGCGTTCATTATGGTCATGAACTGCTATCATCGGCGTTTTGATATTAAAATGTGACAGCAAACGGCCACTATGGCGGGTATCTTCAGCCGCAATTAATGCAACCGACTCCAGTACACGGAGCGCGCGCGGCGTCATATCTTCTAAATTGCCAATCGGCGTTGCGACTACATACAAAACTGCTTCGGACATCGGTATTCGAGCCATTTATAAATTCAGGATGTGAAAGTATATGACGTTTCCAAGCCGCCTGTCTCTGATGCTGACCGCCAGCATGGTACTTTTTCTTAACGGCTGCGGTTCCCAACAGGGCAACATCGCAACACAAATCTCTGACAACCCCATGCAGCAGGTTGCTGAGCTGATTCAGCAAGCGGAAACCGCCGCGCCGATCAAAAGCGCTCAGCTAAAAGCAGAAGCGGCCCGAATCCTGATCCTGCAGGACCGGCAAGAAGACGCCTCACGCCTGCTGAATGAGATTGACATGCAACGCCTGACCCCCGCACTGCAGTTCGAAATATCTGAATTGAAGGCACGCACCGCCCTGGAACAGCAAGATGGACAAAGCGCCCTGCGCTACCTGCAGCAGCTATCACCTGAAACCACCAAAAACCTGCTGCCTGAGCAGCAATACCAGATAGGCGAAATGCAGGCAGATGCATACCGCTACCAGCAAGAGCCGCTCAGCGAACTACAACAGCTGATCCAGCTAAGCAGCTACAGTCCGGCAGACAAAGCCCAGGCGCTCCACAACCGGATATGGACACTACTGATCCAGCTACCAACGCATCAGCTACAGCAACTGAGCCTGCGACCCGACAACAGCTACTATCAACAGGGCTGGTATGAACTCGCTCTGGCTGCGACCAGCGCACAGGACCTGAGCCAACAAAACAAACTGATGCAGCAATGGGAGATCCTCTGGCAATCGCACCCGGCGCAGCAAACGCCACCAGAAGCCCTTCTGGCAGCCGCCGTTACCGACACCCTCAGTGCCGAGCATATAGCACTCTATCTGCCGATGAGTGGCAGCCTGGAAAAACCTGCAGAAGCAATCTCAACAGGATTTATGACCGCTTATTACAATGCGGTGAAAGCAGGCAGAACCAGCGCCAGAATCACCCAGCTCGATTCCACCAGAATCACCTCCCCGGAGCAGCTTTACCAACTGGCAGAGGAAAGAGGGATAGACCTGATCATCGGCCCGCTGGAGAAAGAGATGGTAGAAAGCCTGATCAACTTTGGACCAGCCCCTATTCCAACACTGACACTTAACACTGCCCCAGGCAGCCAGCAAACCAATGTTTACCAATTTGGCCTTGCCATAGAAGATGAAGCCATTCAGGCAGCCGAACAAGCCTGGCAGGACCAGAAAAAACAGGTTCTTATATACACCCCCGATAACGACTGGGGAACGCGCTCCGCCATTGCATTCAGACAGCACTTTACCGCACTGGGCGGCACCATTCTTGATAGCTATACCTACGGCAGCGATGCCAACTATTCGGAACAGATTGCAACCCTGCTGGGCACAGAAAAGAGCAACGAACGCAATACCCAGCTCACCCGGATTATCGGGGAACGACCTGAGTTCGAGAGCCGCAGACGCCAGGATGTGGACGCCATCTTCCTCTCAGCACTGCCACAAACCGCTCGCCAGATCAAACCCACACTGGCGTTTCACTACGCTGGCAACATTCCGGTTTATGCCACATCTCAGATCTATTCAGGCACTGAGTCAGCGATTGAAGATCAGGACCTGAACGGCATTCGATTTGTTGCGACCCCCTGGTTAAGCAGCCCGCCATCCTCAGCCCATCTGCAACTGGCACAACTGCGGGACAACACTGAAAGCCGCTTTGGCCGGCTGTACGCCCTGGGCATAGATGCTTTCAACCTGTTCCCCTATCTTGCCCAACTCTCCGCTACACCATCAGCCAGAGTAGAAGGCGAAACCGGTTCACTCTCAATTGGCAGAGACAATCAGATTGTACGCACCCTTAACTGGGTTACCTTCAAGCAGGGAATTGCCCAACCGATAAACGGAAACAACTAAATTGAGCGACGCATGGACAGACAGCAGATCGGCAGGGACGCCGAACAGAGAGCATTGAACTACCTGAAACAAAAAGGCCTTAAACTGATCAGCAGGAACTACCACTGCCGTTTTGGCGAAATTGATCTGATTATGCAGGATGGCGGACAACTGGTATTCATTGAGGTACGCAGCCGGCGCCACACCCTCTGGGGCGGCGCCGGACTCTCTGTCGATTTCCGAAAACAGAAGAAATTAATAAAAACAGCCAGTTACTTTCTCAGCCAGCAAAAAAGCAGTAACCTGCCTGTATGCCGGTTTGATGTAATAGCATTTGAAGCCAATAGGGAGAACGGGAGTGGAGATTCCTGCCCTATATGGTATAAAGACGCCTTCAGACCTGAAGCCACTTTCTGACAGGAGCACCGATGGTACTTCAAGACCGAGTTATTAGCCTGTTCCATAACAGCATGGAGGTTAATGCCCAAACCATCGAAGAATACACACCTCTGATCTCTCATGCCGGCGAGCTGCTGCTGAGCTGCCTGATGTCAGAAAATAAGATCCTTTGCTGCGGCAATGGTGGCAGCGCAGCACTTTCTCAGCATTTTAGCAGCTTACTGATGAATCAGTTTCGTCATGAGCGACCGGGACTACCGGCTATATCCCTCAGCGCCGATGGCTCAGCACTGACCGGCATCGCCCATGATGATCAGTTTAATGAGGTGTTCTCCAAGCAGGTCCGCGCGCTCGGCCAGCCAGGCGATCTGCTACTGATACTCTCGAATGACGGGCGCGCAGCAAATCTGGTCCAGGCGATTCAGGCAGCACATGACCGCGATATGCTGGTAATTGCGCTCACCGGGGGAACTAATGACAACATTCACTCTCTATTACTCCCGGACGAGGTCGAATTTTGCATCCCGGCAGATGATCCGGCGCTTATTTTTGGCGCCCAGACGTTGATTCTGCACGCCCTGTGCGACCTGATAGACTACCAACTTTTTGGCGGAGAATAATTGATGAAACGGATAGCTGTTCTGATTCTTGCAGGCCTGTTAAGCAGCGGCTGCTCAACTGTTGTCAGCAGTTTCAAAGAGGAACCGATAAAAGAGAATCCCACTGACCGCACCACCGGCAGCTTTGTCGATGACGAGCTCATTGAGATCAAATCGAATGTTAATATCAGCAAAGGCTCCGTAGAGCTCAGCAGCAGCCACGTCAACGTCACCAGCTTTAACGGCATCGTCCTGCTCACCGGACAGGTTGCCACCGAAGAGAGCCGTATGGAAGCTGAACAGATTGTCAGCCAGGTGCGCAAAATACGCCGCATCCACAATGAACTGACAGTTACCAGCCCCACTTCAACACTAACCCGCGCCAGCGACACCTGGATCACCGCCAAGATCAAAGCCAATATGATTGGCGACAAGCAGGTCGATGCCACTCAGATTAAAGTTGTGACTGAAAATGGCGTCGTTTATCTGATGGGACTGGTCACCCGTGCCCAGGCAGACAACGCCATCCGTATTGTGCGCAGCGTTAACGGTATTCAGAAAATTGTTAAAATCTTTGAGTATATCGATTAAAGGCCGAGGTCCGATCACTCCCCCTGTGGGAGCGACGTCCCGTCGCGATGATTTCCAGTAGTTATAGCAAGTGAAGCGTCCAGACCTCAAACCTTAAAACCTCAGACGCTCAAACCTACTAAAAAAAACCGCCTGAGGCGGTTTTTTTTACTTAACAACTTTTAAAGAGGCACGACTCTTCGGTTTTGGCTTTGGATCTTCTGGCGGAGGATCATTATCAGGTTCATCACTATACAAGGCCTCAACACCCGGCTCAGCGCCAAACCCCATCCCCTGACCATTCTCACGGGCATAAATCGCCATCACTGCAACCATGGGTGCAAATACATTCATCGGCACGCCACCGAAGCGCGCGCTGAAGCTGACAGCATCATTCTCAATCGTTAGCCCCTGCACAGCACTCGGAGCGACATTCAGAACGATCTGACCATCACTGATGAACTGCTGCGGTACCATCACCCCCTGGATCTCAGCATCGATAACCAGATGAGGTGTCCAGCCACTGTCCAGAATCCACTCATTCAACGCACGGAGAAGATATCCACGACTTGATTGCATTACACACTCCAAAAAAAAGGATGAGTAACAACCCATCCTTTATTTATTATTAGCGACAGACTATCAGTCCCGCATTTCACGCTCTTCTTCGGACAGACTGATCTGAAATGCCTCACGCTCAAACAGGCGAGTCATATACTTGATCAGATCTTTACACTGAGCCTCTGGCAATTCAACACCCAGGATCTCCAGACGCCACAGCAGCGGAGCGATACAGCAATCCACCAGCGTAAACTCTTCGCTCATGAAAAAATCTTTTTCACCAAAAATCGGTGAAACTGCCACCAGACTGTCACGCAACGCTTTGCGGGCTTCATCTGCCTCGTCAGCATCTTCAGAGGTCAGAATAACATCCGCCAGAGAACACCAGTCACGCTGAATACGGTACATATACAGGCGACTTTCAGCACGTGCAACAGGATAGACAGGCAGCAGCGGCGGATGAGGAAAACGCTCATCCAGATACTCCATCATCACATTTGGCTCATACAATACCAACTCACGATCCAGAAGGGTCGGCAAGCTGTTGTACGGATTCAGTGAAGCCAGATCCTCAGGCAAATTATTCGGATCACAATCATTTATCTCAACTGCAACACCTTTTTCTGCCAGAACGATACGTACCCGATGGCTGTAATGATCATTACCATCGGAGTAAAAAGTCATAGAAGAACGCTTGGCCACTACACCCATTAAATCACCCCGTTTCACATGTTCCATAAAAAAAACATACGCGGACCAACTAAATTGGACCGCGTATCGGCATTACTGACCAGCAGACGTTTAGTGAACGTCTTTCCAGTACTCTTTCTTCAGGGCGTAAGCAAAGAAGAAGAAGATGAACAGGAAGATCAGTACTTTATAACCAATTGCCTGAGACTCCAGCTTAACAGGATTACCCATATAAGACATGAAGTTCACCAGGTCATAGATCGTTTTGTCGAACTCTTCAACAGAAAGGGAACCTTTCTCAGCAACGCTCAGACAACCACCCATCTGCAGTCCTGTCAGAGGATCGATAGTCTTCTCATGATGAGCCATCTCCTCTTTAGTACAGTGATTAACCTGAAGACCCTGAAGCCCTTCCAGAACGTTTGGCATACCAACATCCGGGAATACAACGTTATTCACACCCCATGGACGGGCAGGATCTTTGTAGAAGCTACGCAGGTAAGTATACACCCAGCTCTCACCACGAAGACGTGTTTCCAGCGTCAGATCAGGCGGCGGCGTACCAAACCATGCGGCTGCATCCGTCTGAGGCATAGCAATAGTCATCTGCTCACCCACTTTGGAATCACCAAAGATCAGGTTCTCTTCAACCAGCTCATTAGGAATACCCAGATCGGTTGCAGCACGCTCATAACGCTGATAGTTAGCAGAGTGGCAACCCATGCAATAGTTTACAAAGGTTTTCATACCACGCTGTAGTGATTCCTTATTGGCATGGTCCGGAGACATAGAATCCAGCGGAGCCCCACCCGTACTCGCACTAGCAGCCACTGGTGCCAGCACTAACATAATTGCGATAAAAAACTTTTTCATTAGCCTGTCACCCTTTCCGGTACCGGTTTAGTGCTTTCCATTCTGGTGTAGAACGGCATCAGGAAGAAGTATGCGAAATACAGTGCAGTACAGATCTGCGCCACCAGAGTACGGCCAGGAGAAGATGCAACAACCCCCAGGTAACCCAGAATAACGAAGCTGATTGCAAAGATAACCAGCCACACTTTGCTCATCCAGCCTTTATAACGCATGGATTTAACCGGGCTGCGATCCAGCCATGGCAGCACAAACAGGATAGCAATCGCACCACCCATCACCACCACACCAGGGAACTGAGAGGCCGCAATAGGCGGAATCGCACGCAGCATGGCGTAGAACGGTGTGAAGTACCATACCGGCGCGATATGCGGCGGCGTCTTCAGCGGGTTAGCAGGTTCAAAGTTAGGCTGCTCAATAAAGTAGCCACCCATCTCCGGGAAGAAGAAGATGATCAGGCAGAATACGAACAGGAATACCACAACACCAACAATATCTTTAACGGTGTAGTAAGGGTGGAATGGAATACCGTCCAGCGGAATACCGTTCTCATCCTTTTTCTCTTTAATTTCAACGCCGTCCGGGTTATTTGAACCCACTTCGTGCAGCGCAATAATGTGCATAACAACCAGCCCCAGCAGGACGATTGGCAACGCAACAACGTGCAGTGAGAAGAAACGGTTCAGGGTAATACCAGAGATCAGGTAATCACCACGAATCCACTCAGCCAGATCGGGACCAATCACCGGCACAGCAGAGAACAGAGATACGATTACCTGAGCACCCCAGTAAGACATCTGCCCCCATGGCAGCAGGTAGCCCATGAACGCTTCAGCCATCAGCGCCAGGTAGATCGTCATACCGAAGATCCACACCAGTTCACGGGGCTTACGGTAAGAACCGTACAGCAGACCACGGAACATGTGCAGGTAAACAACGGCAAAGAAGGCAGACGCGCCGGTAGAGTGCATATAACGTAGCAGCCAGCCATAATCCACATCACGCATGATGTATTCAACAGAAGCGAACGCACCCTCTGCAGTCGGGTTATAGCTCATAGTCAACCAGATACCGGTCAGTAGCTGGTTAACCAGCACCAGCAACGCCAGTGAACCGAAGAAATACCAGAAGTTAAAGTTCTTCGGAGCGTAGTATTTTGCTAAGTGATCATCCCACATCGCTGTCAGAGGGAAACGATCATCGATCCAGCCTATGAAGCCCGGATTTCCTTTATTACGTGCGCCAGCCATTATGCAGTCTCCTGATCCACACCAACGATGATCACATTATCGCTCTCATAAAAATGAGGCGGAATCACCAGGTTAGTAGGTGCCGGAACACCCTTCAATACTCGACCAGACAGGTCAAAACGGGAACCGTGACATGGGCAGTAGAAACCACCAACCCACTCCTCACCCAGATCTTCAGGGGCAAGTTCAGGCCGGTAGGTCGGAGAACAACCCAGATGGGTACAGATACCAACCATTACCGCGATATCTTCACGCAGTGACCGTGCAGCAGTGTGAGGTATATACACAGGCTGCTGAGGTGCCTCAGACTTAGGGTCAGCCAGACTACCATCCAGCTTTGCCAGATTCGCCAGCGCTTCAGGCCCACGACGCACAATCCATACAGGCTTGCCGCGCCATTTGACGATCATCTGCTGACCGACTTCCAGCTTGCTGATATCAGCTTTAACCGGAGCACCAGCGGTTTTCGCCTTCGCACTCGGATTCCATGAAGCCACGAACGGAACTGCAGCTCCTACGGCACCCACTGCCCCAACAGCAGAGGTGGCACCGATCAGGAGACGTCGCCGCCCCTTATTCACGCCGTCATTACTCATTAAGATTATCTCCCCTCACTCAACCCTCAAACCCCTGCACTATTGCAGCGCAGCAATTTTCCGGTTGCTCAGTAATGAATACCGAATTAACGGATTTTTAAAATGGCACAAATAGTAATGAAATTCCCCCCTTCTTACAAGGCCAATTCAGGCCAAAACGGCCTTTTTACGCCTATAGTCGACCCACTTCCGACATGCTCACGCAACAGCACAAATTAAACAAAAAAAAACGCCCGGACCATTTCTGATCCGGGCGTTTTCTGAGGCGATACAGAAGCTGTATCGCAGCGAATTAACGCTTGGAGAACTGTGGCTTCTTACGCGCTTTACGCAGACCCACTTTCTTACGCTCAACTTCACGAGCATCACGGGTAACGAAACCAGCAGCACGCAGTTCAGGACGCAGAGTCTCATCATATTCCATCAGGGCGCGAGTGATACCGTGACGGATCGCACCAGCCTGACCGAAACCACCACCGCCTTTAACGGTAATGTAAACATCAAATTTTTCTGTGTTACCAGTCAGATCCAGAGGCTGACGAACGATCATGCGAGCAGTTTCGCGACCGAAGTAAACATCAAGCTCACGCTGGTTAACAGTGATTTTACCTGTACCCGGACGCAGGAATACACGTGCAGTAGAGGATTTACGACGGCCTGTGCCGTAATACTGAGTTGTAGACATATTGACCTGCCCCTTAGACGTTCAGTTCTTGTGGCTGTTGAGCCGCATGCGGATGTTCTGCACCAGCGTACACTTTCATCTTAGTGTACATAGCACGACCCAGGGGACCTTTAGGTAGCATACCTTTAACGGCCAGTTCGATGGTGCGTGTTGGATGAGTTTCAACCATCTTCTCGAAAGAAGTTTCACGCAGACCACCCGGGTAACCAGTGTGGCGATAGTACATTTTGTCCTTACGCTTATTACCGGTTACGTTTACTTTCTCAGCGTTGATAACGATGATGTAATCGCCAGTGTCAACGTGAGGAGTGAATTCTGCTTTATGCTTGCCACGCAGACGACGAGCGATTTCAGTAGCCATACGACCCAGAGTTTTACCCTCAGCGTCGATAACATACCAGTCGCGTTTAACCTCTGCAGGCTTTGCGCTAAATGTAGTCATGATAAATTTACCTATACATCAGTCTGATTACTGCCAATTCAATCGATTAGCAATGCTCGACGACCTTATAATTATTGGTTGCAAACAGTGTTTACAACGTCAAAAATCCCCGGACCTATCCGAAGGAGCGCGGATTATACTGCAAGTTAAAAAATATGCCAATAATAAATTCAGTCGCTAGCGACCAGAACGCGACTTCGTCGCTTGCCAGACGCAAAGCTCCGCTTTGCTTGCTAGAAAAAGAAAAAACAAAAACCTGTAACTTCACTTGGGAGCAACACCAGCGCGCTACAGATCATCCCGTCTCACTTAACTGAAAAGCCCAAACACAACCGCGGCCTTCAACGACCCACAAAACAAGCCTTCACAGGTGACTTTCTTTTCTAGCTAGTCGCGCAGCGACGTCTAACCACTAGCAAGCGGCGAAGCCGCGTCTGACAACTGCTCTTAAGCCCGATGCTCTTTCGCCAGATATTCGTGGGACTGCATTTCTAACAGACGACTCTGGGTACGCTGTATTTCAAATTCCAGCCGCCCTTCGCTATAGATCTCATGGATAGATTTTTCAGCAGAAAGAATCAGCTTCACCCCACTATCATAAAACTCATCCACCAGGTTTACGAAACGACGAGCCGCATCATCATTGCTCCGCCCCAGCTGAGGCACATTACTGATCAGCACCGCATGAAAAATCTTACCCAGCTCGATATAGTCATTCTGACTGCGGGGGCCTTCACACAGCTCGGCAAAGTCAAACCAGACCACATCCTCACAACAGCGACGCACGTTGATATTGCGACCATTAATATCCAGTACACCACCGTCAACCACCTCTTCAAGATCGGGTGCAAGACTTTCAAAACTGTTATTCAGACTGACATCCGCGGTTCCATCCAGGGGATAGTGATACAACTCAGCCTGCTCCAGAGTCCGCAAGCGGTAATCAACACCACTATCCACATTAACAACGTTGGTAAACTTATTGAGCATATCTATCGCAGGTAAAAAACGGGCACGCTGCAAACCATTCTCATACAAACCGTCAGGGACAATATTTGACGTCGCGACCAGCGATACACCGTTTTTAAACAGCTCTTCTAACAGGCCACCGAGAATCATTGCATCCGTAATATCGGTCACAAAGAATTCATCAAAGCAGATAATCTGAAACTCGCTGGCATACTTCTTACCAATAGCGACCAGTGGATTAGGTGTACCATCCAGCAATTTCAGTTCTTTATGGACCCGCTGCATAAAGCGGTGAAAGTGGGTTCGCTCTTTATTCTCAAACGGCAGGCTATCGAAGAAGGTGTCCATCAGATAGGTTTTACCCCGACCGACACCACCCCAGAAATACAGCCCCTGAACCGGCTCAGTCTGCGATTTTTTTAACTTAGTCGACAACCGCCCCATCAACCCCCGGGGCTTTGGCTGATTCTGCCTGGCAACCAGATCGTCATAAAGGCGCTGCAGATGCTTAACCGCCTCCTCCTGTGCTGCATCATAGGAAAAGTCGTCGCGTTCAAGATCTTTTTTATAACGATCAATAGGAGTCATGCCGAAACCGTACCATTCAAACTAGTTCAGAGAATAAAGAGATAAAAGAAGGTTGGGCACTTTACTCTCAGCCCCCGGATTTTGCAACGCAACAAAGGGATGAGAGCCTAAGTCCGTTGTCCGGGCGCTGCACTTGCCCGAGGTCAGGAAGAGCATAAAGCAATTTTCACCACAGAGGATACGGAGGCAAGAGATTTAATTTAAGACTACGCGCCGATATACCCATCAGAGCCACGGCGATGAATTATTCCGCCGACTGCTGATGGCTTATCGCTGCTGGAAGCAGCTCCTACAAGGTGTAATGTGTTGTAGGAGTGGCGTCCCGCCGCGATGATTTTATCGCCCCTGGAAGGGGCTCCTACGGGGCCGGGCATGTATTGTAGGAGCGACATAAGTATGCCCTCTGGGTGCTTGCCGCGAAAAGTTTTATCGCCCCGGGACGGGGTTCCTACACAAAACAGATCATTGCGCCTAAACAGGAGCCCTTTTTAAGGGCGATTGATTATTTTCAACAGAGAAACAGAGGGAAGAGATTTAATTTGAGGCTGCGCGCTGATATACCCATCAGAGCCACGGGGATGAATTATTTCTCCGCCTGTTGATGGTTTATCGCTGCTGGAAGCAGCTCCTACAAGGTGTAATGCGTTGTAGGAGTGGCGTCCCGCCGCGATGATTATATCGTCCCTGAAAGGGGGCTCCTACGGGGAGGGATGTATTTGTAGGAGCGGCATTAGCATGCCCTCTGGGTGCTTGCCGCGAAGGGTTTTATCGCCCCGGGACGGGGCTCCTACACAAGACAGATCATTGCGCCTATGCAGGAGCCCTTTGTAAGGGCGATTTATTATTTTCAACAGAGAAACAGAGGGAAGAGATTTAATTTGGGGCTGCGCGCTGATATTCCCATTAGAGCCACAGCGATGAATTATTCCGCCGACTGCTAATGGCTTTATCGCTGCTGGAAGCAGCTCCTACAAGGTGTAATGTGTTGTAGGAGTGGCGTCCCGCCGCGATGATTTTATCGCCCCGGGACGGGGCTCCTACACAAAACAGACCTCTGCATCCTCTGCGGTAAGTCCTTTTCGAAGCCCGGGATGCGAATAAGCGGACAAGCAGCCGCAAGCTGCATTCGGACACACGAAGCAATTGAACCTCTGATCCGGTTTTTACCCTATCCCCAGCAACGGCACCAGCAATGGCAGCATAAATGCAGTGAATGCACCGGTCATACCCATCGCCAGCCCACCAAACGCACCGGCCATCAATCCATATTCGAAGGCAAAAGCAGTCCCCATACCATGCGCAGAGACACCCAGAGTAAACCCCTTTACCGCCTCATCAGTAACATTAAGAATGCGATAGATCGGCGGTGCCAGCATACAACCCAGCGCACCGGTAATCAGCACTAAACCTGACGCCAATGAAGGATACCCCCCCAACTTTTCCGCCACACCGATAGCGATCGCCGAGGTGACCGACTTGGGGGCGATAGACAACAACGTACCCAGCGAGGCATCAAGCGCCTGAGCAACCAGCAGAGCAGAGGCCGCCGCAGTCACAGCACCCGCCAGACACGCCAGCAGCAGCGGCAGAAGCAACCGTTTCACCCGCTCAAAATGATCAAATAACGGCACAGCAAGCGCCACCGTCGCAGGCCCCAGCAGAAAGTGGATAAACTGCGCCCCCTCAAAATAGGTCTCATATGAGGTTCCGGTCAATAACAGAAAAACAATAATCAGAGACAGCGATACCAGCACCGGATGCAATAACGGAGTGCCACCAAGGCGTCGGTTAAACCAGGAGGTCGCTATAAAAGTGCTGATAGTAATAATCAGCCACATCAGAGGCTTGGCAGCAAAGAAGGTCCAGAACTCCATCAGCGATCATCCCCTGCCGACGCATCTTCAGTCAGCTTATGCAGCTTCTTTGCAGACGGATTGAGAATCAGCGCGGTCACTACAATGGTCAGGGCGGTACTGACAATCAGAGCAATCAGAATTGCCAGCCAATCCTGTTTAAGCAACCCGAAATGAGTCATCAGCCCCACGCCTGCGGGCACAAACAGCAGGGCCAGATGCTTCAACAAAGCCTCACTGGGGATACGCAGATAATCCGGAACACTGCCATTTAAAACCAGGGCGACCAGCAGAAGCACCATGCCGACCACAGGCCCCGGCACCGGCATCCCCGCAATAGTAACAACCAGTTCTCCGACAAACTGAAACAGCAGTAAAACCAGGAATCCAATTAACATCTCATCCCCTGAGCAGTCAGGCCTGCGTCATCAAACCATCAACAATACAGCTTCCGTTCCGGCATAAAAAGCATACAGCGCAAAAGTAATAAACAGCACCCCTGATGCCCGATGCAACCAGATTACCGAAACATAACGCATTAACGCCCTGCCGGCCAAAACACCCAGCGCCGAAGTTGACACCAGCGCCAGCGTCGAACCAATCCAGACGAGCAGCCCTGGCTCGGTGCTCGCTAACCCCACTACAGCCAACTGAGTCTTGTCCCCCAGCTCTGCAAAAAACAGCATCAACAGCGCCGATACAAAGACACTCTTCACTGAGAGCGAAACATTGTCATCAGCCTCATCCTCCTCTGTTCTGAAGGACTGAATACCGAACCAGAGAAATAGAACCGCAACCACACCCAAAACCACAGGCCGTGGCAACCAGGTTGCCGCAACCGCGCCAACCAGAACAGCCAGCAGATTCAAAACCGCAAACGCAACAACCGCCCCCATCAGCACAGGAAAAATGCGGTAACGGGTAGCCAGGGTCATACAGACCAACTGACTCTTATCACCGAACTCGGCCAGAAACACCAATAGGAAGGCACCCACTACACTCGCCAACTGGTCCATCAAACACAACCCTTGAGAAATCAAAGTCGGCGATTATACAGAGTTTTTATGCAGAGTCTTTAATCACAGACCTTATGCCGAGCCCTGATACACAGCCCTCAGAAACAATCTTGCACCTAGCTCTCAGACTTTAACGCTTCCAGAGACTGGAGTTCCTGAAAAGTATTAAGATTGCATAACTGCTCAGACAGATCGGAAATATCGACCAACTGCATCGGATGGATGCGCATCCAGCGTTGCACTGCACGCTGCCCTCCTTTCAGCCATTGTTCCAGGTCATCAGCAAGCAGCCGGGGCATCACTGCATGCAGCGGATGCAACTTATCATCTTCTGATAACACGGTAATACTTTGAGGCGCGCGACCGGCAGCATCCAGCAATCGCTCAATAAGAGAGGGTTCAAGCAACGGCGTATCACAGGGCAACACTAACACCTGATCAGACCGACACACCCTGAGCCCCGCCATAATCCCGGCCAGAGGACCCTGAAATCCCTCCAGCGAATCCTCCACAACCTGATCACCAAGAACCGCATACTCCGGCAGATGCCGGTTACAACTAATCACAACCTGCTCGACAAAAGGCCGGACCAGCTCAACTGCAAAAGCCACCATCGGCTGCGACTTAAATGGCACCAGGCCTTTATCACAACCACCCATGCGGCGCCCCTCGCCACCTGCCAGGATAATAACATCCAAGCGCATTAACCGCCGGTCACAGGAGGAAAGAACGCCACTTCATCACCGTCTGAAATAACAGTATCCAATGGCACAATATCCTGGTTAACAGAACAGAGCAGCTGCCCGCTTAACGCCTTTTGCCACTCAACACCCTGCGCCTGCAGCTGCTCCACCAACCCGGCAGCACTGACAGAACAATCTAACTGATAACTTACCTGACCAACACCCAGCGCCTCGCGCAGGGAAGCAAAAAAAAGCACATTTACCATTACAACAACTCACTCATTTAATAGCCTGCTCTTGCAGCAGCCATCTGCCGCACTTAATTCATCACTTCACTAAACGGAATGAACATCAGCCGGCCACCCTCTTCAACCACCTGGTTCGGCGGCACCACAAGATAACCCGCAGCCATTACTGATGAACTCAACACGCCCGAACTTTGGCTGGCGCCGAGCACCGCTCGCCCATCTTGCAGCTGAACCCTGAGGTATTCCTGGCGACTAATCGCTTTAGGCCGGCTAAAGCCGACCTCCACGGAAAAACCGTTGGCTGCCACATTGCCAGCCCCCATTGAGCGAAGCAGAAAAGGACGCGCCAGTATATTAAATGTCACCAATACCGCCGCAGGATTACCCGGCAATCCAAGCAATGGCTTACCGTTGACATAACCAAAGGCCATCGGCTTACCTGGTTTAATCGCCAGTTTCCATAGTCTCAGTTCCCCCTGAGCCTCAACAGCCGCTTTAACATGATCCTCTTCACCCACAGAGACACCACCACTGGTGATAATACAGTCTGCCTGCTCAGACGCTTGCCTCAGAGCGGCTTTAGTCCCCTCCAGAGTATCTTCAACAACCGCCGAATCGACAACTTCACACCCCAGCCCCTGTAATAATCCCCGGATAGTATACAGATTAGAGTTATATATCTGGCCCGGTTCAAGCGGATTCCCCGGCATCACCAGCTCATCACCGGTCGCCAGCACTGCAACCTTTAAACGCCGGTAAACTCTGACTTGGGAAACACCTACCGATGCAAGAACGCCGACATGGTGCGCCTGAAGCCGCATACCGGCCGGAATAACAACCTGTCCGGTACGGATATCCTGCCCCTGACGACGAATATTGTTACCGACGGACGGCACTTCAGTCACTTCAACCCATTGCTGACCATCACTCTCACCCGCCGTGGCATTCTCCTGCATCACAACGGCATCAGCACCCAATGGAATTTCAGAGCCGGTAAAGATACGCGCGGCAGACCCGGATTTCAGCGGCAGGGGCGCTGTTCCGGCAGGAATGCGTTGCGATACGTTAAGACGTCCACCTGCGGCAAGGTCTGCAATTTTTAATGCATAACCATCCATGGCACTGTTATCTGCGGGCGGCACATCAACAGTTGACAACTGGTCTTCAGCCAGCACCCGCCCCAGAGCATCACTGATACTCACCTCTTCAGTCGCAACCGGCAACGTCACTTCCGCCAGCAGCCTTTCCAGCGCTTCACCAACCGGCATCAGCTGAGGTGCAGGTGCATCACAATCGCTATGTTGACTACTCATCCGCGCGGCCCACAAGCAGTATCGACAGGTCTCGCTGTCATCACCATCTCAACAAAATTACAGGGCCGGTGACGCGCATCAAGTTGCTCCCGGATAATACCGTTCCAGGCGGTCTTACAGGCGCCGGTCGAGCCCGGCATACAGAAAATAACGGTTCGGTTCGCAACACCGGCAAACGCCCGGGACTGAACCGTCGAAGTGCCGATCTCCTCATAGGAAAGTTGGCGAAACAGCTCCCCATAACCCTCGATGGCTTTATCAAACAGCGGCATCAATGCTTCCGGGGTTGTATCCCGCAGGGTAAAGCCGGTTCCCCCGGTCACCAGAATAGCCTGAACCGAGGCATCGGCGATCCATCCAGAGACGACCGCACGTAGCTGATACACATCATCTTTGCAGATCACTCTCTCAGCCAGCCGGTGTCCAGCTTCAGTTAATCCGTCCACCAGCGCATCACCCGAGGTATCATTTTCCGGAGTACGGGTATCAGAAACAGTCAACACAGCGATCTGTAACGGCTGAAACGGTACATTTGTTTTTGTATGACTCATAAAATCCTCATAAGAAGGGGTCATGCCATATAAACAGAACATGAAAATAAAACGATAAATAAAATATGACCGGGTGTCCAAGCCTCTTTACAAGACAATTATAGAAAGACAACACCCGGGAACACAGAAAATGTTAGCTTTCAAGCAATAGCAGCATAAAACATACCCACTTAGAGGCATCAGTGAGTACCGCTATAAAAAAGTGCATGGTACTATTAGCCGATATTGAAACTCTATGGTTCATTTGATGCTTTTCATAACGCGGACAATGAACAAAATATTACATTTTAAAGTGACACATAAGGACATATGCCGATGAAATACCGGACTTTAGCACGTTTAATTACCCCTACTGCGTTTATCTTCTCGCTGCCAGCTGTAGCCGCTATCGAACCTGCAGCCATTGACGCAGGTCCGGTTAAAATTGTCCCAATGATCAGTGCTCAGGTGGGTTATGACGATAACTTTTTCAGCACCTCTGCTAACGAAGAAGACGACACCATTACTGTTCTGTCTCCCTCAGTTCAACTGATCGCCGAAGATGGACTGAACGCATACCGCTTAACCTACCAGCTCAGCGAAGGTATCAACCAGGATCATTCGACGGATAACTACACAGATCATAACTTGTCCGCTGACGTACATCTTGAATTCAGTCAGCGCAGCGTGATGGATCTGAACGCAGCCTACAACAAAGGTCATGAAGCACGCGGCACCGGACTTAGCGGAACCGGCGGTATCGCAAACAGCATTGATGCCCCTCTGGAATATGACACACAAACCGTAGGTTTCAGCTACATCTATGGTGCTCCGGAGGCAACCGGCCGGATTCAGGTTTACGGTGAGCACCTTGACCGCGAATACCAGAACTTCCGCTCAATAACCGAAGGCCGGGACGACACAGAAGTGACTCTGGGTGCAGTTTTCTACTACCAGGTGATGCCGAAAACATCTCTGCTGTTTGAAGTCCGCAACAAAGATATAGACTACGATGTTGATCCGGCCAACTCTCTTGACAGCGAAACCCGCAAGTATTTTGTCGGTGCGACCTGGGAAGGCACTGCAAAAACAACGGGTACCGTTAAAGTCGGTGTGAGCGAAAAAGATTTCGATTCAGCCAGCCGTAAGGATTTCACCAGCGGCAGCTGGGAAGCATCAGTTCGCTGGGCGCCACGCACCTATTCCGTCGTCGACATCAGCACCAGCCGAAGCGCTGCTGAAAGTACCGGCAACGGAAACTTCATTGATACCAAGAGCTATAACGTCAACTGGAATCACGCCTGGAGCGACATTGTTAACACTGACCTGGGTCTCGGATATACCAACGAAGCCTATGAAGGTGCTGCTGATGGACGGGAAGATGACACTACATCGGTTAATATGGGTGTGAATTACGATATGCGACGCTGGCTGACCTTTGGTCTGAATTACAAATACAGTGATATCGATTCAAACCTGGCCAATACCGATTACAGCAAAAACCTGGTTATGCTGACAGTTAACGCATCGCTCTAAACTGTTACAATCGAGATATATCTATGTTATTCGGTTTTAATACTATCAGGGTAGCCTTTATGGCTACTCTGCTTCTCTTCTGCTCAGTCGTTTCGGCTGAGTCGACCACACTTTCCGACTACCGTCTTGGTTCCGGAGATCTCCTCAGCATCCAGGTATTCGGCGAAGAAGACCTGAGCATGGAGATCCGCCTCAGCGACGCAGGCACCATTGCTTATCCTTTTTTAGGCGAGCTCAGAGTGCTGAATATGACTATAGGCAACCTTAGCAAAATGATTGAACAGGGCCTGGCCGATGGTTATCTGCTTGACCCACATGTCAGCATCACAGTCGCGGAATATCGGCAGTTCTTTATCAATGGCGAAGTTCAGGAGCCCGGTGGCTACCCGTTCCAGCCAGGGCTGACACTACAGAAAGCGGTTGCACTGGCCGGCGGATTTACTGAACGCGCCTCCAAGAGCAAGCTATTTGTCTCCCATGATGGTGAAACCACCGACCCACGCCTGGTTCAGCTCAACACCCAGATCAAACCCGGCGATATTATTACTATCGAACAGAGCTTCTTCTAAATTGCTGCTGTCACTCAGCACAACTAATAAGCAAAGCTAAACCGTTCCGCATACATATTACAGAGACAAGCCAGAAAGTATGGATACGAATAGATCCCAGGAAAGCATGACCCGCCTGATGAGCGACGATGTAATCGATCTGCGCCAATACTGGAACACCATTAACCGGCACAAGTGGGGAATATTCGGATTCGCCATCGTCATAACGATGCTGGCGACATTGGTCGTCTTCTCGATGAAACCGGTCTATCGCGCTGAAGCGACGCTGCTGATTGAGTCAAAAAATGCCAATGTGGTATCGATTGAAGAGGTCTACGGCCTCGATGCAGGCAACAGTGAATACTACCTGACACAGTTTGAAATTCTCAAATCCAGGCAACTGGCGGAACGGGTTATTGAGAAACTAAACCTGATAGATAACCCTGAATTCAACCAGAAGCCCGGTTTTATCGCTGCAACGATCACTTCAGCTAAGAACCTGCTACCGCTGGGCGTTGAAGCAGAGCTTTCCGAAGAGGAACAGGCCCGTATCAGACTTCAAGAGGTCACCGATCAGTTTCTTGCGAACCTGACAATCTCACCCATCCGTAAAACACAGCTGGTCAAAATCAGCTACGATTCTTACGATTCGCTGCTGTCGGCCCGGATAGCCAACGCCATAGGCGACGCTTATATTGAAAACAACCTGGAAGCACGCCTGCAACTGACCTATAAAGCCTCCGAATGGCTGATGGAAAGACTGAGTGGTCTCAGAGATAAACTTAAACAATCTGAACAAAATTTACAGGAATACCGGGAAAAGGAACAGATTGTTGGTAATGACGGCGGGTTTGATATCGCTAACAGCGAACTGGACCTGGTGGCCAGCAAGCTTGTTGATGCACGACGTGAACGTATGGCGCTCGAAAGCCTGAACAATCAGATAAAGAAAGTAGACAAGCGCCATCCCGAGAACTTTGAGCTGATCCCTGCGGTTCTTCAGCACCCCTTAGTACAGAGTCTGAAAGGCTCTGTTCTTCAGGTAGAGCTCAAGAGGTCTGAACTGTCGAAGCGCTACGGTGCCAAGCATCCTAAGATGCAAGCCGCTCAGTCTGAACTTGAAAATGCACAGCGTAGCCTGCACGAGCAGGTCCTGTCTATCGTCAATGGTATTGAAAATGAATACCGGCTGGCGCTCTCCGCTGAACGTTCACTTAAATCTGCGGTTAATAACACCAAGCAAGAACTGCAATCGATCAACCGGAAAGATTACCGTTTGAAAGAGCTTGAGAAAGAGGTGGATGCCAACCGCCAGCTGTATGACACGTTCTTCACACGCCTGAGCGAAACCAATGCAACCGGCGATCTGCAATCAGCCAACGCCCGTATTTCCGATCCGGCACACCCGCCACAGAGCGCGGAAAAGCCGAAGAAAGGACTTATTATCGCGCTGACATTCATCGTCGGAATCATGTTTGGAACTATGCTCTCATTCCTGCTGGAAGCGCTGAACAATACGCTGAAAACGGCTCAGGATGTTGAAAACAAACTCGGCGCCACGATGCTGGGCCTGCTGCCGAAACTGGCGAAAAAAGGGGGTACGGAAAACATCAGTTACAGCGCTTACCTGAACGATCAGCAGTCGGCCTTTGCTGAATCAGTAAGAACCATTCGTACCGGCATCGTCCTCTCTGCGCTGGACAACCCCCATAAAATCTTATGTATCACCTCTTCGGTCCCCGGTGAGGGCAAAACATCGCTTACCCTCAGCCTTGCCTTCTCGATTGGACAGATGGAGAAAGTACTGCTGATTGATGCCGATATGCGCCGTCCGTCAATAGCCAAAAACTTTGGTCTGTCTGGCAAAACACCGGGATTATCGAATCTGGTTGCCGGCACTGCCCGACTGGAAGAAACCATTCACAAAGATGAAAAATCCGGTATTGATGTACTGCCATCGGGGATTATTCCCCCTAACCCGCTGGAGCTGCTTTCATCAGAGCGTTTCGCGAAGGTACTGGCAGTTCTGGAAACAAAATACGACCGGATCATCATCGACACGGCACCGACACAAGCCGTCAGTGATGCGCTGGTGCTGTCATCGCATGTAGGCGCAATGATCTACGTGGTCAAAGCGGATGCGACAAACTACCAGTTGGCTAAAAATGGTCTCAAGCGTCTGAATGAAGTGAAAGCCCCGGTTATCGGCGTAGTGCTTAATCAGGTCGATATTAAAAAGGCCGCAAAGTATGGTGGTGACTACAGTGGTTACTATGATACGTACGGCTATACCGCAGAAGAAAAGACAGCCTGATGATTGATCTGCATAACCATATACTGCCAGGAATAGATGATGGGCCAGCGACGCTTTCTGAGTCGCTGGAACTGGCTAAGATCGCTGTTGATGACGGTATTCGTCATATTGTCGTAACCCCCCATATCCATCCCGGGCGTTACGAAAATCAGATCAGTACCATACAGCCGGTATTGCAGACCCTGCAACAGGCTATCGCTGATGCCGATATCCCACTCACGCTGAGCATGGGCGCAGAACTACGTATCTCTGCCGAAATGATCAGCATGATACCCTCCGGTAAAGTCCCCTTTCTGGGAAGCTGGAAGGGTAAGAAAGTCTTACTCCTGGAACTGCCTCACAGCCATATTCCCCCAGGGACAGATAAGCTGATCAACTGGCTGTTAAGCCAGAACATTCAGCCGATGATTGCGCATCCGGAGCGCAACAAAGAGATCATCGACAATATCGATAAACTCAACCCTCTGGTTGCCCAGGGCTGCTTATTGCAGGTAACCGCGATGTCCGTTGCCGGACGCTTTGGCGACGCTGCCAGAGAGATCTCCGAAATACTGCTTCAGCGGGACTGGGTAACCATACTCGCTACGGATGCCCATAATAGCCGCCATCGTCCCCCCGTACTAACGGAAGGGGTTCAGGCCGCTATTCAGATCGTTGGTGAAGATGCAGCCCGGGCACTGGTAACCTCAATACCCGAATATATAATCTCCAACCATGCCGAAACCTGACGCTGTCCGCAAAACTTTTGTCTTCGCAATACTCATTATTCTTGTTTCGGCTGCCGTCATCGCCACCCGGGGCGGTATTGCAGACGTCTACGCATACTCTCCTAGACAGCACCTCGAACAATGGCAAAAAACAGACAAAATCCCGTCGGAAGAAAAACTGGCTACGCAGCTGGCGAATATAAGAAGCGCTATAGAGTGGCAGCCAAACAGAGCTGAATACAGGGACATTGAAGCGCTATTATTATACTATCAGGCATTACATCACTATCAGGCAGGCAGCTCTTCAGGCTACCGTGAATCAACCCTTAAGGCGATAGCGGGCTATCGAAACGCGACGCAGGAACGCCCTAACTGGCCCTATAGCTGGGCCAATCTGGCACTGATGAAGGCCTCAATTCAACAGTTTGATCACGAGTTTGAAGCGGCGCTCATTAAGGCGATAAAACTCGGCCCCTGGGAAAACTCGGTTAACATCAGTGTCGCTGAAGCCGGTCTTTTAGGATGGGCAGCACTTGCTCCCGCCACTCAGAATGCGGTAATAGAAAACATTGAGAGAGGCTTAAAGCGCAACACCCCGGTGCTTAAAAAGAGACTGAAAACTATCAATAAACTGGGGATGGCCTGTATTTACCTCAAAGCCAGCAACGAACGAAAACGACTCTGCGGTTTTTGATCGTTATCATAAAGGCTGAAGTTAGAATTTATTAAGACAATATCAGGACGATATAAAGGTCTGGAGCATATATGACAACCGTACGTAAAGCAGTAATCCCCGTTGCGGGTCTGGGAACACGGGTTCTCCCGGCAAGTAAAGCGATCCCGAAAGAGATGATGCCGGTTGTGGATAAGCCTGTCATCCAGCATGTTGTCGAAGAAGCAATCAAAGCCGGAATCAAAGAGATCATTCTGGTAACCCGTAGCGGTAAATCCGCAATTGAAGACCATTTTGACAGTCACTATGAGCTGGAGCACCAGCTGGATCTGAAAAATAAGACCCAGATTCTGGACTCAGTCAGCAAGATAATCCCCAGTGACGTTACCATCTTATCGGTGCGTCAACCGGAAGCCCGCGGTCTCGGCCATGCCGTGCATTGCGCCGCGCGAATTGTCAATAATGAACCCTTTGTCGTCATTCTGCCGGACGTTCTGGTCAACAACTATCAACAGGATCAAAACGACCTGCAGCAGATGGTACATGCTTTCGATGAGCATAAGGCTGCCCAGATCATGGTCGAATCGGTTCCTGAGGATCAGGTGCACCTCTATGGCGTAGCCGACTGTAATGGCGTGAAACCCGATGCAGGAGAGTCTGTTTCTATCTGCGCTATGGTAGAAAAGCCAAAGCGTGAAGATGCGCCCTCCGACCTTGCTGTCGTTGGCCGCTACGTTCTGCCCGCCCGGGTAATGGAACTTCTGGCTGCTACCAAACCGGGGGCCGGTAATGAGATCCAGCTCACCGACGCGCTGGATGAACTGTTAAAAGAACAAAAGGTCGAAGCCTACCGTATGACGGGTAAAACATACGATTGCGGCAACAAGCTGGGCTACCTGCAGGCCAACGTTGCCTATGGTCTTCAGCACCCGGAAACCGCTGAAGCATTTAAGCAGTTCCTGACGAAACTGGACTGACATTATGACGGTTAATAATTCGCCAGCCTGGCAAGCACTGAGTGCTCATGCTAACAAGGTACGTGAGAAACATCTCACTGAGATGTTTGCAGAGGATTCAGAGCGCTATGATAAGTTCAGTTTCAGGGCGGCCCACTGCCTGACTGATTTTTCCAAGCAGCGTATTACGTCAACCACTCTGCAACTACTCATTGATCTGGCCGAACAGCAAAAACTGCCTCAGCGGATCGAAGCACTCTTCTCCGGTGAAAAGGTTAACCTGTCAGAAAATCGCCCTGCCCTGCATACCGCCCTGCGCCAGCCAGCAGATCAGCCACTGCTGGTTGAGGGGGTCGATATATCAGAGGAGATACACGCCTCTCTGGAAAAAATGGAAACCCTGGTTGACCAGATCCACAACGGACAGTGGCGCGGCTATGACGGCAGTCCCATTAAAAACGTCGTCAATATCGGCGTTGGCGGCTCTGATCTCGGACCGTTGATGACCTGCAGGGCTTTAAGCATGTTTGCCCCAGAACACATCCGGGATATCGATATTCACTTTGTATCCTCAATGGATGGCAGCCACCTGGCAGGGCTGCTGACACACATTGACCCGGCATCAACCCTGTTTATTGTCTCATCCAAATCATTCTCCACTATCGACACGCTGGCGAACGCCAATACCGCCAGAGAATGGCTGGTAGACACCAGTGGACTGCCGCTTGAACTGATCAGTCAACATCACTTTATCGGGATCACTGCCAGCCCTGAGAAAGCCGCGGACTGGGGTATCCCTGAAAAAAACCAACTGCATTTCTGGGACTGGACCGGTGGACGCTATTCCATGTGGTCGGTCATCGGCATGGCTATTGCACTGCAAATCGGCAATAAAAACTTCCGCCAGATGCTGGCGGGTGCGCATCAGATGGATACTCACTTCCGCTCTGCTCCGCCAGCGGAGAACCTTCCGGTCCTGATGGCGATGATTGGTATCTGGAATATTAACTTTCTCGATATACATGCGCATGCAGTGCTGCCTTACGATGGCCGCCTGGAACATGTTCCCGCCTATCTTGAACAGCTCGAGATGGAGAGTAACGGCAAGAGCGTCACCTTAAACGGAGAGAAGCTCAACTACGCCACCTGCCCCATTCTGTGGGGAGAGGTGGGCCCGAATGCGCAACATGCATTTTATCAGCTGCTTCATCAGGGTACCGAATCCGTTATGTGTGATTTCATCGCACCTGCTCTGCGTTATCAGGATCAGGGCGAAGACCTGCAGGCCCAGCACCAACTGGCACTGGCCAACTGCCTTGCGCAGTCCCGCTTACTGGCGCTGGGTGATAGCGTACTCGACGACGCCGACACGGCGCCGGCACATAAACGCTACCGGGGTAACCAGCCAAGCACGACCATCATGTTCGACACTCTCAGCCCGGCGAGCTTTGGTGCTCTCATCGCGATGTACGAGCACAAAGTATATGTCCAGTCAGTCATCTGGGAGATCAACCCGTTTGATCAGTGGGGTGTTGAACTGGGCAAGCAGGTGGCGACCTCGCTGCTGGATCAGTTTACTGAACAGACCTCATCAGCTACCGACAGCTCAACAGAGGGACTGATACGTTATGTTCAACAGCAGCGCCGGGAGAATCAGTCATGAAGATCAAAGTCTACGGCGTTAGCCTGACCGCCTGGGTCGCTGCCGCTTGCCTGGCCAGAGCCGGAAACGATGTTCTGATAGAAGGCCCTGACAGCCAGCTTGAAAAGCCACTTGAGGATATTTCTGCCCTTAGAGACGAGCCGGGGCTGCTTGATCAGATAGAGCTGCAACTCAAAGCAGGCAGACTCCAGCGAACCCGTGACAAAGGCGCCTATGCCGAAATTCACTGGCTGGCACTGGAACATAATGAGTTTGATGCGGCCCGGCAAATAATTCGCTCGCTGGGTAAAGCGAATCCCGATAACCTGCTGATCGTAAACCAGTGTAATTTTGGCGTTGGTGCAACCGATCAGCTGCAGGACGAACTGAATCAGGACACTAATCAGGTTGTTGTATATATCCCTAACAACCTTCAGGAAGGTAAAGCGTTAGAGGGCTTCAGCCAGGCGAAACGGGTCATTATCGGCAGCGATAACAACTGGGCGATTACGATGACCCGGTCGCTGATTCGCCCTTTTATTCAGAATATCGAACACCTGCAACTGATGACCAGCAGGGAAGCGGAGTTTACCAAGTTTGCCATCACCGGCATGCTGGCGATTCGGCTGGGTTATATCAATGAACTCGCCAATCTTGCCGACCAGATGGATGTGGATATTGATACCATCCGTGAAGGCATGGGGGCCGATCCCCGTATTGGTCGTCACTACCTTGCACCAGGCTGCGGCTTTGGTGGTCAGAACTTCAATCAGTACATCGCTCGATTCTCTGAGATCTTTGAAAATAAGGGCAAAGACTCTCTGCTTAAAACCGTTATCTCAGAAAATGAGATTCAAAAAGAACTGCTGTTCAAAAAGCTATGGCAACACTACCGCTGCAATCTGACCGGAAAAACAATCGGGATCTGGGGCGCATCATTCAAGCCAGGCACTGCCAGCGTCGATAATGCGCCCAGCCTGAAGCTGATCGATGCCTTACTTGCACAGGGCGTGCAGGTCAGAGTCCATGATCCGGAAGCTTTGGGAAACCTGAAAAAGCACTATAGAAACGCGCCCCTGCTCAGCTTCTGTGATGACGCTTACGATGCGATCAAAGATACCGATGCCCTCCTGCTGGTGACCGAATGGCCGGAATACTGGTCACCGGATTATCGCAAGCTACTCGAAGCGATGCAGACACCACTGGTCATTGACGGGCGTAATATCTTCGACCGGGAAGCGCTGGAATTATATGGCTTCACCTATATGGGTGTGGGCCGATGATGCTGCGCTCTATCCTGTTCAGCCTTTGTGCTGCAGCGCTGTTCTACGGACTGTTCAGAGAAACTCCGCCCCCTAAACTATTCAACCAGTCTGACAAATTCGGCCACCTCTTAGGCTTTGCCGCGATGACGCTTATCGCTCTCTGGACGCTTTCCCGCCGATATTTTCCGCTGTTTATAGTGGGTATATTGATACTGGCCTGTAGTGCAGAATTTATACAGGAATGGCTGCTACCGCATCGGCATTTCTCAATAAAAGATATGTATGCCAACCTTTCGGGTATCGCATTAATCTTGGTTTCATGGGCAGTCTGGCGGACAGGTCGTCATTTTTTTTTAGCCGTCAGTTCAAAACCCGACACCCTCAATTTACAACCTTCAGAGAAGCATCAATGAGCAAACTAGCCTGTTTCAAAGCCTACGATATCCGCGGCCAGCTGGGTACTCAGCTGGATGAAGACCTGACCTACCGCATCGGCCGTGCCTATGCAGAGTTCCTGAAACCTGAGACCGTTGTGGTTGGCGGCGATATGCGCCTGTCCACCGAGTCACTGAAACAGGCTCTGGCAAACGGCCTCAGGGATTCCGGGGTCAATGTTCTGGATATCGGCCTCTGTGGTACCGAAGAGATCTATTTCGCCACCGCGCACCTGAACACCGATGGCGGTATCGTTGTGACCGCGAGTCACAACCCCGAAGATTACAATGGTATGAAGCTGGTTAAGCAAGGCTCCCGACCAATCAGCGGCGATACCGGGCTGAATGACATTGAACAGCTGGCCCGTGAAAATAATTTTGCCGCAGTCGATGAAGCCAGGCACGGCAGCTACGAAAAAGTGGATACCCTTGCGGCCTACATCGAACATCTGGAAGGCTATATAGACCTGCAAACCCTTAAACCGATGAAACTGGTGGTAAACGCCGGTAACGGTGTTGCCGGACATGTGATCGATGCCCTCGAAGCTCAGTTTAAAGCGGCATCCGTGCCGGTCGAATTTATCAAAATTCACCACCAGCCCGATGGCACCTTCCCCAATGGTATCCCCAACCCCATTCTGGAAGAGAATCGCGCCGACACCATCGCGGCCGTGCTGGAACATAAAGCCGACATGGGGATCGCCTGGGATGGCGACTTCGATCGCTGCTTCCTGTTTGATGAAAATGGCCGTTTTATCGAAGGCTACTATATCGTAGGACTGCTGGCCGAAGCCTTCCTGGCAAAAAACCCCGGGGCCGCGATTATCCACGACCCGCGCCTCACCTGGAACACTCTGGATATCGTTGAGGCCAGTGGCGGTAAAGCGATTCAAAGCAAAACCGGACATGCCTTTATCAAAGAAAGAATGCGTCAAGAAGATGCCGTGTACGGCGGAGAGATGAGTGCTCACCATTACTTCCGTGACTTCTTCTACTGCGATAGCGGAATGGTGCCATGGCTGCTGGTCGCTGAACTCATCAGCAACAAGGGACAGACGCTATCGCAACTGGTTGACGACCGGATTACCCGATACCCGTCCCCCGGCGAGATCAACAGCAAACTGGAAGACCCGAAAGCCGCTATCGAGCGAGTTCTCAGCACTTACAAGGATGCCGCAAAAGCGATCGACTACACCGACGGTATCAGCCTGGATATGGGTGAATGGCGCTTCAACCTGCGCTCATCCAACACCGAACCGGTGGTTCGGCTAAACGTTGAAACCCGGGGAGATGAAGCCCTGATGAAAACCAGAACCGACGAGCTTCTGACACTGCTGCGCAGTTAACCCGAGATTTTTTCGTTCGGATGATAAAACCATCGCGGCAGGATGCCGCTCCTACGTACATACCATCCCGTAGGAGCCCCTTCCAGGGGCGATATACCATCGCGGCAAGCACCCAGAGGGCATACTAATACCGCTCCTACAAATACATCCCACCCCGTAGGAGCCCCGTCCCGGGGCGATAAAACCTTCGCGGCAGGATGCCGCTCCTACAATACATCCCACCCCGTAGGAGCCCCTTCCAGGGGCAATCAAACCATCGCGGCGAGCACCCAGAGGGCATACTAATACCGCTCCTACAATACATACCATCCCGTAGGAGCCCCTTCCAGGGGCGATAAAACCATCGCGGCGAGCACCCAGAGGGCGATCAAACACCCCTTAAACCCAAACCGCATCCCACAACGAATACTCTCTGTAACTTTTCACTAACCCTGCCCTAACCGGATTCATAACCATATAACGCGCGATCTCCGTTAAATCCTCTTCATTCCTGATAGCATGATCATGAAAACCTTTTTGCCAGATATGCCCCGACTGCCCCAGTCTTTTATTGATCTCTTTAGCTGAAAATGATTTGAGAGAATGGATTAAATGCTCAAGTGAACCATTACGTAGTTCCACCAGCCAGTGAACATGATCAGGCATGATTACATACGCAAGCGTCTCAACGTTATCGGCCATAAAAACCATTGAACGTATAACAACTCGTCCACAATAGAGATCTGTAAAGATAGGTTTACGCTGACAGGTTACAAACGTAACCAGATAGATCCGACCAGGCTCAGAAAACCGGCCTTTTCGCAGAGCAGATGAATTCCCTTTCATCTTTGATTCCTTTTCCTAACATTATTGGTGTGAGGGCCCTTTCAGGGGCGATATAATCATCGCGGTGGGACACCACTCCGACAATACATCCCACCCCGTAGGAGCCCCTTCCAGGGGCGATCAAACCATCACGGCGGGACGCCGCTCCTACAATACATACCCAACCCCGTAGGAGCCCCTTCCAAGGGCGATAAAACCATCGCGGCGGGACGCCGCTCCTACAATACATTCCACCCCGTAGGAGCCCCTTCCAGGGGCGATAAAACCTTCGCGGCGGGACGCCGCTCCTACAATACATACCCAACCCCGTAGGAGCCCCTTCCAGGGGCGATAAAACCATCGCGGCGGGACGCCGCTCCTACAATACATCCCACCCCGTAGGAGCCCCTTCCAGGGGCGATCAAACCATCGCGGCGGGACGCCGTTCCTACAAATACATCCCACTCCTTAGGAGCCCCTTCCAGGGGCGATAAAACCTTCGCGGCGGGACGCCGCTCCTACAATACATACCTCCCCCCGTAGGAGCCCCTTCCAGGGGCGATAAAACCTTCGCGGCGGGACGCCGCTCCTACAATACATACCTCCCCCCGTAGGAGCCCCTTCCAGGGGCGATAAAACCATCGCGGCAGAATGCCGCTCCTACTCAGCGCTTACCTATACCCCTCTGGATTATTGATCTGCCAGCGCCAGTGATCTTCAACCATCCGTTTAAGATCATACTTCGCAATCCAACCCAGTGCCCCCTGACTGAACGACGGATCAGCATAGCATTCTGCAATATCACCCGCGCGCCGCGCAACAATCTGATACGGAATCTCCCGCTCGGAGGCACAGGCAAACGCCTTTACGACCTCAAGCACTGAATAGCCATTGCCTGTGCCTAAGTTATACGCCCTGCAATCATGTTGCGGATTCAGGGCAGCTAACGCACACAGGTGCCCGGCCGCCAGGTCTTCTACATGGATATAATCACGCACACCGGTACCATCAACCGTTGGATAATCCCCGCCAAACACACTTAGTTTTTCACGTTTACCGACGGCAACCTGGGCGACAAACGGCATCAGGTTATTGGGAATACCCGCAGGATCTTCACCCATCAGACCACTCGTGTGAGCCCCCACCGGATTGAAATAACGCAACAGGGATATCTGCCATGCACTATCTGACACAGCCAGATCCCTGAGGATATTTTCAATCATCAGCTTCGACTGACCATAGGGGTTGGTGGCTGACAGAGGGAAGTCTTCACGGATGGGAACCGAAGCCGGGTCGCCATAAACCGTCGCCGATGAACTAAACACAATACGCTTGCAGCCATTGCTGGCCATCACATCAAAAAGGGTCAACGAGCCTTCGACATTGTTCTGATAATAGCGCAGAGGCTGAGCAACCGACTCCCCTACCGCTTTTAATCCCGCAAAGTGGATAACCGACTCAATAGCATACTCAGAAAAAACCGTATTCAGACACACCCGGTCACGGATATCCCCTTCCACAAAAACCGGGCGTTTTCCGGTGATCTGTTCGACCCGGTTAAAGACCTCAGGATGGCTGTTACACAGGTTATCAAGCACGACAACCTCATAGCCCGCCTCAAGTAACATAACAACGGTATGAGACCCAATGTAGCCAGCCCCGCCCGTAACCAGAATTGCCATATAAAATCAGTCCTTAATTGATGAATATGTTAGACGTCCCCGCCGTTTCTCAGGTTTATCGCCCCGGGACGGGGCTCCCACAAGGGCAACTACTCCTGCCCCCGGGCACCCAGAGGGCATGCTAAAGGGGCTCCTACAATACATTAAACCCCGTACCCGGGGCGATGGCTTTATAGCCGCGAGGAGCACCTCCTACAGCGGCTTCTTTTTCGGACCCGGACAAGCGCAGCGATCGGACAGCGAACCTCGGCTTTCAACCCCACTTATCCGACTTTTCAGCGCAGACAATAAAGAATGGATTCAACAGCGTGTTCGGGCGGGTATTGTACAGCAGCGGTGTCAGCTCAGGGTATTGCAGAACCAGACCTCCGGCTGCACTGACCACAGCATGTGCCGCAGCAGTATCCCATTCACTGGTTAATCCCAGACGCGGATAAAGATCAGCGGCGCCCTCGGCAACCAGACACAGTTTCAGAGAACTGCCCATGGAAACCACTTCGGTATCCGGCAGCCCCTTAACAAACGCTTTGAATTCATCAGTCTGATGTGAACGGCTTCCCACTACACGCCAGACGGCACCTTCAGCGGGAATAGCAGACACCTTGATTGACTCAACCTGTCCAGCGGACTCTTTAAACGCCCCGTCAGCATCACCCCAATACGTAACATCCAGTGCCGGCGCATAAACAACACCAAACACAGCTTTACCCTGATCGATCAGGGCAATATTGACGGTAAACTCGTCGTTCTTCTTGATAAACTCTTTGGTTCCATCGAGCGGATCAATCAGCCAGTATCGCTGCCATGACATACGCTCCAGATGTTCATCAGCATCGGACTCCTCAGATAAAACCGGAATCTGAGGCGTCAGTCGTTTAAGCCCGTCAACAATACAATGGTGAGAGGCTAAATCAGCTTCCGTCAGCGGACTTTCATCCTGCTTTTCATACACAGCAAAATCACGTTGATAGATCGCCATGATTGCAGCGCCCGCGTGTTTAGCCAGATCGATAATATCTTGATTATTGAACATGATGTCCTTCTCACTTTGCAAAAGTTAAAACTTAAAAATGCCAGATCTGCGGAATCAGAAACAGTGACACCACCGCAACGGTTATACTAAGCGGTATACCTAACCGGGCATAATCTGTAAAACGATACCCTCCCGGACCATACACCATCAAATTAGTCTGATAGCCCAGGGGGGTTATAAAGCTGGCAGAAGCCGCAAACATAATCGCGATAATAAACGGCATATAGCTAACCCCCAACTGCTCCGCTAACGCCATAGCGATCGGGAACATCAGCACTGCGGCAGCATTGTTAGTAATCAGTTCCGTAAATATAACCGTTATAAGATAGATCAGTATCAATGCCTGCCAGGGAGTGATGCCATCAGAAAACAGCAACCCGTCTGCAATAAGGCGGGCATTGCCCGTTTTCACCATGGCCGCGCCGAGTGCAAAAGAGGACGCGATCACCATCAGCACAGATAAATCGACGTTCCGACGGGCTTTGGATACGGATACACACCGGCTCGCCAGCATAATCCCCGCAGCCATAAAGGAGGCTTCAAGAATTGATAACAAGCCCGTTGCACTGACCAGCACCATCAACAGCAGCGTCCCGATGGCAACAGGCGCCCGGGCAAAATCGGGAGGGGTCGATTCATTCAGCGCACTCACCAACAGAAAGTCTCTTCGGGAGCGATACTGACTGACAAAATCATCACTGGCTTCCAGTAATAGCGTATCGCCCATCTGCAGCTGGATATCACCGATCTTGCCGTCCAGACGCTGACCCTGCCGACACACAGATAAGATTGCCGCCCGGAAGCGACTGCGAAAGCGGGACTCTCTCACGGTCTGATCCAGCCCGAAAAACTCAGGACCAATCACCGCCTCAACCAGGCAGCGCTCCTGCAACGCGATCCCCAGGTTTTCCAGACCATCACCAGAGGGCAGCAACCCCCGTATCCCGCGAAGCTCATGCGCACTTTCAGCGGCACCAACAAACACCAGCACATCATCCGCTTCGAGCACAACATCGGGAGAAACCGCCGTGATTAACTGCCCGCGCCGTCTGATATCAATAAGATATCCATACGTCAGGTGCCGCAAGCCCGCCTGAGCAACGGTTTTTCCGACAATAGGGCCGGCTGGACTAACAACCAGCTCAACCACATATTCCCGGGCCAATTCAAGCTGCTCAACGACACCTTTCCGGTCGGGTAGTAAAACAGGCGCTAATAAGACAATCAGTCCCCCCGCGATGAACAACACCGGAACCCCGACCCAAGCCAGATCAAACATTCCCAGGGCAACGCCGGTCTCAGCCTGAAGCAGCCCATCCACCACCAGGTTGGTACTCGTGCCGATAAGGGTGCAGGTCCCGCCAAGAATGGCGGCATAACTCAAGGGTAGAAGCAGTTTAGAAACGGGGATCTTGATCCTGCGGGCCCAGTCCTGAACTGCCGGAATAAACATGGCGACGACAGCGGTATTGTTCATGAAAGCACTGAGTAGCGAGGTTGGGATAACCACCCGGAGCAGTGAACGTTTTTCACTCTCGGGCAAGCCAAGTAAAAGCTGACCAGCCCAGCGCACCGCCCCCGTCTCTTTCAGCCCGGCAGCGACCACATAAAAAGCAGCAATGGTAATCACTCCCGGGTTTGAAAAACCCACCAGCGCTTCTGCAGGCGTCAGTATTTTGAAGATGATTAAAACACCCATGGCCGCCATGAGAACCATATCTGCTGCAATATGGCTAAAAACCAGCAATAGCAGTACCGAAATAAGTGTAAAGAGAGTGAGTCCCGCTGAGAATTCCATATTTCGACTTTCTGAGTCCCTGATATTCCACCTGACGAAGCGATCTTCACTCCAGCAAAAATTCAAGACACTATATGTTTAACAGTAAATGTTTGTCAGCATACCGCTAACTTTGTATGATCACAATTCTTATACAGGATATTCAGAATGAGCGGCAAGAAACTTTCTTCAACAGAGCTAAACAAGCTTAGAAAAGAAGCGGTACAGCTTCGGCTCAGTGGAGAAACCCTGTCCGCCATCAAACAAAAAACCGGTCTTTCCAATCCGACCATAATTTCATCCCATAAACGTTTTATAGAGGGTGGTTGGGAAGCGATAAACACCGGAAAAAGAGGTCGGCCTAAAACAGACTCTGAAAGCGACTGCCTTGAGTTTATGCTGTCTGGCCTCCCTTCAGATAATACACTCTGGACCACCCAACAAGTTCAGGACTGGTTCAGAACGCACCAGCATGAACGGTCACTCAAAACGATTAACCGTTATCTGAAAAGCTGGGGCATAATCGCTCCCCCTGAGTCACACAGCACAGACAGCCCCAAAGCGTGGCTGATGCAACATCACCCCGAGCTGAATAGCGCACAAGATGATTCGCGGGAGACAGCACTCAGAAGTCCATCCCCCGAAGGAAAAGTACTCAAGGGAGGCATCGCCACCTTTACCCCGCCAGCAACGAAGTATGGCTCGGTCGCAGGGGGACATTTTATTTATGCACAGGATTTCAGAGGCAAACTCTACTGGCTGGCAACCCCCGACGCCCCCGACAGCAAACTCATTCTTCATTTTCTGCAACGGCTTAGTCATCAGTTTAAATCGGCAGTGACACTGTCCTTCCATAGCGTGCCGCTACAGCGATACACCGATATTCAGCAATGGCTGGCCAGCCAGTCGCAATTAACCCTGTTAACGTACGCAACATCCAGACACAGCAACCCGCCAGTTACCATTCCGGCAGGCGGTGAGAAAGCATTAACTCAGTCATATGTGAGGACCACGATGGCATTAACACATTTACAAAGACTGGAAGCCGAAAGCATACAAATAATGCGTGAAGTCGTTTCCAAAGCCGATAACCCGGTCATGTTATATTCCATCGGCAAGGACAGCGCAGTGATGTTGCACCTGGCGATGAAAGCTTTTCATCCGTCCAAGCCGCCATTTCCTCTGCTGCACGTTGATACCGGCTGGAAATTCCGCGACATGTACACCTTTCGCGATCAACTGGTGAAAGATCTCGGAGTTGAGCTGATCACCTATATGAATCCGGAAGGTCTGGAAAAAGAGATCAATCCATTCACTCATGGATCCTCCCTGCACACCGACATCATGAAAACTGAGGGCCTGAAGCAGGCCTTGAATAAGTTTAAATTCGATGTTGCCTTTGGGGGTGCGCGCCGCGACGAAGAAAAGTCCCGCGCCAAAGAACGAATTTTTTCTTTCCGTACTGCCGATCACCGCTGGGACCCGAAAAATCAACGCCCTGAGCTGTGGAAAAACTACAACGCCAACAAACGTCCGGGCGAATCGATCCGGGTATTCCCACTATCCAACTGGACCGAACTGGATATCTGGCAGTATATCTATCTGGAGCAGATTCCGATTGTCCCGCTCTACCTGTCGGCCGAACGCCCGGTTGTCGAACGCGACGGGACGCTGATCATGGTGGATGATGAGCGTATGCCGCTGCAACCCAACGAAGTCCCGATGATGAAGAAAGTGCGTTTCAGAACCCTGGGGTGTTACCCACTGACCGGAGCGGTTGAGTCAGAAGCCGACACGCTGCCAGCCATCATCCAGGAGATGTTGCTGACCAAAACCTCAGAACGCCAGGGCCGGATGATCGATCACGACTCTGCCGCCTCAATGGAAAAGAAAAAGCAGGAGGGCTATTTCTAATGGCACATTCATCAGAGATGATATCTGAAGATATCGTTCAATACCTGAAAGACCACGAACAGAAAAGCCTGCTGCGCTTTATCACCTGCGGCAGTGTTGATGATGGTAAAAGCACCCTGATCGGACGTCTGCTATACGAATCAAAGCTACTCTTCGAAGACCAACTGGCAGCGGTTGAAGCTGAATCCAAAAAATTCGGAACTCAGGGCGACAATATTGACTTTGCCCTGCTGGTTGATGGGCTGGCGGCTGAGCGTGAACAAGGCATCACCATCGATGTTGCCTACCGCTTCTTCTCTACCGATAAGCGTAAGTTTATCGTTGCAGACACCCCCGGGCATGAACAATACACCCGTAACATGGTCACCGGCGCGTCCACCGCTGACGTCGCAATTCTGATGGTGGATGCCCGCCGTGGCATCCTGACCCAGACCCGTCGTCACAGCTACCTGACCTCCCTCATCGGCATTCCGCATATCGTCGTCGCGATCAACAAGATGGACCTGGTGGACTACTCCGAGCAGACCTACACACAGATCAAAGAGGACTATACCGAATTTGCCCGGCAGATCGGTATTGAGCAGATCACCTTTATTCCGATGTCGGCGCTGGCCGGTGACAACATCACTGCACCCAGCAGCAACATGCCCTGGTATCACGGCACCACACTGATGGGTTATCTGGAAACCGTACAGGTCGATGATGAGCTGATGCAGAAACAGCCGTTCCGTATGGCGGTTCAATGGGTAAACCGTCCTAACCTGGATTTCCGTGGTTTCTCGGGCCAGCTGGCCAGCGGGGTTATCCAGCCGGGCGACCGCATCCGTGCACTCCCTTCAGGCAAAGAGAGCACCATTGCCACCATCTCAACCTATGATGGCAACCTGCCACAGGCCGTTGCAGGCCAGTCCGTCACGCTGACACTGAATGACGAGATTGATATCTCCCGCGGCGACATGCTCACCTCTGCTGAAGAGCCCGCATCCATAGGTAAACAGTTTGAAACCACTATCATCTGGATGCATGAAGAACCGTTGATGCCAGGCCGTACTTACCTGATGCAGATCGGCAGCAAAACCGTCACCGCATCGATTACCGATATCAAGCATCAGGTGAACGTTAACACGATGGAACACCTGGCCGCTAAAAAGCTGGAACTGAACGGCATCGGCGAATGTAATATCAGCCTTGATCAGAACATCGCCTTCGATGCTTATAAAGCCAACCGTGATACCGGCAGCTTCATCCTTATCGACCGGATGACCAATAATACCGTGGGCGCAGGCCTGATAAACTTTGCCCTTCGCCGAAGCACCAACATCACCGTGCAGCACACCGAAGTGAACAAAGCGGTCCGCTCAACACTGAAATCTCAGAAGCCATGCATTATCTGGCTAACAGGCCTGTCAGGGTCGGGTAAATCAACCATTGCTGACCTGGTCGAACAGAAACTGCTGGCATCCGGCCACCATACCTACCTGCTGGATGGTGACAACGTCCGCCACGGTCTGAATAAAGACCTCGGCTTCACCGATCAGGACCGGGTGGAAAACATCCGCCGTATCGCCGAAGTCGCCAGACTGATGGTCGATGCGGGGCTGATTGTTATCACCTCGTTCATCTCCCCTTTCCGGGCAGAACGACAAATGGCACGGGACATGGTTGAAGCGGGCGAATTTATCGAGATTTTCGTCAACACTCCGCTGGACGTTGCAGAAGACCGGGACGTAAAAGGCCTGTATAAAAAAGCCCGCCGTGGCGAGCTGAAAAACTTCACTGGCATCGACTCACCTTATGAAACACCCGAGACCCCGGAACTCGACCTGAAAACAGTCGAAATAACACCTGAAGAGGCCGCCGATAAAGTCATTGAACTGCTTAAACAGAAGCAGATGATTTAAGGGCTAAGAGCCGGGGTCCGATCGTTTCACTCGTCCGATCGCTTCGCTTGTCGGAAGTCCGAAGAAGCGGACAAGCGCAGCGCTCGGACAAACGAAGTGATCGGACTACGGACTTCGGCTTTTATGGACCAGCTCTCATCCCTCCGCTTTCTTTATCAAGCCTGTCAGCATTTTCTGAATATCGACGAGCTCATCACACCAGTGATTCCCCGCCTCAGAAGAGACATAACCAATTCGCTGACCGATATAGACCTGGGTTTTAAGTTCTCCAGCAGAGCCCCGGGCGTAGAGATAAAACTTCCTTTTATCCTTAATCGAACCCCGTTCAAATCCCTCAGCTATATTACTGGGAATAGACAAACTACTCCGTGTGATCTGATCCTTAAAACCATAATCACGACAATCAGCCATCGATTTATAAACTTCACAACTCAAGCGACAAGAACGTTTCCATACGTCCAGATTTTCAAATCCCATAACAACCTCCATGTTTTTAAAGCAGAAGTCAGAACAATGCAGAAGTCCGAACGCTGCGCTTGTCCGAACATTTCATTTTCAGAACGCAGCCTTCGGCTGCTTGTCCGCTTATTCGGATCTCAGACAAGCGTAGCATTCGGGCCTCGATTTTAGGCCCTCGTTTTTAAGTTTATCGCTCCTGGTACCCAGAGGGCATGCTAAAGGGGCTCCCACAAGGGAAAGACTTCGCCTACGGAACTAATATGCTTTTTCGGACCTCGGACAAGCGAAGCGATCGGACAACGGACTTCGGCTCTTACGCCCTCCCATACTGATCATCCAGCCGGACTATATCATCCTCTCCCAGATAGGACCCCGACTGTATCTCTATCAGCTCAAGCGCCACCATCCCCGGGTTTTCCAGGCAGTGAATCTCGCCTAACGGGATGTAGGTGGACTGGTTTTCAGTGACCAGGAACGTCTCTTCACCTTTGGTCACTTTTGCCGTGCCGCTCACCACGACCCAGTGTTCGGCACGGTGGTGGTGCTTCTGTACAGATAAACGCGCGCCCGGCTTCACCGTAATACGTTTAACCTGATAGCGCTCGCCCACATCAATCGAGTCATATTTACCCCAGGGACGGTATACCTCCCGGTGCTGAAAGGTTTCATTCCGGTTGTTATCTTTGATTTCAGAAACGATCTTCTTAACATCCTGAATCTTGCTTTTATCAGCCACCAGCAAAGCATCCGGTGTATCAACGACAATCAGGTTATCCACACCCAGCGTCGTGACCAGTCGACTGGTCGACATAACATACGAATTGCGGGTGCTGTGAGCGATAACATCACCATTAATCACATTGCCGTCGCTGTCTTTATCCTTAATCTCCCACAGGGCCGTCCAGCTACCGACATCACTCCAGCCCGCATCAAGAGGCAGTACAACCACACTATCAGCGCCTTCTGCCGCGCAAAGAGGCTCCATCACCGCATAGTCAACCGACTCATCCGGACAGGCTTTGAAAGCCTCAGCGTCTACCCGGATAAAATCCATATCGGTCGAGGTGTCCAGCATCGCCTTCTGACACGCTTCAAGAATATCGGGACGGAACTTACCCAGTTCTTCCAGATAACGGTCTGCCCGGAACATAAACATACCGCTGTTCCAGTAATAGCCACCCTCATCCAGATAAGTCTGAGCGGTTTCCAGATCAGGCTTTTCAACAAACTCAGCCACCGGATACGCGTCACGCGACTGATCGTCACCTTTCCGGACATCGGCTTTAATATACCCATAACCCGTTTCCGCATGCGTCGGCACAATACCAAAGGTCACCAGACACCCCTCTTTAGCCAGAGGTTCTGCCTGAGCAATCACCTTTTGGAAGGTCTGCTCGTCCTCAATCACATGATCCGCAGCAAGCACCAACAAACACTCGCCACCCAACCCTTTATTAACCGCATCGATAGCAGCCAGCGCAATGGCCGGTGCCGTATTACGCCCGACAGGCTCGAGAAAGATAGAACAGGATTGATTCGCAACCCGCATCTGCTCTGCCGCCAGAAAACGGTGTTCCTCATTACAGATCAGGCACACCTGATCAACACTGCCCAACCGCTTTACCGTCTCCTGCAGCATTGAAAGATCGCTGTTAAGCCCAAGAAACTGCTTTGGATACTGAGTGCGGGAAAGTGGCCAGAGACGGGTACCAGAGCCACCCGCCATAATTACAGGGATCATACAGAATATCCTTTTTCGTTCAGAAAATACCACTTAGAGTGGTTATGCACATCATCAGCGCTTAATAACTCATCTTCAGACAACCACCGATAATCACTGTGCTGCTCAACCGGCAGGGCCGTCACAGCCTCGCTCAATTCTATTACAAACGCATTAACAACATAGTGTGTAGAAACACTATCACTCAACGCACTGTCATCATAAAAATGTTCATACAAACCAAGATAACGGGCATCCTGAATCGCGATTTCAACCCCCAGCTCAGCTTTAGTCAGCCGGGAAAATGCATCGGCTAAACGCTCATTCTTTAAAACCCGCCCACCCGGCACAAACCAAAAATCTTTGGCGGGTTTATTCAACCGCTTTCCCAGCAAAACCCTGCCATCAGGTGACTTAACCACCAGATCAATCGAGATCAGAGGCGTTGAATCAACCACGCGACGAAAGTCATCAGAAGAAAGAAAGCTATTATCCATTAAAATCCTTAAAGCTTGTCACCACCGAGACCACAGAGCACACCGAGGAAAAGCCAACAATTAAAGAGCCCTTAACAAAAACCCCTTCTCTGTGGCCCTCTGCTTCCTCTGTGGTAAAACAGCCCTTACAAAAACATATTCACCACAGAGGACACAGAGAGCACCAAGGAAAAGCAAAGTCGAAGGTAAGAACTTAAGGTATCCTCAGTGGTAAAACGCTCTTACACAAAAGTACTTCTCTGTGGACCTCTGTGTCCTCTGTGGTAATACCGTTCTTACAAAAGTACTTCGCAGTGCCCTCAGTGATGAGTTCCCTTAAAGCACGACCCTTTTAAGTCCATTGATTAACTTACCTACATTGAAGTTAATCACAAGGCCTTTTCTAATCCCTGATAACTTAAGGTAAGTTAGCATTTGAGCTGTATGTATAGGCATCAACTTATCAACAGACTTAAGTTCAAGAATCAGCTCACCAGGAATCAGGATATCAATGCGGTATCCTGCATCGATACTCATTCCTTTGTAGGCCACAGGCAACGAAACCTGTGCCCGCGCATCAACTCTAGCCTGAGCTAATTCATACATCAAACAACTCTCATAGCTAGACTCAAGTAACCCAGGCCCTAATTGACGGTGAACCTCAATCGCGCACCCAATTACTTTATCCGTGAGAAAATCCCTTCCCATATCGACCTCCTGTCGAACAGACTTTGAAATTAATACAACATTACTCACCACAGAGAACACCGAGGAAAACCCAACAATCAAAAGCCCTTAACAAAAAGCTCTTCTCTGTGACCCTCTGTGCCCTCTGTGGTGAACCGCTCTTAGCTTTTTACGCTCTAAAGCTATCCTGATGCTGTAAGAACCACTCATAGGTCATCGCCAGGCCGTCTTTCAAACTGATCGAATATTTCCAGCCCAGCGCATTCAGTTTGCTAACATCCATCAGCTTACGGGGCGTACCATCCGGTTTGGTTGAATCAAATACCACCTCACCTTCAAAACCAACAACCTCTGCCATAGTCAGGGCCATCTCAGCGATGGTGCAATCCTCACCGGTGCCGACATTCAGATGCGACAACATGGTTTCAGTATTAGCGGCATAGATATCCTTATCGGCATTCATTACAAATACAGATGCAGCGGCCATATCATCCACATGCAGAAACTCACGCATAGGCTTGCCGGTGCCCCAGACAACCACCTCAGCATCACCGGCAAGTTTCGCTTCATGAAAGCGACGCATCAGCGCGGGTATGACATGGGAGTTCTCAGGATGAAAATTATCATTCTCACCGTACAGGTTGGTCGGCATCACACTGCGGTAATCAACACCATACTGACGATTATAAGATTCACACATCTTAATACCGGCAATTTTGGCAATCGCATAAGGCTCGTTAGTCGGCTCCAGCACGCCGGTCAACAGAGCACTTTCCTGCATCGGTTGCTCCGCTAGTTTTGGGTAGATACAAGACGATCCAAGAAACAGTAGCTTCTTAACACCCGACTGATAAGCAGAATGGATGACATTATTCTGAATAGTCAGGTTCTGATAGATAAACTCAGCCGGGTATTCATTATTCGCCCAGATACCGCCCACCTTAGCGGCTGCCAGATACACCTGATCAAACCTATGTTCATTAAAAAAACGGGCAACATCAGCCTGTGAAAGCAGGTCCAGTTCATCACGGGAAGCTGTAACAACATCCACAGAACCATCAGCCGCAAGCTTCCGACAGATAGCAGAACCAACCATCCCCTTATGGCCCGCTACAAAAACTTTAGTCATTTAAAACCCCTAACAAAACCATAAATGCATAGACAGAAAAGGTTCACCACAGAGGACACAGAGAGCACCGAGGAAAAGCAAAGTCGATGGTAAGAACTTAAAGTATTCTCAGTGGTAAAACGCCCTTACACAAAAGCCCTTCTCTGTGGACCTCTGAGTCCTCTGTGGTAAAACCGCTCTTACACAAAAGCCCTTCTCTGTGGACCTCTGTGTCCTCTGTGGTAAAACGCTCTTACACAAAAGCCCTTCTCTGTGGACCTCCGTGTCCTCTGTGGTAAAACGCCCTTACACAAAAGCCCTTCTCTGTGGACCTCTGAGCCCTCTGTGGTAAACCGCTCTTACACGAAAGTCCTTCTCTGTGTCCTCTGTGGTAAAACGCTCTTACACAAAAGCACTACTCGGTGATCTGCGTGTCCTCTGTGATAAATCGCTCTTACACAAAAACCCTTCTCTGTGGACCTCCGTGTCCTCTGTGGTTAATCGCTCTTACACAAAAGCCCTTCTCTGTGGACCTCCGTGTCCTCTGTGGTTAATCGCTCTAACGCCTTAATGCTCTAAAACAACATTCACGTCATAGCCGTGTTTTTTAAGCAGAGCATGCTGTTTGGCTTTATTCAGATCGTTCAGCACCATCTCGGCACACATCTCTTCGACGGTGATCTCAGGTGTCCAGCCCAACTTCTCTTTGGCCTTGGTTGGATCACCCAACAACGTTTCAACTTCAGCCGGACGGAAGTATTTAGGATCAACCCGGACAACAACATCGCCCACACTCAGTGCCGGAGCGTTATCACCCTCGATTCCGGCCACAACCGCATATTCATCAACGCCTTCCCCTTTAAACTCAAGCGTGATGCCAACTTCAGCAGCAGACATCCGCACGAAGTCACGCACCGAGATCTGCTTACCGGTGGCGATAACAAAATCCTCCGGCTGTTCCTGTTGCAGCATCATCCACTGCATCCGCACGTAGTCTTTAGCATGGCCCCAGTCCCGTAAGGCATCCATATTACCCAGATACAGGCACTTCTCTAAGCCCTGAGCAATATTGGCAATCGCACGGGTAATTTTACGGGTGACAAAGGTCTCACCGCGACGAGGAGATTCATGGTTAAACAGAATACCATTGCAGGCATACATTCCGTAGGATTCACGGTAATTTACAGTGATCCAGTAGGCATACATCTTTGCAGCCGCATAAGGCGAACGGGGATAAAACGGTGTCGTCTCACGCTGTGGCGTTTCCTGCACCTCACCAAACAGCTCAGAAGTAGACGCCTGGTAAAAGCGGGTTTTCTTTTCCAGCCCCAGAAACCGAATCGCTTCCAACAAACGCAAGGTACCGATAGCATCGACATCCGCAGTATATTCCGGTGACTCAAACGACACAGCAACGTGAGACTGCGCCCCCAGGTTATAGATCTCATCCGGTTGCACCTGCTGGATAATCCGTGTCAGGTTTGAGGTGTCCGTCAGATCGCCATAGTGCAAGTGAAACTTAACATCCTCTTCATGGCTGTCTTTGTAGATATGATCCACACGTTCAGTATTAAAAGAGGAAGCCCGACGCTTGATCCCGTGTACTTCATAGCCTTTGTCCAGCAGAAACTCCGCTAGGTAAGAGCCATCCTGGCCGGTTACACCGGTAATGAGTGCGACTTTATTTGTCATGAAAAAACCTTAAGGCTTATGATTATCAACTAATATAACGTGGTAACTATTGTAACCTGAACTTGATAGTGAAACGAACGCAGAGAAGCACCTCATAGATAATCAACCAACGTTTCAGGAACATTTAAAAGCATAATTGATTGTGAAAATTAATTTCTTGCAGTCATACTGTATCTAAGAGACGCATCCAACATAATAGCTAGCGCCAAACTGCTAGTGTATTAAAACCAAGACGTTTTTTTACCCACCAGACAGCAACAAGATTTTGTGTTGCCACAGCAACGGCAGTCGCGATAGCACTTCCTGTAGCCCCATAAAACGGTACTAACGCAAAGCCCAGTCCTACTGCTATAGGCCCAGAGATAAGAACTGTATTACGTAAGTCTTTTTCATGCCCTGACATACTCAATAAAAAACCAACGGAGCCAGTAGCTACATTAATAAACTGCCCTACAGCAAGGATCTGTAACAAATGCCCTCCCTCACGAAAACCTTCACCAAACAACCCCATCAAGAAATAGGGAAAGAGCATCATAATAGCAATGATAGGTAATACAATAAGCACCATCACGCGGACTGAGTTAATTGCTAATGAATTTAACCCCACATAATCACCCTGTTTATACATTGCAGCAAAGCGAGGGGCAACCACCATATTAACGGCCATCAAAATAAAGCTGGCAAGCATAGAGGTACGCTGAGCAACGGCTAACTGAGCTACTTGTTCAGGTCCGACCCAAGCGCCAGCGATAAACTGACCTGACCATTGAGTTAATTGCCCCATAACCATGACAACCCATAGTGGTAAGCAACTCCGCCAAAGATCAGAACTGTTTGTAATAGTTGTAATAGAAGCATCAGTATTAGGAAGGCACCTATAGAGTAACCGAGCAGCAACTGCCATGGTTAACAGCATTGCAAATGAGAATGACCAACCAGCTATCTTTGCACTATCAAGGCTAAACAATACTAGTATAATAGCTATCAGTATATTGGCTGAGATATTAAGAGAAAATACGGAAGCAACCACACGCCGCAGCCCTTGTAGCGCCATCGCCAGCAGTGTAAGTAGCGCTAAACCAAAAACAGCAGGCGCCATACTTTGTAATACTGGTGCTAAATCAGTTTGACCAAACACAACTTGTGATATCCAATCTGCTAATAGATAGAGTGACACTCCAGCCACCATAGAAACACAACCTACGATGCACATTGAATAACGCAATACGAATCGCACTGTGTTCCATTCGGATACTGGAAGAGCAGCTCCTATAAAGCGTAATACCGTATTATCAAACCCTACCCGCGAAATAGAGGCAAAGAAAGAGATGATACTGAAAGACAAAAAATAGTAACCCGCCTGTTCAGCACCAAGCTGCCGCCCGATAACAATACTAAGCAGAAAAGCGGAGAGCGCCGCAATAATTCGAACTGAAAAGCTTAGAATTGTTTGTAGGATTATTTCTCTTTGGCTAAATACTTTTAACTTAAGACGTTTGATCATAAAAAAAGATAAATTCGGTTCACTTGGTAGCTCCAGTTACGTAACGTCTTCTATGACAAAAAAGTAGCCCTGCTATACCGTTTAAGACCTGAAAACACAATAAGGGCGGACATAATCAAACCTCCTATATCTAGCTTGCAATCAGTGCCACTTAATATTCAAATAGTATATTTACGTCCCGACGCAAGGCTTGGTTATGACAAAATCATTTACGAAAGCAATCCACAATTTAGCATTATGCACTATTTATACTTTATTAACAGTGAGCATAGAACAAGATTACATATTCTAAAATTCAAATCCACTCATCTTGAAAAACACTACACTTTAACGGACGTAAAAAAATTATAGTGTCACTAGCTTAAAGATATAACCTCCAACAATAATCACCTCCGTAAATCCTTCACCTATTTAAGCCATAGACCTTAGAATAATCAGAAAGCAAACGTTCCATTGAAAACCGTCCTAAGCCTTTACTTCTAGACTCGTCTCCAAGCTTTTCACGATGACCCTTATCCAAAAGAAGACGTTCAATTGCTTCAGCTATAGCAAACTTATCATCACATATATAACCAGTAACCCCATTTTCAACAACATCTCTGTTACCAATTACATTTGTCACTACGGCAGGGATGCCAGACAGAGAAGCTTCAATAACGGAGAGAGGCATCCCTTCCCAGAGGGAAGTTTGAAGATAAATATCCAATCCAGTTAATGCATTAATGGCTTCCTCCCTTTCAAGCCAACCACTAACGGTAACACCTTGTCGTTCAAGTAAGTCTTGCATTTCTTGATCTCCGCCACCTATCCATATGAATTCAATATCTGCATTGCTAGAAAAATATTGAGCTACTTCAAAAAACAGATAAGGATTTTTTTGATAGCTTATGCGCCCTAAAGTACCGACTTTGACTTTACTATTATCATTGCTAACCTTTTTAGGCACCTTTGTCACATCGATCGCGTTTTCTATTAGGATCGAGCGTGAATGTATTTTATTAGCTTCTTCAAGCTCACTGTAAGAACAAGCAATAATAGTTCCAGAAATACGAGATGCTAACCACTCAAGAATCCAATAAACTTTTTTACTAAAAGAGGATATATTTTCTTGCAAAAAACCGAAACCTCTAGGCGAATAGAAAACCTTTGCCGAAGGAAAAAACATTGCGGCAATCCGCCCGATAAAACCTGCTTTCGAGCAATGAAGGTGTATAACATCCGGTCTTATATTACGATATTCACATAATATTTTTATTAGAGATTTCAAATCAGAAGCAGGTGAAATACTTCTTTTCATATCAATTCTATGCAAGACAATTTTTTTTGAAAAAAAATCCATCCAGTTTTCTGGAAGCTCATCCCTCAATGGTGAATAAATAAGATGCACTTCACAACCTGCTTCAACCATTAAGTTACAAATTTGGCTAGAAGAAGTCAGAGTACCTCCCCCCAAGCCTTCGAGAACATGTAATATTTTAGGTAGTTTATTACTCACAAAACCTCGCAACACAAAATAAGAAAGAGCAAATACATTTCAAAAACAAACATCAGCTTATAAAAAATCAGATACTTAACAATCTACCCATATTTAATTTATATTTATCATCACTAAACCCAGCTTTAAATGAATCAATACAATGGCTACTGACTCTTGTATTAGAATAAAACTTTATTGCGGATAACCATGGATCTATATCTCCAACACCTGCTGAATTCTTAGGCGTCAAACCTAAAACTTTTATATACTGACTGTCAACCTCATCTAGTACACCGCCAAAGTCAGATACTACAACTGGAACTCCATTTACGATAGACTCTAATATAGTCAACCCAAATGATTCCGAATACGAGTTTGATAAAAAGACATCTGATTGCTGATATAAATCAGCCATATTAGACACTTGACCAAGAAAAAGTACATCTACCTCTTTCATTGATTCTATGGCACTACAACCAACTCTTAAACCCAAACTAGAGGCATACATCATTAATGAATCCCTCTCAACTCCATCACCTGCAATTAACAATTTATAACATCTATCTAATTTTATAAGTTCTGAATATAAGTAAATAGAAAACCAAACACCTTTTGTTGGATGCAACCGACCTGCAACGAGAATATTTTTGAACCCTTTCATCCTACAATCAACTTTATCAGAACCACCAACCTCAGAAAGCAACACTGGATTATTAACAATATGAACAGCCGCTTTAACATTTGGCAAGAAAGAAAAAAAACTCTTTGAGCTGCCAGCCGTTTTAAAAACAACATCATTAGCAAAACGATAAAAAAATGAAAGGACTATCTTTGAAAAGAAACCATATTTTCCATATTTATGTTTCAAATCGCTTTCAACATTAACAACAATTCTCGGCTTTTCTTTTAAAAAAAATGATGCCAACACTGTACAAACCAGCGCTCTTTCCAAATAAACCAAAACAACTTTCGAGTCACGCAACTCTTTCGATAAACTCTTAGAATTTAAAATTGCTCGCAACCATAAAAATATTGAAGATTGTTTTTTTTCAGAATTAGATAAACAAGATACATCAACTCCATTGGAGTCTAGCTCTCTATCTTTTTCTAATGTCACAAGCCGTATTCCTAAGCACCTCGCAGTATATAAGGCCATCTTTTCACTCCCACCAAGCACTAACGAGTTTATAACAATAGAAACATGGTTCATACAAACCTCTCCAAAAAGCTCAAACATTCACTCTCGTGTATCGAATATACGCCAATAAGAACCAAGGCCATGGATACCAATAGTTAGGTATTACAAAAAAGTGCAATACAAGAGAGAAAAAGGCAACTGCCAAAAGCAGCTGCTTTGTTTTATCTATTATTTTATAAAGTTCAAAAAAACTATATATAAATATCGAAACAAATAGAATCAAACCCAAAAAACCATAATCAGCAAGAATTAAAACATATGAGCTCAACACTAGGTCAAAGTTGAACTCTCTGGCTGAGCCAGGCCCAAACCCAATTAAAAAATTCAAAAAACCAGAATTCGCAATAAAATGGATTGTTTCATAAAATCTACCAAATCGATCATTAATTGAAGATGATCCATTTATCTTTGAATAGAGCAGCTCATAAAGAAAGTCATATGCACCCCAGACAGTTAAACAAAAAACAATCGATAACATTAAAATTTTAACTGGATTCCGACATAAATAAACCGTAACTTCACGGGCATTGAAAAACATACACGCCAGTAAAATAGCAACAGGCAACTCAATAAAAGCAGCGACACTAAAAGTAAAGATCAAACTAACAGAACCTAAAAAAAACAATATACATGTCAATACTGGACTAACCTTCTTAATTTCACTGTAAACAATAAAGAAAACCACAATTAAGTATAAAGCCATATGCCCTGATTCCTCGACAGGCCCCCTAGCTCTAAAATAATCTACCAATGCTGTACTTGCGTAATCAGATAAATACTTTCTAGGAATATACAAATCTATATCAAAACCTATAAAATTCCGCCCAATAAACTCGACAAAAATCCAAACACATACAAAAACAAAACCGAAAAACAACCACCATCGACCTCTATCCATCCCCCCATTCAACATAAAAAGCAATGGCAAATAATAAAACAAAAAAACCACAACAATAATAGAAACGTAATAATTCAATCTAGCAGATATATTAAATGAAGAAAACAATGAAACACAAAAACTAATTGTTACCAACATCAAAAAAACCAAGAAAAAAGAGTCAACAAGCTTCTTCCTATCACCCAAATATACTTGACAAAACAAAAAAGAAACACAAGAAGCAATCGAAAAAACTATTGGCAAATTAACTGCTGAAGTAAACGCAAACGCACTTGTAAACGCCATAAAGAACATATAAAGCCAGAAAAAAATATTCATATTAAAAAACGAAAAACGCCTCGTTTGAACTTTAGATAAATCTTACGAAACTCAACATAAAATCGATTATACTCTAGTTCACGCACATAACTCTTCGATATATCATCCGTTTCACTTTGCATCAAAGCACTATATTTTTCTGTAACACTGCCTTCATGACGATAAAAGTCTGTCACACAAAAATCCAATCGCTTACATTTACCATTAAGCGCACACCTAACTATATAATCATAATCAGCGGCACATTTATAACGCGTATCAAAAACAACACTATGATTGAGTCCAAAATTAATGAATGAAGATGGTTGCGTTACAATAGAACATTGCCCATAAATCACAATATCTTTAGCATCTGAATTAATTGTCCGGCGATACCTTGCTTTATTATCAGAAATTATTTTCAAATCGCCATAGTATATAGAAAAAGAGGAATCTCTAATATAAGAATCAGCAACACGACTAAGCACTGAGTTCGAAGAGTATCGATCATCTGCGTTCAAACTAGCCCACAAGCCACCTTTGACATACTTCAACCCTTTATTAAGAGCATAGTACATCCCTTCATCGCTTTCTGAAACAAAGGCAGATAATTGATCTCTATATTCGTTTATTATGTTAACAGTTGAATCCGAAGACCCCCCGTCAATAACAATATATTCAAAATTCTCATAATCCTGAGAAAGTACACTTTCAATACAGCCTCTTATTACACTCTCTGCGTTATAAACAACCGTTACAATTGTTATTCTAGGCAACATATTCAGAACCCCTTACAAAAACACTTCAACTTCTATCATAACTACCCAAATAACAATCTATAAAAAAATCACAAGCATCACTTTTAATATTATTAAACACTACAATAACGCAAACAGAGATTTTTTATTCTATGCATTACTTAATCTAAGCAACTATATACATCTGATCCAGATCATCACAGACGATAAGCAAAACCTTATAGAGTTCACTCATACTCAACAACACTTTAAAAAATTATTTCTTCTCTAACTTCACAGCTGTACTTTTCAAAAATAGCACTGCAATAACAGAGGTCTAGTATTTATAATATTAAGCAAACTTCTCATTGGACACTTTCACAAATCGTCAACCCCCTTTAGATAGAGCACGCAATTATAAGCCACCTGATAAATTAAATATTTTGCATCTTTCACACCGATAATATCCAACCAGCTTCTTACAGGATAACCTCACCACTCCTTTTTAAACAATGCAAAATTCTGAAATGAATTACATTTAATTTTTAACTTAACCTCATCTTCACACTGCCACCACTTCATGGTCTGCAGATAAGAAATTTCTTCTTTATCAAACCTGTATCCTATATTATGGGCAGGTACGCCTCCTACAATTTCAAAATCAGCCACATTTTTTGTTACCACACTACCTGCAGCAATCACGGCCCCGTCACCTATGAATACACCATCCATAACGATAGCATTAGCACCAATCCATACATCGCCACCAATCATAATCGTCTCTATTTCACTAAAACCTGAGCCCTCTGAAAAACTTAGGCCGCATTGTGTATTTGCTGAATAAAAGGCTGGATGGGTTGAAACAAAATCTCTTACTGGGTGGCGCCCTAAGCCAATTCTAACGCCAGGACCTATCGAGCAAAAATTACCAACTATCACATTATTAATTCTACTATCAGCAGCAACATAGCTACAAAATCCCAACTCAGTATTATTTATTTCCGTCCGTTTACCTACAACATTATTCCCTTTGAACTTACATGAAAAATCAGCATCCCCTTTAATTACTACTTTCTTACCTCTATACTTATAAAAAAAAATTATTTTTTTAATTAATTTTTTAATCATTATTATCTACCAAAACCTCACTCTCAACAGAGAGCCATAAATACAGTTTAGACTGCTTATATTGATCAAGCCTCCTCTCACCTATTTTATAATTCAACCTAAAGCTTTCGTATATCGACTTATACCATTTATCTACTGATTCATTTCTACGTATTAAATGAATATCCCTGTTACAGAAGTCACTCAACACTGCCTCTAATTCATCCAATTTTTCCATGCGTAAACACAGCACGTCGAATTTATCATTTTCAACTCGCACAAACCCATTTACAAAACTGCTCTCATATATATCAATACCAGTATATCGTTTTAATTCACGCTCAAACCAACTCAAGCCATACTCAAAATCGTATACTTCCTCATATAATGAGATCAGCCTGCTTACTCCTCCAGTATTAAAGGATATATAATCAGAATATGATTCCTTTCTTTTTTGATGCACATACCCGTCTAAATCCTGAAAAAACATTGAAGGATCTCTACTAATTGGATCTCTTACCAACGTAATGACTTTAAGCTTTTTATTTTTAGCTCCGAGCCTTAACAGAAATCTCTTAATACCATAGTATATAAAATCATATACTGGGGCTTTAATATTATTCCTTTGCAAATATTTATCATTTGGATTACCTCCATACAACGTATGAATATGTTCAACACAATCGTCCCCAATTGCCCCGCAAACTGCATCAGAGCCAACCTTACCCATCTGATATATAAGATAAAACTCTTTTCTTTTATACTTTCTATAGTCACAAAACAACTTCGATAACATTATAACCGCCTAAACAAAAATACCGACCTTCAGCATTAATATGAAAATCACTATCATTTAATAAAACATAGAAGACCGGCAGCACTTCTAAACAATTCATCTAAAACATATATAATATATTCAATACAAGCTTAGTCTTATAAAACTGTTTCAAATATACAACTACTCACTTTATTTACATAAAAAATCAGTATATCTCTTTTGACAATAAGCTCAACGGCGTCTTAATCAATATCTTAATATCCAGCCCCAACGACCAGTTATTGATATACGCCAGATCTAGCTCAACCCGTTTTTCCATCTTATCCAGGGTTTCTGTTTCGCCCCGACAGCCGCTAATTTGTGCCAGGCCCGTTATACCCGGTTTAATTCGGTGCCGGGCCAGATAAGCATTCACTTTATCGGAGTAGTAATCGTTATGTGCCACTGCATGAGGACGGGGGCCGACCAGTGACATGCTGCCCTGCAAGACATTGATAAACTGAGGCAGTTCATCAATTGAGGTTCTGCGGATAAAGGCGCCGATTCTGGTTACCCTGGAGTCACCTTTGGTGGCCTGCTTAACCTCAGTATCGTTATGCAGGTGCATACTGCGGAACTTCCAGACCTGTATTATCTTACCATCCAGGCCGTGTCTTTCCTGTTTAAAGAATACCGGGCCTTCTGATTCACGTTTAATCAGTATCGCGATGATCAGCATCAGCGGGCTGAATAACAACAGAGCCAGGGCCGCTAACACCCGGTCCATCACGCCCTTAACCACGATATGGCTTCGCCGGGAGGTCACCGGGCTTTCATTCAGTGTTATCAGCGGCATTCCGGCCACCTCACTGATCGAGTGGTTCAGCAGATTCAGGCCAAAAATATCCGGCACCCAGATAACATCGACATTCATATCCAGCAGATCAATATGCATCGCTTCGATAATTTCGGACTCTGACACCGGCAGGGCGATATAGATGCGGCGAATGTTGTAATCCTTGATCACCTGCCTGAGGTTTTCTGCCCGGCCTAACAAGGGGCGCGGCAGATTCTCGGTCTCGTCTTCAGCTGACAGATCGTCATCTGACTTTACAAAGCCAACCACCCGGTCAGCCAGGCTGTTATCAAGGTTAAGGTTATTCACCAGTTTTATCGCCACATCGCCGGTGCCAATAACCAGCGTCGCGATTTCGCGGGGAAAGATCACTTTATAGTGTGTATACAGTGCGCCCAATGCAATCATACTGATCAACTGGAGCACGAACCCGACAACGGCCCACTCAAGCAGCACTTCGCGGGAGAAGCTTTCACCATTTTTCGTCACAAAGCCGATCAACGCTAACAGCAACAGCACATAGAACCAGCCGGTGAGCAGACGAAACGCTCTTTTATAGAAACCATAGGCGCGGTTATAGACACCCCGACGACGGTAGATCACCGAGACACAGAAGAGAGAAAGCACCACCAGCAGACGGTAGTTGGCGGGAATATCACCGATTTTCAGAAAGGTGAAGAAAAACAGCGTGGCCGAAATAATCAGCAGATCCGCGCAGTGCTGCACCCAGAACAGAATTGATTCGTTGGTGTTAAACAACCGGCGCTTGTGCGTCATCAGGCCGCTGCTATTGAGCGTGACTTTTTCATTCATTGTTGTGCATAGTCCTGAATATCCATACCTGTAACTGACATACCTGTCATTCCCTGAAAGTACTGAAACACTGAACAATTGTGACTGTTATTAGCGACAACGCCTGTATGCCTTAACAGGCGCCATTATGCCTCATAACGCATCTGAAAAAGAACAAAATGGGTAATGTTTTTTTATCAGCACCTCTCATTTTGTTTACACACTCAGAAGCCGAATGCTATATTCCTCATCAGTTCACTTAAATAGAAAGGCCGTAAGGTCAGTATAAGGAGTTTAAAACTATGCGCCGACTCGTAATTGGTGTTGTTGCAGGGATGTTGTTGCCGTTGTCCCCTGCTTTTGCAGAAGCTGATGCTGCGATCGTTAGTCAGGTTCAGGCTGCCACTCAGGAAGCCTCTACCCCAGAACAGATCGCAGCGGCTGTCCAGCAGATGCTGGAAGGTGCTGAAACGCCAGAACAACAGCAAGCTATTCTGACTGCGGCTATGAGCCTCTACGCTTCTAACCAGGATGCACTTTCATCCATTGGTACTGCGGCCAAAAATGCCGGCGTTCCTACAAATACAATTGTTGCATCCGCTAAAGATGCTGGTGTCAGCCCTGCTGTTGCAGTGGGTGTAGGCATTCCAGGTTCCAACGGAACACCTGTAGCGCCTCCTAGCACCAGTGGAGGCTCAGGCGGTGGTACAGCCAGCCCAAGCTGATCCATACCTGTTGATAAAAAGCGCTTAATTGCGCTTTTTTGCTTTCTGCGGTTTACGCCGCTATCGATCAGTCCATAAGGATTTAACCGTTGAGCAGTCTATCGGTATCGCACAAAGCAGATACCTCTCTTTTTTACGCTTATCTGGCATTACTGGTCTGGCTTCCCCTGCCCCTTGGCAGCAACCGGCCCTGGGCTGTCAGTTTCATGTCGGTGATGGTATTTGCGCTGCTGGCATGCTGGCTTATCCTGCATATTCGCAAACAGCTGACGACCGGTACCGCGTTCTCCCAAAGCCTGCCGATGCTTGGCTTGCTGCTGACAGCCCCTCTGTGGGCTGAGCTTCAGCTGACACTGGATCTGTCCATTGACCCGGCAAACACCTTGCAGAGCTCGCTGCTGGGATTCGCCCTGACGGGCCTGTTCAGTCTCACCCTGCTGATGGTTCGCAGTAAACAGCGGATCAGGCTGCTATGTTATGCCTTGGTGGGCAGCGGCCTGTTTCAGGCCCTGTATGGCAGCATGATGACCCTGACCGGCATTGAGTATCTGTTTTTTGTGCCCAAAGAGTCTTATTTCGGTACAGCCACCGGAACCTTTGTCAACCGTAATCACCTGGCGGGTTATCTGGTGCTGACGCTATCAGTCGGCATCGGGCTGATGATCTCGACTCTGGATGGTGAGAGCGCGAGTAACTGGCGGGATTTTTTCAGACGTATTCTGACCACCCTGCTGGGCAATAAAGCCCGATTGCGGATTATTCTGGTAATCATGGTGGCCGGACTGGTGATGACCCACTCCCGTATGGGCAACACCGCCTTTTTTGCCAGCCTGGCCATCGCCGGAGTATTGGCCCTGCTGCTGAGTAAACGTTCCACCAAAGCCACCATTATTCTTATTGGCAGCCTGATTATTATTGATATTTTTGTTGTCGGCACCTTCTTTGGCGTCGAGAAGGTGGTTCAGCGGCTAGAAAATAGTAGCGAAGCATCAGAGACCCGGGATGAAGTAAACACTTACACTCTCGGCGCTATCCAGGACAATCTGCTGACGGGTAGCGGCGCAGGCACCTACTACACCAACTTCCCGGCTTATCGTCAGTATGATGCTGGTCGCGGTTTCTACGACCATGCCCACAATGATTATTTCGAGTTCGCCAGTGATTATGGCGTGGTGGTGACCAGCTGCCTGATGCTGGCGGTGCTATGGGCCTTTATATCGGCGATAAGGGCACAGATAAAACGTAAAACAGCACTGATGCGCGGCATCGCGTTTAGTGCAACCATGGCCATTATCGCGCTGGCGATGCATTCCACCGTTGATTTTAATCTGCAGATACCCGCCAATGCCGCCACCTTTGTAGTGATACTGGCATTGGGGCAGATATCGCTGTATCAGAAAAGCAGGAGGCGATAGAGCCGGGGTTTGTTGCCCGAGCACTTTGCTTGTTTGAAGTTCGAAAAAGGCGATTAACCATCGCGGCTGGCACCCAGAGGGCATACTAAAACCGCTCCTACGAATTATACCCCTACCTGTAGGAGCCCCGTTAGCATGCGGGGCGATTAAACCCTTCGCGGCTAGAAGCCGCTCCTACAATCCATCCATACCGTAGGCGCCCCATCCCGGGGCGATAAACCAAATACACTCCACACCGTAGGAGCCCCGTCCCGGGGCGATAAACCAAATACATTCCACACCGTAGGAGCCCCGTTAGCATGCCCTTTGGGTACCCGGGGCGATAAAAACTATCGCGGCGAGACGCCGCTCCTACACTAAACAGGATCTGCTCTAGGGAATATGAATATCCGCTTCGGGGCAGATCTTGCTTAACTCCCTTCTTAACGCCCACTTAGCTTCGCTATCCCCATGTACGATGCGTATCTCTTTCGGTTTGTGGTGCATTCTTTTAACGAAGTTGATCAGGTCTTTCTGGTCGGCATGGGCTGAGTAGCCACCGATGGTATGCACGCCTGCGTTTATCTCTGTTTTCTCGTTATCCAGATAGACATAACCACCGGACGGGCCATATTTCTGGATATCACGGCCCGGGGTGCCCTCCGCCTGATAGCCTACAAACAGAACATCGGTGCGCGGATCAGGGAGCAGCGCTTTCAGGTAGTTAACGATGCGTCCACCCGCGCACATGCCACTGGCCGCAATAACAATGGCTGGCCGACCACTGTTTTTAAGATAGTTCACCAGTTTCAGATGCTGACGGTGCGAGTCGACAGTGATCAGTTGAGCAAAGTTGAGTGGATGCCGTCCATCTCCTCTGCGGGCTTTGGCTTCTGCATCCCAGAGATCGCTGAGGTTCCGATAGTGTTTGGTAAACTTTGCCGCCAGCGGTGAATCGACAATCACATCAAGCGCTTCCCAGGCAGTCCCTTTCTGACTGTGGATAATACCTTCCAGCTCGTAGAGTAGCTCCTGGGTTCTGCCGATACTGAACGCAGGTATCAATACAGTCCCCGCATCTTTCAGACAGTGCCGGATAATCTGTTGAAGATTTTTTCGCCGTTCACGACGGCTTTCATGAAGCCTGTCGCCATAGGTGCTTTCGATTATCAGCCGGTCTGCCCGCCAGGGTGATTTGGGGGCCGGTAATAATGGCGCATAGGGCGCACCCAGATCTCCGGAGAACAGAATAATTTCTTTATTGTACTCAAACTCGATATACGCCGACCCCAGAATATGACCGGCGGGTTTAAACCTGAACCGCAGACCACTGACCGGGTTTGCCGGATACCATTGTTTATAATCCACCGGCTGAATCAGTTTTTCCACCAGCTTAATAAACTGACTGATCAGTTTTTTATTACGCGTAACACCGATTTTCATCGCGTCCTCCAACACCAGCGGCAGCAATTGGGCGGTCGCTCTGGAGGCGAATATCGGGCCGTTAAATCCCGCCGCAATCAGCGAAGGGATACGACCGACATGATCGATATGGCAATGGGTGATAAAGAGTGCTTTAACCGTGTCGATCGGGAAATCAAGCTGCAGATTAGACGATTCAGAACCGCTGGATTCAGCCCCCTGAAACATACCGCAATCGATAAGAACGCTGGTGTTCTTGTCTAAAACCAGTTCATGGCATGAGCCAGTAACGCCTGAAATAGCGCCGTGGTGCTTTATTTCGATCATATGAACCTCCATGTTCGTTTATATAGCCGTGTGGGAGCCCTTTTAGCATGCCCTCTGGGCATCAGAGGTGTTTAACCATCGCGGTAGGAGCCCCTTCCAGGGGCGATAAACCAAATACACTCCACACCGTAGGAGCCCCGTCCCGGGGCGATAAACCAAATACATTCCACACCGTAGGAGCCCCGTCCCGGGGCGATAAACCATCGCGGCAAGATGCCGCTCCTACAAGGGCTGGGTCTCAAACCCCTGCGTTGTAATACTCTTTATACCATTCAACAAACTTCTGCATACCGTCTTCGATGGTGGTGCTGGGTTTGAAGCCTGTCGCGGCTTGCAAACTATCAATATCAGCATAGGTAGCAGGCACGTCGCCTGGCTGCATTGGCAGGTATTCTTTTTTCGCGGTTTTACCCGCAGCGGCTTCAATCGCTTCGATAAAACGGCTGAGTTCAATCGGTTCATTGTTGCCGATGTTGTACACCCGGTAGGGAGCACTGCTGCTGTCCGGGCTGGTTCTTGGATTATTTTCATCCGCCTGGGGGATCACATCCTGAATACGGATAACGCCTTCAACGATATCGTCTACATAGGTGAAGTCGCGCAGCATCTTGCCGTGGTTGAACACCTTGATCGGGCGGTCTTCCAGGATTGCGCTGGTGAACAGGAAGGGCGCCATATCGGGGCGTCCCCAGGGACCATAGACGGTGAAGAAACGCAGGCCGGTGGTGGGAATGCCGTACAGGTGAGAATAACTGTGCGCCATCAGTTCGTTAGATTTTTTGGTTGCCGCATACAGGGACACCGGATGATCGACACCGTCAGTCGTCGAAAACGGCATTTTAGTGTTCATACCATAAACCGATGAGGATGAAGCATACACCAGATGTTTGACGTTGTTCTGACGACACCCTTCGAGGATCGTCATCATGCCGGTCAGGTTGGAATCGACATAGGCAAAGGGGTTTTCCAGTGAGTAACGCACACCGGCCTGTGCGGCCAGATGGATAACTCGGTCAAAACCACTCTCGGCAAACAGTTTAGCCATCCCTTCACGGTCGGCAAGATCCAGCTTTTTAAAGGTAAACTCAGGATACTGTTCCAGACGTTGCAGGCGGGAGTCTTTAAGCGCCGGATCGTAGTAATCATTAAGGTTATCCAGACCGATCACTTTATGGCCCGCCTGACAGAGCCGCTCGGATACAAAGTTGCCAATAAAGCCGGCTGCGCCGGTGACGAGGTAGGTTAGCTGCATATTGATGTTAGCCCGGAAGGATAAGAATTTAAGTTGGGCTAATTATCGCCGCTGGAAGCGGCTCCTACAAGTCAGGATTTATCGCGCCGGGGGGCGTTGCTCCCACATAAGCAAGTGAGACTCTGTGGGAGGCACGCCCTCGTGCCGATTTTAGCTCTGTTTAATTGAGAGGCCCCGCCCGATCGCATAGTAATTGATGCCACGATCTTCCAGGCGCTGCGGGTCGTAGAGGTTGCGGCCATCAAAGATAACCGGTTCGGCCAGCTGAGCCTTGATCAGGTCAAAATCAGGTGCACGGAAGCTTTGCCATTCGGTGCAGATCACCAGCATGTCGGCGCCGTTGAGGGCAGCTTCTTTGGTGCCCATCAGATTCAGATCTGCACGGGAGCCATAGATACGCTGTGTTTCTTCCATCGCTTCCGGGTCGAATGCCTGTACTTTTGCACCGGCTTCCCACAGCAGCTCCATCAGCACACGGCTGGACGCTTCACGCATATCATCGGTTTTAGGTTTGAATGACAGGCCCCAGAGCGCCACGGTTTTACCCGCCAGATCGCCATTGAAGTGACGGTTAATCAGTTCAAACAGTTTGGTTTTCTGTTTTGCGTTAACCGACTCTACCGCTTTCAGAATTTGCGAGTCATAACCAATCTGTTCAGAGGTTTTCACCAGCGCCTGAACATCTTTAGGGAAGCATGAGCCACCGTAGCCGCAGCCGGGATAGATAAAATGATAGCCGATCCGCTCATCGGAACCGATACCGTTGCGTACGTTTTCGATATCGGCACCGACCATCTCTGCGATATTCGCCATCTCGTTCATAAAGCTGATTTTGGTGGCCAGCATGCAGTTGGCTGCGTATTTAGTCAGCTCAGCACTGCGAATATCCATAAAGATGATACGGTCGTGATTACGGTTAAACGGCGCATACAGCTCAGTCATCACATCTTTGACGTGATCACTTTCGGTACCGATTACAATCCGGTCCGGACGCATGCAGTCACTGACTGCAGCACCTTCTTTGAGGAACTCAGGATTGGAGACCACATGAAATTCAATATCGGCGCCGCGGGCGGCCAGTGTTTCAGCTATTGTTGCTTTAACCTTATCGCCGGTGCCAACAGGCACTGTGGATTTATCGATAACAATGCGTGGCTCTGGCATGTAAGTCGCAATAGTCCTGGCCACCGCCTGTACATATTGCAGATCGGCAGAGCCATCTTCATCTGGAGGCGTCCCCACGGCGATAAACTGGATTTCACCAAACTCAACCGCGGCTTTTGCATCCGTTGTAAACAGCAGGCGACCCGCTTCGTAGTTGGACTTAACCAGCGGCGTCAGTCCTGGCTCGTAGATCGGAATGATGCCATTCTTGAGGTTTTCTACCTTCTGGGCATCCACATCCACACAGCAGACATCATGACCCACTTCAGCCAGCACTGCGGCCTGAACCAACCCTACATAACCTATACCAAAAACCGTAACTTTCATTAATTGCGTCCCTTTTAACAGCAATTACATTTGAGCAAAGTATACCCCGTTAACCGGCTGATCTTGCCAAATTAATGAGGATATCGAATCGCGTATATTATGACCGCGATGTTACCACAGGATTGCAGCAGAGCCGAGGTCCGGTGTCAGGAAGTGCAGCCCTTGTAGGAGCCCCTTTTAACATAGGGTAATTAATCATCGCGGCTGGCACCCAGAGGGCATACTAAAGCCGCTCCTACAATACATTCATCCCGTGGGAGCCCCGTCCCGGGGCGATTAAACATCGCGACTGGCACCCAGAGGGCATACTAAAGCCGCTCCTACAATTAATTCAACACCGTAGGAGCCCCCTTCCAGGGGCGATAAGTCTAGCAACCTCATGCCCGGCGCAAAAAAAAGCCCCCGCTCAATACTGAACAGGGGCGTGAGTCATGGATACAAGAATAACCATGGAAACTATAAAAGATAAGTTGATACGGCAGTCTGCACACTGCCGTATCGGATCCGGTGTTTTACCACCGAATCACCGGTCGCCTGCAGCTTAAAAGCGTTGAGCAACCGGAATTCAGGTAATCCCGGGAAGGCCCGGATTACATTACCATGCGACGAACATCGCTCAGCAGCTGGTTCAGGTAGGTCAGGAATCGACCCGCATCACTGCCGTTGATGGCGCGGTGATCGTAAGACAGGCACAGTGGCAACATCTTACGGGGTTCAAACTCTTTTCCGTTCCAGCGCGGTTCGATATCCGCTTTGGAAATACCCAGAATAGCTACTTCAGGGGCATTAACGATCGGCGTAAAGCCGGTACCGCCGATACCACCCAGGCTTGAAATTGTAAAACAAGCGCCCTGCATCTCTGCCGGTTTGAGTTTACGGTCTTTCGCTTTACCGGCCAGCTCAGTCGCTTCCAGAGACAGCTCGTAGATGCTCTTCTTATCGGCATCCTTAATAACTGGAACCATCAGGCCGTTAGGCGTGTCAACCGCCATACCGATATTCACATACTTCTTGTAGACGATGTGTTCACCATCGGCATGCAGTGAAGCATTGAATTTCGGATGCGCTTTCAGCGCGATAGCGATCGCTTTCAGCATAAACGGCAGCGGTGTCAGCTTCACTCCATTGCGGGCTGCTTCTTCCTTCATCTCTGCACGGAACGTTTCCAGATCGGTGATATCAGCTTTATCAAACTGAGTCACGTGTGGAATGTTCAGCCAGCAGCGCGACATGTTGGCAGCGGTCAGCTTGTGGATCTTGCTCATCTTCTCAATTTCGATCTCACCAAACTGGCTGAAATCGACTTCAGGAATCGCCGGGATACCCGAACCACCGGTAACCGCTGCGGCAGCAGGCTTCTCAGCCAATTGCTTCAACGCACCTTTAACATAGGCCTGAACGTCTTCTTTGAGGATTCGACCCCGAGGACCGGTGCCGCTGACCAGAGAGAGATCAACACCGAACTCACGGGCCGTGGCACGAACGGCCGGACCAGCATGAACGTTCTTGTTTTTCTTCTCCAGTGCTTCACGATCAACGGTACCCGTTGCCGCAGGTGCAGGGGCCGCCGCTTTCGCAGGAGTCGCAGCCGGAGCAGATGCTGCCGCAGGCGCTGGAGCGGCTGCCGGAGCGGCCGCAGGAGCTGAACCACCCGCCACTTCCAGTTGCATCATCAACTGACCTTCGTTGACCTGGTCACCCTCTTTGATCTTCATGGATTTAACCACACCCGCTTTCGGTGCAGGCACTTCCATGGAGGCCTTATCGGTTTCCAGCACGATCACAGAGTCACCTTCGGCAACGGTATCGCCGTCCTTAACCAGGACTTCAACGACATCAACATCGCTGGCGCCGCTCAGATCAGGAATCAGAACATCCTCAACACCGCCAGCAACCGGAGCGGGGGCGGGAGCTGCAGCAGGCGCCGCAACCGGCGCTTCTGCTGCCGGGGCAGGAGCGGCTGCAGCGGGGGCTACCCCCTCAATCTGCAGGTCGCACAGGTGATCACCTTCATTGGTGGTATCACCCTCTTTGATCTTTATCGATACTACTACACCGGCTTTCGGTGCAGGCACTTCCATCGATGCTTTATCGGTTTCCAGTACGAGCAGGGAGTCACCTTCGGCAACGGTGTCGCCGTCCTTAACCAGGACTTCAACCACATCAACATCGGTGGCACCACTCAGATCAGGCACCAGAATTTTCTCAACCGCACTGGCCGCAGGCGCTGCTGCAGGCGCTGCTGCAGGCGCGGGCTCGGCAGCCACTGGCGCAGGAGCCGCTTCAGCAGCAGATGCTGCTGCCACCGGCGCAACCTCGTCAACCACCAAACCGGTGTCCAGTACAACAATCGCCTGGCCTTCGTTACAGGTGCCGTCCGCTTCAACCAGAATCTCTTTCACTGTACCCGCGTGGGTAGATGGCACCTCCATCGATGCCTTGTCGGTTTCCAGAACGATCAGTGAATCGCCCTCAACCACAGTGTCACCAACCGCTACACAGATCTCAACAACATCTACGTCTGCGTAACCACCAATATCAGGAACCGTAATGTTTACAGTACTCACGTTATTATCCTCTCTTAAAAGTTCAGCTTCGGGTTACACAGTCCAGGGGGCTGGTTTTTCCGGGTTTATGCCAAACTTCTGCATCGCTTTGGCTACAACAGTACGCTCAATCTTGCCCTCTTCTGCCAGAGCAGTCAGTGCAGCAACAGTCACGTAGTAACGGTTCACTTCGAAGAACTCACGCAGTTTTTCACGGGTATCGGAGCGACCAAAACCATCGGTACCCAGTACTTTATAGGTGCGTGGGATATACTCACGCAGCTGGTCAGCATAGATACGCATATAGTCAGTGGATGCGATGACCGGACCGTCGTGACCTTCCAGACACTCGGCCAGGTATGAGGTGCGAGCCTCTTCCTCTGGGTGCAGCATATTCCAGCGGGCGACACCCTGGGCATCACGACGCAGTTCGTTAATCGAGGTTGTGCTCCAGATATCAGATTCAACTCCGAACTCATCACGCAGGATATCGGCAGCAGCGATTACTTCGCGCAAAATGGTACCGCAACCCATCAGCTGTACTTTCTTATCGGAATCTTTACCTTCCTGCAGAGCGTACATACCTTTAACGATACCTTCCTCAGCGCCCACCGGCATGGCTGGGTGAGCGTAGTTCTCGTTCATGGTGGTGATGTAGTAGAACTTGTTCTCTTTGTCCTGGAACATCCGCTTCAGGCCATCCTGTACGATCACGGTCAGCTCGTAGCCGAAGGTCGGGTCGTAAGAGACACAGTTCGGAATCATCTGCGCCATCAGGTGAGAGTGACCATCCTGATGCTGCAGGCCTTCACCGTTCAGCGTGGTGCGGCCAGAGGTTGCACCGATCAGGAAGCCACGGGCCTGCATATCACCGGCAGCCCAGGCAAGGTCCATAATCCGCTGGAAACCGAACATAGAGTAATAGATGTAGAAAGGCACCATGGTGCAGTTGTTGTTGCTGTAAGAGGTCGCACAGGCCATCCACGCAGACATCGCACCCGCTTCGTTAATACCCTCTTCCAGAATCTGACCGGTCTTGGACTCTTTGTAGAACATGATCTGATCAGAGTCATGGGGAACGTAACGCTGGCCGGCTGAGGTGTAGATACCCAGCTGACGGAACATACCTTCCATACCGAAGGTCCGGGCTTCATCCGGAACAATCGGTACCACCCGCTCGCCCACATTCTTATCTTTCACCAGCGTGCTCATGACACGGTTGAGTACCATCTGGGTAGACATCTCACGCTTACCGCTGTCTTTCAGCTGCGCGGCAAAAGTATCCAGCGGTGGTATTTCCAGTGCATCGAAGTCGCTGCGACGGGTTGGGTAAACACCGCCCAGTTTGTTACGACGGTCCATCATGTACTTCATCTCAGCGGAGTCAGGAGATGGACGGTAGTAAGGGACCTCTTTCAACTGTTCATCGGTCAGCGGAATATTGTGGTGGTCACGGAAATCTTTCAGATCGTCCATTGCCACTTTCTTCATGGAGTGGGTGTCGTTCTTCGCCTGACCCGATTTACCGGTACCGTAACCTTTAACGGTTTGAGCCAGAATAACCGTTGGCTGGCCCTTGTGGTTCATCGCTTCATGGTACGCGGCGTATACCTTATAAGGATCGTGACCGCCGCGGTTCAGGTTCATGATGTCATCGTCTGACAGATCCTTAACCATCTCCAGCAGTTCAGGGTATTTACCGAAGAAATGCTCACGGGTATATGCACCACCGTTAGCCTTATAGTTCTGCAGTTCACCGTCACAGACTTCATCCATGCGCTTCTGCAGCAGACCTTTTTCATCATTTTCAAACAGTGGATCCCAGTGACGGCCCCACAGACATTTGATGACGTTCCAGCCAGCACCGCGGAATACACCTTCAAGCTCCTGTACGATCTTGCCGTTACCCCGAACCGGGCCATCCAGACGCTGCAGGTTACAGTTAACCACGAATACCAGGTTTTCCAGCTGCTCGCGGCCCGCCAGAGAGATAGCACCCAGAGATTCCGGTTCATCACACTCACCGTCACCCAGGAACGCCCATACCTTACGCTCACCACGGTTGATCAGGTCACGTGCTGACAGGTAACGCATTACGTGCGCCTGATAGATCGCCTGAATTGGTCCAAGCCCCATAGATACAGTTGGGAACTGCCAGAAATCTGGCATCAGCCATGGGTGCGGGTAAGATGACAAACCAACGCCATCCACTTCGCGACGGAAATTGTCCATCTGCTCTTCAGTCAGCCGTCCTTCAAGGTAGGCCCGGGAATAGATGCCCGGAGAGATATGCCCCTGGAAGAACACCAGATCACCTTCGCGATCGCCTTCTGAACCGTGGAAGAAATAGTTAAAACCGATATCGTAAAGTGTTGCAGAGGAGGAGAAACTGGAGATATGACCACCGAGACCGTCGGCATTGTCATTGGCACGCATCACCATCGCCATCGCGTTCCAGCGGATAAAGGAGCGGATTCGACGCTCCATAAACAGGTCGCCCGGCATACGGACTTCATCTTTCGATGTAATGGTATTGCGGTATGGGGTCGTCAGTGTCGTACCTGAACTAACTCCCATATCAGAAGCTTTTTCACCCAGCTTCTTTAACAGGTAGTGAGCACGCTCTTCGCCTTCATTTTTGGCTACAGATTCTAGAGCCTCAAGCCACTCACTGGTTTCAATAGGATCAATATCGTCGATAAATTCTTGCACTTTGCCTTTCTCCACTATTCTTGTCATGCACTCAAAACCAGGTATCCCAATCATCCCGGCGTCAGGTAAACTCTGTTAAGAATAGAAGTTATCAGTAAAACAGCAGGCAAAAAACATCAGATTTTTCTGAATCCGATGATTTTATGGATTTTGATCACTTCGCCCTGCTCACCAACACTTCTAATAAATGCCTTAATGAGTTCAAAAACAGGTCTCATGCTGCACTGCAGCAAGCCTGCCATTTTTTCTTATCGTTTTTATTTTGTAGTAATACTACAAAAAAACATAATTAAAGTCTATATGTTCGACATGAATAGCCGTTAATGTAGTTTTTATACATAGAACAGATTACAGGGTTGTTACATCAGCCCGACGCAATGCTCTTTTAAGGCGGGTGTTCTCTCTTCCCTGCTCCAACAGGGCATCTTCCACATAGGCCAGATGATCATGGGCTGCTTTGCGGGCCTTCTCCGGTTCCCCTGCCAGGATCGCTTCCATCAGCACGAAATGCTGTTGATGAATTTTGCTGCGGATATCCGTTTTGGGATAGATATCTTCCAGGTTTTCCCAGATATGCTGGCGCAGCAAACTAAACAGCGCCCGCATCATATGCAGCAACACCATATTATGAGTCGACTCGGCAATGGCCAGATGAAAGTCGACATCCGCATACACTTCCTTATCAAACTCTTTACGGTCATGAAAATCCTGCAGAGCATCATAGCGGGAGCGGATATGCTCTTTATCTGCGGGAGTACTACGCAGAGCCGCGTAATAAGCAGACACTCCTTCCAGTGCATGGCGAAACTCCAGCAAGTCATACTGCGCTTCAGGATGGGTCTTGAACAGCTCCAGCAATGGATCGGAGAATGCCCTGCCCAGTTCATCTGAAATATAGGTTCCTCCCCCCTGACGACTCACCAGAACGCCCTTTGCCGCCAGCTTCTGAATCGCTTCTCTTAGTGAAGGGCGGGACACTTCAAACTGTTTAGCCAGCTCCCGCTCCGGGGGTAACTTCTGACCCGGCTTGAGCGTGCCTTCCAGCACCATCTCTTCCAGCTGCCCCATAATCACATCCGAAATTTTGGGTTGCTTCACTCGCTGATACGCCATCTGACTATCTCCGCCAGCCATTGATATGACTCAATACTGGCTGTTAATAATTTTAAAAATGAAAGCGTTTTTACACGGTTCAAATCCGCCATGAAACGCTTAATAGCTGGCGGGGGACCATAAAAAACCCATCGCATTACTACTTTAAAACTGGTCTGACCGTGCTGCTTGTTATTGATTTATATAAAAAATAGAGCTTTTTCCAGAAAAGCAGCTAAGTTTATTACTTATAAAAGCATTGACAAGATACCGCTCTAAATTCTAAGGTAGCGACTAATTGCATGGTAAATTGGTATTACCAATTATTCAAGAACATTTTTAAACGGCTCCCGAATGGCCCGTTCTGAATCCGGCAAAGAAAGATAAAAACAACAATCATCATGAGGGAATATCATGAATAAATTTGCAAAGACTCTGGTCTCTGCTGCTGTAATCACTACAGCTATGACGGCAACCACGACAGCAGTTCAGGCTGCGGACAAAGTACTTCTGAAGACACCTATCGCCTTCGGATCTCACCTGCCGGCACTGGGGACTCCAATTAAGTGGGTCTCTGAACAGTTGCCGGTTATGAGTGATGGTTCCGTTAAGATGAAAATCTACGAGCCGGGTAAACTGGTCGGTGCTAAAGAGATTCTCGGTGCCGTTTCATCCGGCAAAGTGAACTCAGGTTATGCCACTGCAGGTTACTGGCAGGGCAAGATCCCCGCAGCTGCACTATTCTCTGCTGTTCCATTCGGACCTGAAGCAGGCGAATATATGGCCTGGCTCTATTACGGCAACGGTATGAAGCTGTATCAGGAGATGTATGACTCCAACGGCTATAACGTCAAGGTTATCCCTTGCGCCATTATCTCTCCGGAAACATCTGGCTGGTTCAAAAAAGAGATCAATACACCTGAAGATCTGAAAGGTCTGAACATGCGTTTCTTTGGTCTGGGTGCATCCGTGATGGAGAAACTGGGTGTATCTACTTCCCAGCTGCCAGGCGGTGAGATCTTCGGCGCACTGGAGAAAGGTGCCATTGATGCGACCGAGTTCTCTCAGCCAGCGATCGACCAGCTTCTGGGTCTGTATAAAATTGCTAAATACAACTACTTCCCGGGCTGGCATCAGCAGGCAACCATCTTTGAGTTGCTGATCAATAAAGACACCTGGAACGACATGAGCAAAGGCCAGCAGGCCATTGTGGATAACACCTGTAAGGCATCCGTGACTAACGCAATTGCCGAAGGTGAAGCGATGCAGTTTGATGTGATGGCTAAAGCGAAGGAAAACGGCGTTAACATCCGTTACTGGAACGACACCATGCTGAAAACCTTTGAAGAGAAATGGAACGAAGTGGTCGCCGAGAAGACCGCTGAAGATCCATTCTTTAAGAAAGTGTGGGATGACCTGAGCACTTTCCGCAAAGGTTATGACCTGTGGGAATCTAACGCCTTCCTGCCGCGCGCTAAAAACAACTAAGCATGACTCAGATATGACTTAGCAACGCAGGGGCAGACCAGCCCCTGCGTTTAGTCTGTGACTTTTCTGAACTCAGCCATTAAGCACTGAATTAAAAACATTTAGTTGAGAGCATTCTGTAAAGAATGCGGCAGACCCGCGGTTTTACAGAGTTTTTTCTGAAACTTATTCATATTTTAACGCTAACTCTAAATACAATAAAAACTGGTAAAGGTGCATTATCGTGAACGAGCCTAACAGCCTGCCCTCTGTTCCCCTGGCGGACAGCATTGACCGGGCGATCCAGAAAATCGGCCATATAATCGCCTGGGTCTATGTAATTCTGGTTCTGGTCATTATTACTCAGGTGATTCTGAGAAAAGGATTTTCCAGTGGTCTGATCGTTTTAGAAGAGCTGGAATGGCACCTGTATGCGCTGGGGGTGATGTTTGGTCTGTCATACGCCCAGACAACTAACTCGCATATCCGTGTCGACCTGTTTTATTCATCATTCAGAGCAAAAACCAAACACGTGATCGAGATATTAGGCATCCTGCTGTTAGTGTTGCCTTTTATCTCCGTTATTTTTATCCACAGCCTCGATTTTGTTGCTGAATCCTACCGTATCAATGAGCACTCCGAGTCCCCTTCAGGCCTGCCTTACCGCTGGCTGGTTAAGAGTGCGATACCCGCCAGTATGCTGCTGCTGGGTGTAGCGGTGCTGTCACGTCTTTACCGGGACACTGTTTTATTGTTTAAAGGGGACAACGCGTAATGGAAATTAATGAAATTCTGGTTATTGCGATGTTCCTGTCGTTCATTGCACTGCTGTTTACCGGTATTCCGGTCGCCTGGGTTCTGGGGGGCGTCGGGGTCGCTTTTGCCCTGATCGGTTATCTGGCTGATACCTATTTCGATACCATAACCGGTCTGGACTTTCTTACACTGGGTCTGGTGGTTAACCGCCTGTGGAAGATAATGGACAACTGGATTCTGGTTGCCCTGCCGATGTTTATCTTTATGGGGATTATGCTGGATAAGTCAGGCGTTGCAGAACGGTTGATGAACTCCATGCAGGAGCTGTTCGGTCGGGTACGCGGTGGTCTTGCGATCACGGTAACCGCCATCGGTATTATTCTGGCAGCCTCTACCGGCATTATCGGCGCATCAGTAGTACTGCTGGCGGTGATGTCGCTGCCTTCCATGACAAAACAGGGCTACTCAATGCCACTGGCACTGGGCACCATCGCCAGCGCCGGTACCCTGGGTATTCTGATCCCGCCAAGTATCATGCTGGTCATCATGGCCGATCAGTTGGGTCTGTCGGTTGGCGACCTGTTTATGGGGGCGGTATTCCCGGGACTGATGCTGGGGGGGATGTACATCCTCTATATTCTTATTGTCGGTAAGCTCAAGCCCGACGCTGCACCTATTCCAGCGGATACCAAGCCGGTCACACTGCAGACGGTTATTTCAGTGCTTAAAGCGGTGTTGCCTACCCTGCTGCTGATCTTTGTAGTGCTGGGTTCCATTTTTGGTGGTTTCGCCACGCCGACAGAAGCCTCAGGCGTAGGCGCATTCGGTGCAACACTGCTGGCCCTCTATAACCGAAAGTTCAACTTCCGGGTGCTTAAAGAGGTGATGCAGGGCACTTACAACACCACTGCCTATATCTTCGCTATCTTTATCGGAGCCACCTGTTTTGCACTGGTGTTGCGTGAACTGGGGGGCGATGAACTGATTGAATCGTTCCTCACCGGTCTTCCGTTTGGCCCTTACGGAATTATTTTCTTTATTCTGGGGGTCATCTTCCTGCTCGGTTTCTTCCTTGACTGGATTGAGATTACGCTGATTATTCTGCCGTTGCTGGCGCCGGTTATCTCGGCACTGGGGCTGGATATTGATGGTTATGGGGTGGTGGATAATCCGGAGCTGGTGTGGTTTGTGATGCTCGTTGCCATGGCATTACAGACCTCATTCCTGACACCGCCGGTGGGCTTTGCCCTGTTCTATCTCAAAGGGGTTTGTCCACCGAGTGTTAAACTGAGTGATATTTATAAAGGTGTTATGCCGTTTATCATGTTGCAGCTTATCGGCCTGTTGATTCTGGTGTTCTTTCCTCAGCTGATTCTCTGGCTGCCTGCTGCAGCCTATGGCTAAGTGCCTGGTTTAACCCGGTCAGTACAGAAGGAGCCCGTCTCCTTCTGTTGTTCCATTCCATCCGGCCTGCGGGCCACCAGATAATCGGGCAGATCCTGAGTCACCATTTGAATCAGCAACTGCCTAAGGCGAGGCATTTCAATGAAGCAGGAATATCAACAGTTCAAGCAACTCTTGCAGGAATTTCTGCCCGCTAAACAGATCATATCCGATCCGCTTCGCACACTGGCATATGGCACTGATGCCAGTTTCTATCGCTTGATTCCTCAACTGGTGCTGCGGCCCGAATCGGAAGAGGATGTGGCCCGCATTGTAAAGCTGGCCTATCGTCATAAAGTCCCCGTCACCTTCCGCGCGGCAGGCACCAGCCTTTCCGGTCAGGCCATCACGGATTCAGTGCTGATTCAACTGAAAGATGGCTGGAAAGGTTACCGTATAGACGATGATGCCAGCCGCATAACGCTTCAGCCCGGCGTCATTGGCGGCCATGCTAACAGCTACCTGGCCCCGTTTAATAAAAAGATCGGCCCCGACCCGGCCTCCATTAATACGGCGATGATCGGTGGTATCGCCGCTAATAACGCCAGCGGTATGTGTTGCGGAACGGCACAAAACAGTTATCGCACCCTGCACAGTATGAAACTGATTCTGGCGGATGGCTCCTCTGTTGATACCGGAGACCAAGCCTCGGTCACCGCTTTCAGAAATAGTCACAGTAGTCTGCTGACAGCTCTGGAAGCTCTGGCCTCTCAAACCCGGAGTAATACCGCTCTGCGGCAACGCATCGAGCATAAATACCGACTGAAAAATACCACCGGATATGCCCTCAATGCACTGGTTGATTACCAGGACCCAATTGAGATCATGCAGCATCTGATGATCGGCTCAGAGGGAACGCTTGGCTTTATCAGCAATATCACCTACAACACGGTTGATGAGCATCCGGATAAAGCGTCTGCGCTGATCTTTTTCCCCACCGTTCGCATCACCTGTGAAGCAGTGGCGATACTGAAGAAGACCCCGGTGTCTGCGGTCGAGATGATGGATCGTGCGGGGCTGCGGTCGATCGAAAACAAAGCCGGTATGCCCGACTTTATCAAACAGCTGCCGGATGATGCAGCTGCGCTGCTGGTTGAGACACGGGCTGAATGTGAAAACCATCTGGCACAGCAGGTTGAGCAGATTAAGGCCTCTATCGCCTCGCTGGAGACCGTGCGCGATGTTGAGTTCACCACAGACCCACAGGAGTATTCAAAGTACTGGGCAATCCGCAAAGGCCTGTTCCCGGCAGTCGGGGCTGTGCGTCAAACCGGTACCACCGTCATAATCGAAGATGTGGCATTTCCGGTAGAACAACTGGCCGATGCGGTTCACGACCTGCACCAGATCTTTGTCAAATGGGACTATGATGAAGCGCTCATCTTTGGCCACGCACTGGAGGGGAACCTCCACTTTGTCTTTACTCAGTCATTTGATACACAGTCTGAAATTGATCGTTATGAAGGTCTGATGGATGATGTCGCCAACCTGGTTGTCGATAAATATGATGGCTCGCTCAAAGCGGAGCACGGTACCGGGCGCAATATGGCCCCCTATGTTGAAAAAGAGTGGGGAACTGAAGCCTATGCACTGATGTGGGAGATCAAGGAACTGTTCGATCCACACAATATTCTCAACCCCGGAGTGCTACTGAACCGTAATGCCAATGTGCATCTGGAAAACTTCAAGCCACTTCCGGCTGCCGATCCGTTAGTCGACAAATGCATCGAGTGCGGCTTTTGTGAGCCCACCTGCCCCTCACGGGATCTCACCCTGACCCCGCGTCAGCGAATCGTTATCTGGCGGGAGATTGCCCGGCTTGAAGCCAGCCATGAAGATCCGCAGCGACTGGCGGAGTTGCGCAAAGAGTACCTTTATCAGGGGATAGATACCTGCGCGGCTTGCGGGTTATGCTCAACCACCTGCCCGGTAGAGATAAACACCGGTGATCTGACCCGTTTGTTACGCAGCCGGAACAACGAGCGGCACGCTAAACTGGCTCAGTGGCTGGCAAAGCACTATGGCGGCGTAATGACTGCCAGTAAAGTCGCCTTTAAAGGCGCCGATCTGACCCACGGACTGATCGGTACTAAAGCGATGAGTGCAATCTGTGACACCACCCGTAAACTCTCCGGAGGACGGGTGCAACAGTGGACTCCGTCGATGCCAACGGCGGCACCTAAGATAAACACCCACCGCCCGGTGACCCACCCGGATGCGCCAAAGGTTGTTTACCTGCCCAGCTGTGCCAGCCGGGCGATGGGACCAGCACGGGGCGATAATGAGCAGACCTCTCTTGCAGAGAAGACTGAACAACTATTGCGCAAGGCAGGCTATCAGGTGATCTACCCGGATAATCTGGACCAATTGTGCTGTGGTATGCCATTCCAGTCAAAAGGGATGTTTGACGCTGCCGATTATAAGGCCGCAGAAACTGAAGCGATGCTGCTTAAGGCGACAAATAATGGTGAGTATCCTGTGTTTTCAGATACCAGCCCCTGCAGTCTTAGACTAAAAGATAATACAGATCAACGTATTAAACTTTTTGATACGGTAGAGTTCATCCATGAGTTTCTGCTCGACCGGCTGGTGATTTCACCCGTTGAGGAAACCGTAGCACTGCATATAACCTGCAGCACAACCCGCTTGGGAATTACCGACAAGCTGAAGAGGATTGTCGAATCCTGTGTAACCAATGTGGTTATTCCGGAGAAGATAACCTGTTGCGGATTTGCCGGTGATAAGGGATTCTCAACACCCGAGCTGAATGAGTCCGCATTGCGCTCACTCAGGCAGGATGTTGAAGGCTGTACGAGCGGATATTCGACCAGCCGCACCTGTGAAATAGGGTTATCGCACCATAGCGGTTTAGATTACAAATCTATCATTTATCTACTGGACCGGGTCAGTCAGCCGAAACTGAATGCCGACAACACGGTTCCAGAAAACAGACTGATTCAGCACAATGCTGCTGAACAGTAACTTATGAGGATATTGAGCATGCCACTCCCTGAGATTAAGACAATTTTGTACACAACTTCTTTGGGCAAACACACCCGCCCGGTTTTCAGACAGGCGGTGAACCTTGCTCAGACGATGAAAGCACATATTATTATGCTGCATGTTATCGAGCCGATCGGTGAGCTGGGACATGCCCTGATTCAAAACTACCTGCCGGAAGACGTCGTCAAGAAGATGCATGATGAAGGTATCGATCAGGTTATGCAGCAGATGAAAGCCCGGGTCGAAACGTTCTGCGAAGAGGAACTGGGATCCCTGGATAAGATTGTTGATCTGGACATCGAACACATGATCGTTGAAGGGAACTATACGGACTCAATCCTCAAAGTTGCGGCCAAACGCAACGTGGATATGATTGTTATGGGTTCTGAAAACACCTTTGGTCACCACAGCCAGACAACACGTCAGGTCATTAAAGGCGCTACGATTCCTGTTGTCGCTGTGCCTACCGGTAAAAAATACGTGTAAATTCTGTATAGTAAAAAGCCTGTCAAATGACAGGCTTTTTTTTGCCTATAAAATCTGACTGTTATGGTAACCTGCATATTTTTGTCAACGGCCGATATTTTTCATTCTGATTTCAGTTTCTCGGTTAATAATTACAAAACACATTTTTTCACAAGTGTCAGGACAGCAAATGGACATATCACTTATCATCGCAGTTGCTGCGGTCGCTATCATTTCAGTTTTTCTCAGCCCGAAAGCAAACAGTAATAATGCTTTTTTTAAGGGTCACTCACCTGGAGGCAAGCCACCTGGTCTGCTGATACTGACCTTTTCACAGGTCACCACCTGGATCTTTGCCCGATCACTCCTGAACGCAGCCATTCTCGGTTTTTATTACGGTATCTGGGGCACCCTGGCCTATGCCACCTACTATCTCTCCTTTCTGACCGGCGCTAAGATTATCGATTCTGTCAGATTTGAACACGGCTTTAACAGCATACAGGCGTTCCTGACCGACCGATTTGGCAGCTGGGGGACCCGTTGTTACAACTTCGTCATCGGCGTTCGCCTGATCAGCGAAGTCTTTGCCAACATCCTGGTTATCGGTATTCTCTTCGGTGTCGCTGGCAGTACATCCTATACCGCTGCGGTTGCGCTGTTTGCGGTTATCACACTGGTCTATTCGATGCTCGGTGGTCTCCATGCATCACTGCGTACCGATCTGTTTCAGATGGTACTGTTTCTGATTTTACTGGGTGGCCTGACAATTCTCGTTCTGACAACAGGACAGCTCACCAGCGCGACACTGATGTTTAAAAGTTTCGTTATAACGGACCCCGGCCCGGTATTGATTCTGGTCGCATTGTTGCAGATCTGGAGCTATCCGATGCATGACCCGGTGATGATGGACCGGGGCTTTCTCGCGGACCGGGAAACCACCCGCAAAAGCTTCTACCATGCAGCCTGGATCAGTTTTATCTCGATTGTACTGTTTGGCTGCTTTGGTATCATTGCCGGAGCCAGCGCCATCAGTGGTGAAGCGATGAATGCAGCGCTGCTGCGGCTGCTCGGTGAAATGCCGATGCTAATGTTCAATATTATTCTGGTCATCTCCGCGATGTCTACCCTCGACAGCACCCTGTCCAGTTCCTCGAAGCTGGTTGCGGTGGACATGAAATGGGTTGAGCCATCCCTGACCAACGGCCGGATTACCATGGCGGTATTTGTTTTACTGGGTCTGCTATTGGTGTTTGTCGGCAATAAAGATCTGTTCAGCGCAGTTGCCGTCAGTGGTACCGCATCGATGTACCTTGCTCCGGTGATATTCTTCTCCTTATGGGGTAAACGGACCGATATTCCTCTATGGAGCTATCTCAGCTGTTTCGCTATGGCTTTGGCAGGTGCAGCACTGTATTTCACTGAATCTTCAGGACACACACATCTGCTTGGAGAAAGCCATAAATACACTAAGTTGTTGTGGATATCGCTCAGTGTTCTGGCTGGAGGCTGCCTGCTGTTCTGGGCGGGGATGATGAGTAAGCATCAACACCCTACCCTGACAGAAACCACAGTATGATCCCATTCAAGCCCGATGAATCGAGTCCGCTGTTAATCTTTGGCGGGCCATACAGCAACCTCCAGGCCACCCGTGCTATCAGACAGATCGCTGATGACCTGTGTATACCGGCGCACAATGTGCTCTGTACCGGCGATCTGGTGGCCTATTGCGCCGAGCCAGATGAGACTGTCGATCTGATCAGAGAGTGGGGCATCACGGTTGTTGCCGGTAATTGTGAAGAGTCTGTAGGCTACGGTGCCGCAGACTGTGGCTGTGGTTTTAACGCAGGCAGTGCATGTGACCTGCTGTCTGCCCAATGGTATAACTACACCCTTCCCCGGGTCAGCGAAGCCAATAAAGCCTGGATGCGACAGCTGCCCGGGCGAATCAGCTTCGACTATGGTCAGCATGCCTTCACCGCGATCCATGCTGGCGTTAGCAGCAGTAACCAGTTTATCTTCCCCTCCGATGCGGCAAACATCGCTCAGCAACAACTGTTGCACTGCGGCAGCGATATCATTCTTGCCGGACACTGTGGGATCCCTTTCGGTCAAAAGTTCAGCACGGGGTATTGGTTAAATGCGGGGGTGATTGGTATGCCCGCAAACGATGCCAGCTCCGAAACCTGGTATCTGACTATATCCAAAGTTGATCAGCAGCTCATCTGCAGCTGGCAGCGGTTAGCTTATAATCACGCTGAAACGGCCAAGAAGATGTCAGAATCCGGTTTGAAAAATGGCTATATGAAAGCACTGTCCAGCGGGCTTTGGCCAAGCCAGGATATTTTACCCGCCAGCGAAAAATCACTGACCGGTCAACGGCTGCATATTCCAGCAATGGTAATCCCTATCGTTGCATGACGCCGGACTCCCGCAGAGACATCTCTGCCGGGCGACGTCGCATCGGGTAAACCTTGCTGGCAGCGCTATTTTAGGCCTGCTAAATAACTTATACTGCGCAGATGCGAATACTCTGGATTATCACATTTACGGCGACACTCCTGTGGTCGGCAATCAATCCCAAAGATCAGTTCACCTGGTTTCTTGAGGTTGCGCCCGCGTTGATCGGTGCCGCTGTCTTAGCCTTAACCTGGAAAAAGTATCCGCTGACACCGCTGCTGTATGTGCTGATTCTGATCCACTGCCTCATACTGATGGTTGGCGGACATTATACCTATGCCGAAGTGCCACTTTTTGACTGGATATCCGAGTTGTTTGGCTGGCAGCGCAACAATTACGACAAAGTGGGCCACCTCGCTCAGGGTTTTATCCCGGCCATCATCGCCAGAGAGATCATTATTCGGGCAGAGGCGGTTAATGGCTACCGATGGCTGAACCTGTTTATTATCAGTTTTTGTCTCGCCTTTAGTGCTCTTTATGAGTTAATTGAATGGTGGGTTGCAGAGCTCAGCGGTGAATCAGCTGCGGCATTCCTGGGTACACAGGGATATGTATGGGATACCCAATCAGATATGTTTATGGCCCTGCTGGGCGCCTGTTTTGCACTGATATTACTGAGCCGCTGGCATGACCGCCAGCTGCAGAAGATAAGCATTGAAAAGTAATCTGCTCAGATAATCAGCAACTGGTAACTCATTTAATAAAGCTTAGCTATAAAACCTAATCACAACAATTGATACAAGAACCCTATGCGCGAAGATACCGATAATTACCGAGAGCTATTTCTGAATGATACCCCTATGGTCGATCTTCGGGCGCCGGTTGAGTTTAATCAGGGAGCCTTTCCAACCGCTGTAAGCCTTCCACTGATGACTGATGACGAACGCGCTCAGGTCGGCACCTGTTATAAACAGCAGGGGCAGCAAGCCGCGATAAAACTGGGGCATCAGTTAGTCAGCGGTGAGATTAAAGAGCAAAGAATGGAACGCTGGCTGAACTTCTGTCGCGATAACCCGGAGGGATACATCTACTGTTTCCGTGGCGGCTTACGCTCACGAACAACTCAACAGTGGCTTAAAGAATCCGGTATCGATTACCCGCTGGTATTGGGAGGATATAAAGCTCTGAGAAACGCCCTTCTGGATGTTATTGACGAACTGTCCGGCACGATGCCTTTCCATATTGTCGGAGGTAAGACCGGCTCAGCCAAAACACTGATGGTTAACACACTGGCTAACGCCATCGACCTGGAAGGTGCTGCACATCATCGGGGTTCCAGCTTTGGCGGCTACGTTAATGCTCAGAATACTCAGATCAACTTTGAAAATATCACCGCTATTGCGATGCTGAAAAAGCAGCATGCAGGATATCAACAACTGGTATTGGAAGATGAAGGCCGGCATATCGGCAGTGTTGACCTCCCGGCTCCGCTCTACCAGAAAATGCTTGCCGCCCCTGTTGCCGTAGTAGAAGATCCACTGGAGGTTCGTCTGCAACGATTACTTCAGGATTATGTTATCGACATGGTTGCTGACTATACCCGAGTTCACGGTGAGGAACAGGGACAGATACTCTGTGAAGAGTACCTTCTGTCCGGACTGGATAAAATCCGCAGAAGACTGGGCAATGAGCGCTGGCAGATCCTGCGAGAGGAGATGCAAAAAGCGATAAAGGGCCATCAGGCTGGCGCAGGATTCGATGCTCACCTGAACTGGCTTACACCACTGCTAGAATGGTATTACGATCCGATGTATGAGTATCAGCTTAGTCTGAAGGCAGAGCGGATAAAATTCCGTGGTGACTGGCAGGAATGCCATGATTACCTGAAAGAAAAATCGGCGGGTTAAGAGCCGATGTCCGATCGTTTCGCTAGTTCGATCAATTCATTTATCCGAACGTTGCCTTCGGCAACTTGTCCGGTTGCTGCATTTGTAACTCAGACTCGCCACGGAATGCACAGAGGAAAATAAAAGCTCTTCTCAGTGAGCTCTGTGTCCTCTGTGGTAAAAATTTCTCCATGCCTTTACGAACTTCGGATCTCGGACAACTGAGCGCGGCTTTTAAAAACTAAAAAAGGCCGGTTCGAAAACCGGCCTGAAAAATGGTCATTCAAAGCTCGAAGGGGTGAACTAAGAATGAACTTTGTTTTTCACAAAAGTTCTGATTAGAACTTAACGCGCATACCTGCCAGATAGCCCATCTTCACGCCATCTTCATCAGTATCAGCAATCTCAGCGAACACAGATACGTTCTTCTGAGTTGGGAACTTGTAAACAACGTTAGCGTACCACTCAGTAACATCATCAGCGCCATCTTCTTCAACCTTAGTCATCCCCAGACCCAGGTCAGTTGTCTTGGCAACAGGAACAATAGTCATCAGGTTATACTGATCAGTCTCAACAGTCCCATCATCAGCCTTACTGTAATCAACGCCGAATTCTGCAAATCCTGCATCAAAAGACGCACTTACACCCCAAACATCAACATCACCGGAAACCGACGGGTCTTCGTCATAGTTCTGGTATGCAGCTCCCAGATCGACACCACCCACGGAGGTAGATACGAACAGATCATACCCTTTGCCATCCGCACTGTCTTCGCTTCCAGCTTCAAGCTCGGTAGTCGCTATCAGGGTAAAGTTATCCATGTTGACATCAACACGAACCACATCATTACCAGAAGTTTCGGTAGCATCAAACTGATCTTCTTTCAGTTTGTCTTCGAGCTGCGCATCAACACCGAAGCTATCTACGGCAAAGTTCTGCTGACCGATGGATACAGAAACGTTACCAAACTGCATACCCACATAGGCTTCTTCGAGGTGGCTGCTATCAGTTTTGCCTTCCGCAGCATTCTTATACCCGAAGTCCAGCTGACCGAACGCTTTCATGTCGTCGCCCAGATCGTAGATAACAGAGTTTTTCAACTCAAGATCATCGAATTCAACATCCAGCTTCTGATCTTCACCAGCATCTTTACGAAGCTGAATCTGAAAGTCACCTTTCAGCTTATAAGTCAGACCTTTACCTTCGTAAATAGTCGCAGCACTTGCAGAACCAGCAGTAGTCGCTGCAATAGCAGCAGCCAGGATAAGCTTTTTCATTTCTTTCTCCAGTTAAGAAAAGACAAAAGTTAATTAAGTTAAATTATTAAAAGGCACTCCCTGCCACCTCATCGACAATAAGGCAAATATCCAAAATAGAATTATTTATCACTGATCCAATCTTTAAACCTTTCACGGGTTTCAGCATCGGCTTTCAAATACCAATACTGAAGAAGTTGCTCGGGAAGATTTACATATTTTTTATTATCAATTGACTCATCAGAAAACTTATATGAAATAACAACACTTTTACTCTCAGCCTTTTTAGCCGAGTCACGCATATCGGACGGAAGGTAATTGATTGATAATTCATCACCAGACCGGTTAAAATCATTTAGCTCTCTTACATAATCACGGCTAAGCTGAAAGCCCTCTTTAATCAGGGGTTTTGACTTATAACTGATTGAACGACCGGCGCTATCAGTAAGCAGCCACTGCTGACCATTATCGAACTCGTTGAATTCTGACATACGCTTTATTTCAGGAGCTGAAAGTTTAAGACTGTTATCTTGTGCTTTAAAAACAATAATATGCGGATTACTGTTTTCTATCTCAATATCACCGAATGTTTCTATCTCTGCTGAGTAGCGAACAAGAATCTGGTTTACACCATTTGGTAATTGAGCTGATAGCTTATTTCCAATTAAAGAATCACTTTCCAGCTCAACACCATTTACAGCGATTATATAGATACCGTTTTCAGCGGATAATTTAACATCGGCCAAAACCGATGTAGAGGCTGATAAAGAAAACAACAAAAAAGAAATGAAGTTTTTTGAACTAAATCGCATTACCACTGCCTTATTTATTTAAGCAAAAATTTATTGGCTGCGATAATAGCTAGAAAATATTACAGAAAGGTTAACTGACAATTAAAATAATTTTTTAAAACAAAAAAATCATCTATGTTAAATTTATAATAAATTTATATGAAGTTTTTATAACAACCACATAAAAATAAACCCTAACAAAGTAAGGCCATAACGAATTTATAATAAAAAGGCGATCAATGATCGCCTTTTTATACTTCTATTTTTTTCAGGTTTTACATCTTTCCGATTCTGAAAAACAGAGTCTCGCCAGAGCTATCATCCACGCCATCATTGTCTGTAACCGCATAACCGTTACCTGCAGCATCTACGGTAAACCCTTCGATCTTATCCTGTACATAGCCATTCAGAGACTTCAGGTCAGGGAGAAAATCGTGAACCAATGTCTTCTTAACAACTGGTAGCTCTGAACCGATCTCAGCCGGTTTCAACTGATCTGTAGAAACACGATAGAGACGTTTCACCTGCGCAGACTCACCCAGCTGATTGTCCCGTTCGATGATATAGACCTGATCACCATGGTTAACAATTTCAGAGAGACCAACCCAACCGGTTGAAACATGCTCAAGTGGATAGTGCACAGCGCCCCAGCTGTTTGTCTTCAGGTGATAAGCTAACAGTTTAACCTGATCAGCAGGGTCATCCTTCCAGGGCCGCTGAATTGCGACCCACAGAGTCTCACCAATCATAGTAATCCCTTCAGCCCCAAACCTGATCTCATGCTTCAGCAGTTCAGCGGGGAAATCAATTGTACGATCAATCTCACCGTTACTGTTTACATGATGAATCCCGTGAGGAACATCTTTTTTGGTTTTACCTTCAGACGCCAGCCAGAAGCCACCCTTTCCATCCGCTGCAATACCTTCGAGATCAAGTTTTTTAGCTGCTTGTCCGTCACGTAAAACCGGAATTGCTGCTGTGATTCTTGCAGGGGTCTGGTTTGCATCAATACTGAAAATTGTAGGCTGGTTAGCATAGAAGCTATCGTTCACCGCGTACAGCATACCCGGCTTAGCAGGATCTGCTGTCAGCCCCGATAAAGCCCCCCAACCGATCGGCGTACCATTACTGGTTCGTGTAGACGTTATCTGTGGATAAGCAATTGGCGCATCAGAAAAGCCGTACAACATGACATGCGCGCGAGGACCTTTATCTTCAATCAGATCTTTCTCATTAGCACTCACCAGTAGATTACGCTGAGGTATCACCACCGCAGACTCCGGAGCAATACCCGAAGGCAACAGCTGAACAAACTCAGGCTCCCCTCCCGTATCTCGATAAACACCGATAACCGAAGCCCGTTCAGAGAGGATAAAGATATAGGTCTGGCCGTCAAACTCGCCCACAGCAACACCTTCCGGCTCACTTCCTTTTTTACCAGAACGTTTCTCAGGATAGTGGCCGGCTAAAATAATCTCCTGCTCAAACGACGTGCCAGATTCAAACAATATCCGTCCATCTTTATGAAAAATGGTAAACCCGCGGGCACCGCCATTCATATCACCCTCATTGGCAATAACGAAACGGTTCTCATCAATCCATTTAACGGAATCAGGTTCACGCAGACGGGTTTGGCTTCCGCTGAAATCCAGCTTTTTATCTTTCTTGATATCGATACCGTCAAGCTCAACACTCCCGGCAGAAAAATGGTTGAGAATCTTGCCGCTGGCTGCATCGATAATTGCCAGATGATTATTTTCCTGGAGTGTCACCACGATTTCGTTGCGACTGTTGAAATCAACAAATTCAGGTTCAGGATCAGTCGCTCCAATCTCTGCCAGCCCCGTCATATCAACCTTCATCAGTTTATCGCATTGAGGCTGACCATTTTTAACCGGTACGACGGTTACCCAGCCAGCAGGAAGCTGAGGCAATTCACCCTCATTGAGATCTTCATCACGCTCGTTCTCAATAGCCACGGCGACATAGCGACCATCTTTAGATACAGCCACAGAATCAGGCTGACCACCCAGATCACAGCGGGCTAACTCATTACGTGTTTGCAATCCGAGAGCCATCAGATAGCCCGAAGGTTGGGTATAACTTTCACTGGTATTAACACCCGCAAAAACGGTATTGCCACCAATTGCAACGGATGTAGGCTCTCCATCCAGCTTAACCAGTCCTCCGGCGACCGGCATCTGTACGTTCGTGATATCAACGAACCCTAATGCCTCGAAAGGACTATCAGAATAGACCAGTGTATTACCATCTTCACTGGCAGCAATAATTTCAGGAGACGTCTCCCGCTCTGACTCAGTCCCTTCTGGTAAATTATCGATAGCACCGAAGCTGGCAATACGGTTAAAGGAATTGGCTTGAACAACAGTGGCTGAAGCAGCAATTGACAGAACCAAAAGTGATTTTTTGAAACGACTGACAGGCATAACAGGTCTCCGGGGTTAATTTTACAACCCGAGGATGGTATAGGTGATGAATGACAGAAAGGTTACTGGCGCATGACCAATCCAGAGTTGGATATGAAAGAGCCATGACCTCACTTCACCACCCAGGACACTGAGAGCGCAGAGGTGCCTTAAATGGTTAGGAGATGCATCCTGCCTTTTCTAGCAACTAGCAGGCGCGCAGCGCCGTTCCAGCAAGCGACGCAGTCGCGTCTGGCTACGACTTTATTAAAACTTCGTAGCCGCGTCTCAAACGAAAAAAGCCCCGATCATTCGCATGATCGGGGCTGTTTCGTAATTAGGTGCTTGGCGATGACCTACTCTCGCATGGAGAAGCTCCACACTACCATCGGCGCTAAGACGTTTCACTTCCGAGTTCGGTAAGGGATCGGGTGGTTCCATCTCGCTATTGTCGCCAAGCAAAACTGGTTGCTCTAACGATTTGAACTAAAGCGTTTGCTTATCTGTTCAAAGCGTCATTTGAATCCTGTAATCGGAGAGTCATGTACAAACTCTAATCCGTGGCTGTTTTATTCAGCCTGCGATGTATCTTAATTTATCAGCTAACCAAACGCTTTTGGCGTTATATGGTCAAGCCTCACGAGCAATTAGTACTGGTTAGCTCAACGCCTCACAACGCTTACACACCCAGCCTATCAACGTCCTGGTCTTGAACGGCTCTTCAGGGGGCTCAAGGCCCCAGTGAGATCTCATCTTGAAGGGGGCTTCCCGCTTAGATGCTTTCAGCGGTTATCCTGTCCGAACATAGCTACCGGGCAATGCCATTGGCATGACAACCCGAACACAGAGGTTCGTTCACTCCGGTCCTCTCGTACTAGGAGCAACTCTTCTCAAATCTCAAACGTCCACGGCAGATAGGGACCGAACTGTCTCACGACGTTCTAAACCCAGCTCGCGTACCACTTTAAATGGCGAACAGCCATACCCTTGGGACCGGCTTCAGCCCCAGGATGTGATGAGCCGACATCGAGGTGCCAAACACCGCCGTCGATGTGAACTCTTGGGCGGTATCAGCCTGTTATCCCGGAGTACCTTTTATCCGTTGAGCGATGGCCCTTCCATACAGAACCACCGGATCACTAAGACCTACTTTCGTACCTGCTCGACGTGTCTGTCTCGCAGTCAAGCGCGCTTATGCCTTTATACTCGATGCATGATTTCCGACCATGCTGAGCGCACCTTCGTACTCCTCCGTTACTCTTTGGGAGGAGACCGCCCCAGTCAAACTACCCACCACACAATGTCCTCGATCCCGATAAGGGACCTGAGTTAGAACCTCAATAGTACCAGGCTGGTATTTCAAGATTGGCTCCATCTGAACTGGCGTCCAGATTTCAAAGCCTCCCAGCTATCCTACACAAGTAATATCAAAGTCCACTGCGAAGCTATAGTAAAGGTTCACGGGGTCTTTCCGTCTAGCCGCGGATATACGGCATCTTAACCGCAATTTCAATTTCACTGAGTCTCGGGTGGAGACAGTGTGGCCATCGTTACGCCATTCGTGCAGGTCGGAACTTACCCGACAAGGAATTTCGCTACCTTAGGACCGTTATAGTTACGGCCGCCGTTTACCTTGGGCTTCGATCAAGAGCTTCGCCGAAGCTAACCCCATCAATTAACCTTCAAGCACCGGGCAGGCGTCACACCCTATACGTCCACTTTCGTGTTTGCAGAGTGCTGTGTTTTTAATAAACAGTCGCAGCCACCTAGTATCTTCGACCAGCGCCAGCTTAGGGAGCAAGTCCCATCACCAGCACCGGCGTACCTTCTCCCGAAGTTACGGTACCATTTTGCCTAGTTCCTTCACCCGAGTTCTCTCAAGCGCCTTGGTATTCTCTACCTGACCACCTGTGTCGGTTTGGGGTACGATTTCTTGTTATCTGAAGCTTAGAAGTTTTTCCTGGAAGCATAGCATCAACCACTTCACCCAAAAGAGGGCTCGTCATCAATTCTCAGTCTAGAAGGACCCGGATTTTCCTAAGTCCTAAACCTACAACCTTAAACACGGACAACCAACGCCGTGCTGGCCTAGCTTTCTCCGTCACTCCATCGCAATAACAAGAAGTACAGGAATATTAACCTGTTTCCATCGACTACGCTCTTCAGCCTCGCCTTAGGGGTCGACTCACCCTACCCTGATTAGCATTGGATAGGAACCCTTGGTCTTCCGGCGGGGAAGTTTTTCACTCCCCTTATCGTTACTCATGTCAGCATTCGCACTTCTGATACCTCCAGGATGCCTTACAGCTTTCCCTTCAACGGCTTACAGAACGCTCCTCTACCACGCTGTAAACAGCGTCCGTAGCTTCGGTGTATGGTTTGAGCCCCGTTATATCTTCCGCGCAGGCCGACTCGACTAGTGAGCTATTACGCTTTCTTTAAGGGTGGCTGCTTCTAAGCCAACCTCCTAGCTGTCTAAGCCTTCCCACATCGTTTCCCACTTAACCATAACTTTGGGACCTTAGCTGACGGTCTGGGTTGTTTCCCTTTTCACGACGGACGTTAGCACCCGCCGTGTGTCTCCGTGATTGCACTCATTGGTATTCGGAGTTTGCATCGGGTTGGTAAGTCGGGATGACCCCCTAGCCGAAACAGTGCTCTACCCCCAATGGTGAGACACGAGGCGCTACCTAAATAGCTTTCGAGGAGAACCAGCTATCTCCGAGCTTGATTAGCCTTTCACTCCGATCCACAGGTCATCCGCTAACTTTTCAACGGTAGTCGGTTCGGTCCTCCAGTTGATGTTACTCAACCTTCAACCTGCCCATGGATAGATCGCTCGGTTTCGGGTCTAATCCTAGCAACTGCACGCCCTATTAAGACTCGGTTTCCTACGGCTCCCCTATACGGTTAACCTTGCTACTAAAATTAAGTCGCTGACCCATTATACAAAAGGTACGCAGTCACGGTCTCAAGGACCGCTCCCACTGCTTGTACGTACACGGTTTCAGGTTCTATTTCACTCCCCTCACAGGGGTTCTTTTCGCCTTTCCCTCACGGTACTGGTTCACTATCGGTCAGTCAGGAGTATTTAGCCTTGGAGGATGGTCCCCCCATATTCAGACAGGATATCACGTGTCCCGTCCTACTCGATTTCACTACTAAAACGTTTTCGCATACGGGGCTATCACCCACTATGGCCACACTTTCCAGAGTGTTTTGCTAACGTTAAAGTAGCTTAAGGGCTGGTCCCCGTTCGCTCGCCGCTACTAGGGGAATCTCGGTTGATTTCTTTTCCTCCGGGTACTTAGATGTTTCAGTTCCCGGGTTCGCCTCTCAAAAGCTATGTATTCACTTAAGAGATACCCAGCTTATACTGGGTGGGTTTCCCCATTCGGAAATGTCCGGGTCAAAGTCTGTTTACCGACTCACCGAACCTTATCGCAGGTTACCACGTCCTTCATCGCCTCTGACTGCCAAGGCATCCACCGTGCACGCTTAGTCACTTGACCATATAACCCAAAAGGGTCTGTCAAAGTCACTGATAAAACTTCTTTGTCATCTTAAAGATGACGCTGAAATAACGATACATTTACGCCGGATTAGCGCTTGTACATTTTTCTCGTTTTGTTACAGGATTCAATTGTTAAAGAGCGTATAAAGCTAAAAGCTTTAAAAGATAAACATCGGAGATGCGTATTTTTTAATACTTTCAGACGAGCAACCAGATAATTCAGTTAATGGTGGAGCTATGCGGGATCGAACCGCAGACCTCCTGCGTGCAAAGCAGGCGCTCTCCCAGCTGAGCTATAGCCCCAAACAGCCGGCGCCATCTTGCGTAAGACAAGGCGTAGTACGGTGAAGCATAGTTCACTATGCGAGTCGTGCTACAACGTAGTATTACGTAAGATTGGTAGGCCTGAGTGGACTTGAACCACCGACCTCACCCTTATCAGGGGTGCGCTCTAACCAGCTGAGCTACAAGCCTATCGCATAAAAAACAGCCTTTCGGCTGCCTAGTTGCTCTCTTTATCAGTGATCAGATAATTCGTGTGAACGCTTGCTAAGAATCCGCTATCGTTTAAGGAGGTGATCCAGCCCCAGGTTCCCCTAGGGCTACCTTGTTACGACTTCACCCCAGTCATGAACCACACCGTGGTAACCGCCCTCCCGAAGGTTAAGCTAGCTACTTCTGGTGCAATCCACTCCCATGGTGTGACGGGCGGTGTGTACAAGGCCCGGGAACGTATTCACCGCGACATTCTGATTCGCGATTACTAGCGATTCCGACTTCATGGAGTCGAGTTGCAGACTCCAATCCGGACTACGACCGGTTTTCTGAGATTTGCTCACCCTCGCGGGGTTGCGGCCTCTGTACCGCCATTGTAGCACGTGTGTAGCCCTACTCGTAAGGGCCATGATGACTTGACGTCGTCCCCACCTTCCTCCGGTTTGTCACCGGCAGTCTCCTTAGAGTTCCCACCATTACGTGCTGGCAAATAAGGACAAGGGTTGCGCTCGTTACGGGACTTAACCCAACATTTCACAACACGAGCTGACGACAGCCATGCAGCACCTGTCACAGAGTTCCCGAAGGCACTAAGCTATCTCTAGCGAATTCTCTGGATTTCAAGAGTAGGTAAGGTTCTTCGCGTTGCGTCGAATTAAACCACATGCTCCACCGCTTGTGCGGGCCCCCGTCAATTCATTTGAGTTTTAACCTTGCGGCCGTACTCCCCAGGCGGTCTACTTAGTGCGTTAGCTGCGCCACTAAAGAATCAAGTTCCCCAACGGCTAGTAGACATCGTTTACGGCGTGGACTACCAGGGTATCTAATCCTGTTTGCTCCCCACGCTTTCGCACCTCAGCGTCAGTATCAGACCAGGTGGTCGCCTTCGCCACTGATGTTCCTTCCTATATCTACGCATTTCACCGCTACACAGGAAATTCCACCACCCTCTTCTGTACTCTAGTTTGCCAGTATCAGGTGCAGTTCCCAGGTTGAGCCCGGGGCTTTCACATCTGACTTAACAAACCGCCTACGCGCGCTTTACGCCCAGTAATTCCGATTAACGCTCGGACCCTCCGTATTACCGCGGCTGCTGGCACGGAGTTAGCCGGTCCTTCTTCTGCAGTTAACGTCACAGCTATAGCGTATTAAACTACAACCTTTCCTCACTGCTGAAAGTGCTTTACACCCTAAGGCCTTCTTCACACACGCGGCATGGCTGCATCAGGCTTTCGCCCATTGTGCAATATTCCCCACTGCTGCCTCCCGTAGGAGTCTGGGCCGTGTCTCAGTCCCAGTGTGGCTGATCATCCTCTCAGACCAGCTACGGATCGTCGCCTTGGTGAGCCATTACCTCACCAACAAGCTAATCCGACGCAGACTCATCTGATAGCGCAAGGCCCGAAGGTCCCCTGCTTTCCCCCGTAGGGCGTATGCGGTATTAATCCAAATTTCTCTGGGCTATCCCCCACTACCAGCAGATTTCTACGCGTTACTCACCCGTCCGCCGCTCGTCAGCAAAGTAGCAAGCTACTCTCTGTTACCGCTCGACTTGCATGTGTTAAGCCTGCCGCCAGCGTTCAATCTGAGCCATGATCAAACTCTTCAGTTTAAATCAAGAATGCCGGAAAAAGGCATTCGGTAAATCTAGCTCAAAGCATTAAACAACTTGCATAAAAACATTTGCATGAATTCACTTATGTGTCGCTTACTTTGATAAAGCTTTTGTGCTTCATCTCAACAAGCGCCCACACGAATTATCTGATCTATCTGTTAAAGAGCGTTGCTATCAACTCTCAACCGTTGCCAGTGAGTCGTCTCAAGCGAGGTGCGTATTCTACTCAACACCCCGTTGAAGTCAACCATTTTGTTTGAGAATTTTAAGCAAATTTTCAAACCATTCTGATCGCCTTCCTGTTTTGCTATCCCGACTCGATTAACAGATTTAACTCTGTGTTATCAAGGCCTTAAACTCAACAGCCCGACTTGTTTCAGTGACCGTTTCCGGTGGCTGTCTCAAGCGAGGAGCGCATTCTACATTCTGGAGCTGAGGAGTCAACAGGGGGAGCACGAAAAAGTTAAGAAATCGTGAAAAACATTGGAGTTTTTAACGACGAGTCGCTAGAACGCGGCTGCGCCGCTGGCTAGACGTCGCTTCGCGACTTGCTAGTAGCCAGGAACTGCTTCCAGCGGTGAATTAATTCGCCAACGCTATCAGATACCCCATCGCCCCTGGTACCCAGAGGGCATGCTAAAGGGGCTCCTACAAAAACATAAAAACCGCCTCGCGGCGGTTTTTATATTTTGTTTTGCTTTTTTCTTGCAGGAAACGCAGTTTCCGTTCTAGCTAGCCGCGAAGCAGCGGTCTGAAGTTTTACTTAATCAGACCAACCTCTTTAAAGTATTTAAGTGCGCCTGGATGAAAAGATTCACCGCTAGCAGCCTGAACCATCTTTTCTTTTTCCAGATTCGCGAATGCCGGGTGAAGTTTACGGAAGATATCGAAGTTTTCAAATACAGCTTTCACTACCTCGTAAACCACCTCTTCTGAGGTATCTACTGAAGCAACCAGGATACTTTCAACCCCAAAGCTCTTAGTGGGCTGTTCGTTACCACGGTAGAGACCGCCAGGTATAGTCTCGTGCCGGTAATAATTATTGTCTGAAACTACCTTATCAATGACAGGACCCGTCACATCAACCAGCACGCTGTCACAGGAAGTAGTTGCTTCTTTAACTGCTCCGCTTGGATGACCGACTATATAGATCATTACATCAATCTCGCCGGCACATAAAGCACTAGCCTGTGCTGAAGCCTTTAGTTCTGTCGCCTGGGCAAAGTCCTTCTCTGTCCAGCCTTTAGCCTTCATCAGCGTTTCCAGCGTGCCGCGCTGCCCTGTACCAACCTCACCTATGTTGACGATCTTACCTTTTATATCATCAATGGTTTTAATGCCGCTGTCGGCACGGGCCACCACAGTAAAGGGTTCCGGGTGGAGGGAAAAAACTATTCTCAGATCACGATCAGGACCCGCTTTGGCAAACTCACTGCTACCGTTATAGGCATGATACAGCCAGTCTGATTGAGCTATACCAAAGTTAATATCTTTATCCGCCATCTGTTCAAGATTCGCTATGGAACCAGCAGTACTTTCAGTGGCGCACCGAATACCATGTTCTGCACGGCTTTTATTTACCAGACGACAAATGGCGCCACCGGTCGGGTAATAAACACCGGTAACACCACCGGTACCAATGGTAACGACCTCTTTAACCGGAACAGGATCTCCTGCGAATATTCCCCCTGAGGCTACGCACACCCCAAAAGCGATAACAAATGAGGTTATTGTGTTGCGAAAAGCCATATTCCACTCCTTTGAATTTTTATCGGAAACCGTATAAGTAGCCGATTATAGCAGCAATTACAGAACATCATATTACAGCGTCTACAGATATCACAACCCTGACACGAACAGCAAGCTATACCGGGGGATCCCGATCAAAGCGGCGCAATTTTCTGTAGGGAAACAGATCAATAATAGCTCCCTGACTAACCTGTATTTGCATATTCACCCACCATTCAGGGTCAAGCAAGTCACCATGCAGCTGATTGAAGTCCTTTCGAATTCTGCGATCACAGGCCGTTAACAATGTGAACTCTTCGGGAAAGATATCGTTCGCTGAAACTGAATACCATGGTTCAGCTGCCAGTTCCTGTTCAGGATAAAGCGGCTCGGGAATCGAGCGAAAATTACACTCAGTCAGATAACAGATTTCATCATAATCGTAGAACACTACTCTGCCATGACGTGTTACGCCGAAGTTTTTAAACAGCATATCACCGGCAAATATATTTGCTGCGGCTAACTCTTTAACGCACTTACCAAACTCATTAATCGCCAGAAACACCGCCTGTTCATTATCCTGATGCAGCATCTCATCAAGATAGATATTGAGGGGAATCATTCTTCGCTCTGTCCATAAGTGCTTAATTACAACTTCATCAACACCGATATCAACCGATGAAGCAGCAACCTGCGTTAGCTCACTCAACAACGTGTCAGAAAACCGTTTTCTTGGTAGTGAAAGATTTACAAACTCCTGTGTATCCGCCATCCGGCCGGCCCGGTCATGCCTTTTTACCAACTGATATTTAGCTTTCACCCCCTCTCTGGTGATCTGCTTGGCCGACGCAAAACGATCTTTTATTATTTTAAAAACCACCGGATAGGATGGCAGTGTGAATACTGTCATAACCATCCCCTTGGTGCCCGGCGCAATTTCAAACTGATCAGAGGTCTGTTCGATATGAGCCATAAAACTGCGATAAAATTCAGCTTTTCCCTGCTTGTAAAAGCCGATTGAGTTATACAGTTCCGCAATCGACTTCATTGGAATCAGTGAGTGTAAAAAACGGATAAACTCTGCAGGTATATCGACATCTACCAAAAAGTATGCCCTGGTAAAACTAAATACAATAGACACGTCATTTTCATCTGTCAGCGCAGTATCAATAAACACCCCACCACGCTCATTATTCAGAACGGGCAGAATAAACGGCACTGCCTGGTGGTCAAAATGGACCCTGCCTACGATATAGGCAGCTTTATTACGGTAAAAAACGGAATGAATCACCTCTATTACGGTTTTATCATCGGCCACGACATCTGCGGCAAAGCTTACCCGGATGTATCTCAGCAGGTTGCGTATATCTCTGCGTTTATTTTCCCAGGGTATGGAAAACTGATAATCGTCCAGCAACTGACTCAGAAAAGGGACCAGGCCATTTTTAAGCGTATATCTGCGATAAATCTGACCGGTATTGAGCGCATCCAATTGCGGTAAAGCCCCAGTCCTTGAGCGAATAAACATCAGCTGATCAGTTATCTGCCGGTGACCGAAGAGTGAGCAATAGATAGAGTTATAAAATGTTTCACTCAGTTCAGCATCGTCCCGGATAACAATAAGACTGATATAACAGGCCTTTACACCGGCCCAGAGCGCATGGTCAGACACATCGCTGATAGCCGCACTGATCTGTTTACCTACATGCTTAACCACCAGCTCATAAAGGTCGATGCGTTCTGCTGAAAGGCCTTGAATCGCCTGCCAGTCAGCCGCTTCGAAACAGGCTTTAGCCTGACGGGTAATCGCTTTAAACTGCTTACGGTAATCCGTAAAACCGTCCAGTATAAGCAGGGCTACCAACTCTGCATCACATGGTTTCATTTTTCTCTGCTTGAGCTGTCATCTTTATATTGTTTAGCAGTGATTACCCTGAGTTACCAGATTTCCGTTTATAAGCCCTCGAAAAATAGTTGTCTAAAATCTTCAACTGCATAATATTGAAAGATATTAATATTTGCGGAATCAAGATATGTATCGCCTTCCCGAGTTGAAAAAAACCACCCAAATCAATGCGATTGCCGTTATGACCAGCGGCGGCGATTCACCCGGGATGAATCCGGCGATCCGAAGCGTTACCCGGGCGGCCCTCAATCAGGGCATCAGGGTATTTGGCATCAACCGGGGTTACAGTGGACTTATCATCGGCGACCTATCTGAACTCAAGAGCAGTGACGTCACCAATATTGTTCAGCGGGGCGGTACGATCCTGAAAAGCGATCGCTGTGAAGCATTTAAAGATCCGGTTGTACGCAATCAGGCGGCTGAGATACTTAAAGAGCACGGTATCGGGGGCCTGATTGTCATTGGCGGCGATGGTTCCCTTACCGGGGCGCATCTGTTAACCCAGGAGACCGGTCTCCCTGTTGTAGGACTGCCCGGCACCATCGATAACGATATCTATGGTACTGATGATAGCATCGGCTTTGATACCGCTCTCAATACTGCCCTGGAAGCGATCGATAAAATCCGTGACACGGCGGTATCTCACGAACGAATATTTCTGGTTGAAGTGATGGGACGAAATTCAGGTCATATCGCATCTCAGGTCGGCGTTGCCTGCGGTGCAGAGATGATTGTTGTCCCCGAAATTGACTTTAAACTGGATGCTCTGTGTTTCTCACTGGCGAACCAGCGCGCAGAAGGGCGAGGCAGCAGCGGTATTATCGTGGTCGCTGAAGGTCCCAAACCGGGCCTGACCTATCGCCTGGCTAATCAGCTCGAAACCCATGGTGAAAAACCAGGGGTATGTATTCTGGGACACATACAGCGGGGCGGCAGACCGACCGGCCATGACCGGGTGCTGGCCTCATGCCTGGGCGCAGCGGCAGTCACCTACTTAATGGCAGGCTTCACCGACATCATGGTCGGTATGATCAATAGCAAGATCACCGCAACACCACTATTAGACATAATGGAGAAGAAGAAGCCGCTCAACCCACAACTGGTGGAACTGGCTCAGCTGCTGCATAAATGATCAACAAAACAGCCGAAAAACAGATATCGTTGAAAAACGGGTTTGCTAAAAAAATGATTAAAGTTTTGTCCGGACAAAATCTTCCGGTATCCGCTCTGCAAACGCGTTGATCAGGTCAGGCAGAAGCGTCTCAGCAGCGGTGCCGGACAAACTCTGTGCATCACTGTTAAGCTGCTCCAGAATATTTCCCTGCAGCGCATTGTCCACCACAACAGAGCTGAGCAGACTCCAGTCTGAGGGGTAGAGATGCAGACCACTGACCAGAGCCACACCTTTACGCTTTCTGATCTGTGCCAGACCAACCAGCTTTCGGCCATCTTCACTGACTACTTCACCATGGGACAGGGAGGCATAACAGGCCCACTTGAGATCCTGTTGCTGACTGATCGTTTTAGAATTATCAATCATAGCCTGATCCACTCCCCGACAAGGAACACCGCAGGCTCTCAGTGAATCGATCCAGATCTGCTCCAGCCAGGAAAAAATCTCAATAATATTTTGCTTTGCAACCGGATGATCCGGAGGGATAAAAACAGTCACGCTCAGCATCCAGGGACCAGCCAGTACAGCCCCTCCTCCTGAACGACGTCGTATAATAGCTAAACCAGCCGACTCAGAACGACAAATTTGCCCTTCATCAGGACGCTGCGAACATCCCATAATGATAGCAGCGCGATCATACTGCCAGAACAACACCTGAGGTTTTTCAACACCCGCTTCAAGCACTTCACTGATACGCTGCTGCTCATCTGGCATTGAGCCTGTACGCAGCGACTGTAAACTATTTACCATCATTTCCCCCAGAGGTCAGAGACAGGAAGATTAACCTATCTATATCTCCGGGAAAACCATTATCATGCGACGGTTACCAACGGAACGACGGCGATGCAGAAAGATTTTATCGATATATACCACCAGGCACTTTCCTTTAACGGTTACCAGCATGATCCGGATCAGCTGCGCCTGGCTGAGGCCCTTGACCCAGTCTATAAATCCCTGATATCGGGCAACACCCATCCCGGCAATTCAGCAGGGATCTACATCTGGGGGCCGGTAGGACGCGGCAAAACATTTCTGATGGATCTGATGTTTTCTCATCTGCCCGGCACTATCTGTCTGCGTCATCATTTTCACCGTTTTATGGCTCAGATCCACCAGCAACTGCGCGAACTGCAGGGTAAGCCAGACCCTCTTGAGCTGATCGCCAGCAAACTGGCCCGCCAATACAAACTGATCTGTTTTGATGAGTTTTTTCTCAATGATATTGCCGATGCGATGATCCTGGGCAAGCTGTTCAAATCGCTTCTCAGACTCGGGGTTATTCTGATCACGACCTCCAACCGTCCACCAGAGAAACTCTGTAAAGACCCGCTTTTTGAAGACCGGGTCAGACCGATTATTACAATGATTAACCAACAGATGCGGGTATTTAACCTGGCCGGAGAAACCGATCACCGATTGCGCACGCTGACCCCGGCTCCGTGTATATTTCATCCAGGAAACCAGAACCACCCTGACACGGAGCAGCAGCTGACCGGGCTCTATACAACCATTAGCAACACCCCTCCCCGACCCGACGAAGTTATAGTGTTACAGAGAGCTATACCCGCCAAAGCGGTTAGTACGGAGTGTGTCTGGTTTGACTTTGAACATATCTGTATGGGCGCCCGCAGTCAGATGGATTATATCGACCTGGCTAACCGCTTTAGCCATATATTTATCAGCCAGGTGCCCTTACTGGGAAGTCGCAGCCGGGAGCAGATCAAAGCCCGTGGTACAGAAGACGGCAGTCTGGCGGTAAAAGCGGGAGAACGCCAGGTGCTGTTGGGTAGCATGGATGATCCGGCGCGACGCTTCATCAGTCTTGTCGATGAGCTTTATGACCGAGGCGTAAACCTGTTCCTGAGTCTGGAAGTGCCGCTGGAAAATCTTTATATGGAGGGTAGCCTGATATTTGAGTTTGCCAGAACATATAGCCGTCTGGCCGAGATGCAATCGCTGGAGTACCAACAACGATGCCCTATCGGCTGAATTTAGTCTTAATCCGAGTAAAGCCGGTTAAAAGTGCAGAAAGTATGATGCAAGCCCTTAGTTAAGATCGGCATCTATCACTAACCTGCCCAACTCAAAACATTGACGAATCGCTTCATCTTCAGAGGCTACGATAACCTGATTCTCGGGTGCTGTTTCAAGCTCTCCGGCATTATGGAAAATCGTATCTTTAAGATCCTTGTGATAGATTTTAGGTTCAAGCATCCAGCGATTATGACCCATATGTCTGACCAGAGCTGTAATACGGTAATCACCATAGTCAATCTGATTCATCAAACACCTCCGACATCAAATGATGCATGAGGGATATTATAGCTGAACAACCCGCTATCACTGGTGTTCAACAGGAAAAATTTTCATGACAACTATATTGCGTTTTTTCTTCCAGGGCTTACTGATACTGCTACCTTTCGTGCTGACCATCTATCTGGTGTTTCTTATTTTCACCGCACTGAATGAAACCCTTTTTTCGGCTGCCGGCTCTCTGATCGGTTATTTTATCCCGGGTTTACAGCCAGGCCTGACAGAGACCCTGCTGGGTATACTGCTTACCATTGTAATCATTATGCTGACGGGGATTGCAGGGTCGCTATACCTCACCCGCTTCCTGATGAATATTATCGGCTCGCTGATGGACAGAATCCCGGTCGTGAAGCTGCTATACAATTCACTGAAAGACCTGTTCCAGGCGCTGCTGGGTGACCAGAAAAGTTTTGATAAACCGGTGATGGTCTGCCTGAACAGGGAAAAAACCATCAAAGTGATGGGGTTCCTGACCTGCGAGGATCTGAATAGCTTCGGGCTCGAAGAGGAAGTCTCTGTTTATCTGCCAGACTCATACAACTTTTCCGGCAATCTGATTATCGTTCCCAGAGACCAGGTAATTCCGCTTGACGTAAGCGCAGGAAAAGTCACTACCTTTATTGTCAGTGGTGGTGTATCAACCACCACTGAAAACTCGGACTAACCCCTGGAATCGCTGACAAAGGGGTTGGTTTGGCGTTCATGACCCAAGGTAGACATCGGCCCGTGGCCGGGAATGAACGCCACGGTATCGCCCAAAGGAAACAGTTTTTCACGAATGGAGCTGATCAGTGTGGCGTGATCACCCTGAGGAAAATCGGTGCGGCCGATCGAACCCTGAAAGAGAACATCGCCCACCTGCGCCAGTTGACTCTGCGGGCTATAAAAAACCACATGGCCCGGAGTATGCCCAGGACAATGCAGAACTTCCAGAGTCTCATTACCCACACTTACCTTGTCACCATCTTCCAGCCAGCGATCCGGAGTGAAGATCTCAACCTGTGGAAAGCCAAACATCTTACTTTGCTGAGACAAACCATCAATCCAGAATTTATCGCCAATGTGCGGCCCTTCGATGGGAACCCCGGTCTGCTTCACTAGTTCAGCGGTTCCGCCGGCATGATCAATATGCGCGTGAGTCAGTAGGATTTTTTCCAGCTCCAGTCCCAGCGCCTCAATTTTGGCCAACACCACAGCGATATCACCACCGGGATCAACCACCGCCGCCTTTTTACTCTCTTCACACCACAAAAGTGTGCAATTCTGCTGAAAAGGAGTAACCGGAATAATACTGTATTTCATAATAACGCCGCGGTAATTGAAAAGAGATCCAGCAGTATACCTATTTCTGAGCTATCCTTCGATATGCCATCCTAGGGTTAATGTACCCGTTGGCAACAGACTTCAGGACAGGCAGTTATACTGTCAGGAGGTTATTTAGATGTCTGTATCTCCCACTCTACAAAAGTTCCTTAATCGCAAGGATATACCCTATCGCCTGATCCGACACCCCTATGCGGAAACCTCGCTCAGCTCAGCCATTGCCGCACATGTCCCGGCGCGGCGAATGGCTAAAGGCGTGGTACTCAGAGATGACGAAGGCTTTATGATGGCTGTTGTGCCATCCGACCGGCGGGTTGACCTGCACGCAATCAACCAGCAGATGGGCCGGATATTTTCTCCGGCAGCTCAGCGGGATGTAAAGATTCTCTTCAGAGACTGCAACAGTGGAGCCGTCCCCGCACTGGGGCAGGCTTATAATATGCAGGTAATCTGGGATGACCATCTGGCCGATGAACCCGACTGCTATATGGAAGCGGGGGATCATCAGGACCTGCTCTGCTTCTCTCAATCCACTTTCAAACGAGTCATGTCAGATACCCCTCATGGCATGATAAGCCACTAACTAATAGCGTTCAGCGCTATCGGAACACTATCGGGATGGTCATACCATCCCGATAAAATCCTTCTTAATATATTTACCCCGCTCTGGCTGCTATGCGATAGTGACAGCCAATTCCCGATTAGAGCTGTTGGAGAGAGCGATGAAAAAGCTGAAGCATGAAGCAGAACTGGTCAAAGAGGCGATCCGTATCGGTGGCGTCTATATGGAAAAACGCGGGGCCGGACAGTTTGAAGCCACAGACAGTGCCGGCAATAAAGTCACCGCGCTCTATCGCCTGCTGGTACTGGACAAACTTATTCAGCCACTGGCTAAGGGCGAGGAAACCGAACCCAATATGAAACATAAACTGGCCCTGTGGATCAGCCGCCAACTACCTAAAGGACACCCTCTGCTGGAAGAGTGATATGGTGCAACAGTCTATTTATCTCGCAGGCCCGGATGTTTTCTGGCCCAACGCAACAGAATTGGGCGCTGCCAAAAAAGTGCTTTGTGAGCAATACGGTTTCACCGGTCATTTCCCCCTGGATAACGAAATAGACCTGTCACAGCTATCACCGTTTGAAGCGGGGATCAGGATCTATCAGGCCAATATCGGTCTGATGAACCACTGCGACCTGATAATCGCTAATATGACCCCTTTCAGAGGCCCCAGTATGGATGTGGGTAGCGCCTTTGAGATGGGCTATATGGCCGCACAGAACAAACCTGTCTGGGGTTACACCCTGGATGGCCGCCTTTACAGCGACCGGATTGAGGGAACAGCAACCGATCAGGACGGCTTTAGTATCGAGTCATTTTCGATGGTGGATAATCTGATGATGGTCGGTGCGACTGATGCACGCGGCGGCTTACTCACAGAACCGATGGCAGAAACGCTGGACAACCACCTGCGACTCTTTGAGAAAGTATTACAACAGATACAAAAAAACCGCTGACATCAGCGGCTTTTTTTATGTTGCAGAACACATGTCCCGTTACAGCTTAGACCTTGTGATAGATCTCCGCGCCGGTCTCTTTGAACTCCTGCGACTTCTCCTTCATCCCCTGCTCTGCCGCCGATTGTATAGATGCAATCTGCGCTTCATCCAGGTCACGCACCTCCTGCGAGATCTTCATTGAGCAGAACTTCGGACCGCACATAGAGCAGAAATGCGCCACTTTTGCCGACTCTTTTGGCAGAGTTTCATCGTGATACGCCCGGGCAGTATCCGGATCCAGACCGATATTAAACTGATCCTCCCAGCGGAATTCAAAGCGCGCTTTCGACATCGCGTTATCACGGATCTGGGCTCCCGGGTGACCTTTGGCCAGATCGGCAGCATGGGCTGCAATCTTGTAAGTAATAATACCGGTCTTTACGTCATCCTTGTTTGGCAATCCCAGATGCTCTTTTGGCGTCACATAGCAGAGCATCGCACAGCCGTACCAACCGATCATCGCTGCACCGATACCGGACGTGATATGGTCGTAACCGGGAGCGATATCCGTCGTCAGCGGCCCAAGAGTATAGAAAGGCGCTTCATGACACTCGGTCAGCTGCTTATCCATATTCTCTTTAATCATATGCATCGGCACATGCCCAGGGCCCTCGATCATCACCTGCACATCGTGCTTCCAGGCGATTTTAGTCAGTTCACCCAGTGTTTCCAGCTCGGAGAACTGAGCTTCATCGTTGGCATCATAAACAGAACCCGGGCGCAGACCATCACCCAGGGAGAAAGACACATCATACGCCTTACAGATCTCACAGATGTCTTCAAAATGGGTGTAGAGGAAGTTTTCCTCATGATGCGCCAGACACCACTTCGCCATGATAGATCCCCCACGGGAGACAATGCCGGTCATCCGTTTAGCGGTCATCGGAACATAGCGCAGCAGCACACCGGCATGTATTGTAAAGTAATCCACGCCCTGCTCTGCCTGCTCGATCAGTGTATCGCGAAACACTTCCCAGCTGAGATCTTCAGCAACACCGTTTACCTTTTCCAGGGCCTGGTAGATCGGCACGGTACCGATAGGGACCGGAGAATTACGCAGAATCCACTCACGGGTCTCATGAATATTCTTACCGGTAGACAGATCCATAATGGTATCGGAGCCCCAGCGGATACCCCAGGTCATCTTCTCCACTTCCTCTTCGATAGAGGAGGTCAGTGCAGAGTTACCGATATTACCGTTAATTTTTACCAGAAAGTTCCGGCCGATAATCATCGGTTCTACTTCAGGGTGATTGATATTGGCAGGGATAATCGCTCGCCCTTCTGCCACTTCCTGACGGACAAACTCAGGCGTAATCTCATCGGGTAGTTGAGCACCAAAACTGTGGCCAGGATGCTGCTGAGCCACAACATTGCCTTCAGCACGTGCTTTAGCCAGCTTCATGTTTTCACGGATGGCGATAAATTCCATCTCCGGCGTCACGATACCCTTGCGGGCATAGTGCAGCTGAGTAACGTTACTCCCTGGCTTTGCTTTCAATGGCTTACGGGTCAGTTCAAAACGCAGGTGATCCAGACGCAGATCCTGCTCCCGGGCACGACCATACTCTGAACTCAGTCCGTCCAGCTGTTCAGTATCATCGCGTTCCTCAATCCAGCCCGCCCGCAGAGGTTCGAGACCCTGACGAACATCGATATTGGTTTCCGGATCGGTGTAAGGCCCGGAAGTATCATATACATAGAGAGGGTCATTCTTTTCCCCCCCCATATCGGTGGGAGTATCAGCCAGTGAGATCTCACGCATCGGCACCCGGATATCCGCACGGGAACCCTCGACATACACCTTGCGGGAGTTAGGAAACGGCTGAACTGAAGCCTCATCAACCTGTGCACTACGACTTAGAACTGTTTGACTATCGGTCATATTATTACCTGCGTCTTGAGTTTTTCTTATAAGGTTCCGACTGAAGCCGGTTACCAATATCGATGAAAGTGATGCACGGGACCATGCCCATGCCCCACATGTAATCGGTCTGCTGCGGATATAGCCGCATAGATATAATCTTTTGCCTGTTGCACCGCCTCCGGCACACTTAAGCCTGCGGCAAGCCCGGCACTGATAGCCGATGCCAGAGTACAACCGGTACCATGAGTATTGCGGGTTTCAACCCTGGGAGAGCAAAAGCGGTAGAACTGATCACCATCGAAGAGCATATCAACCGCATCATCGGTCCCTTCAAGGTGACCACCTTTGAGCAATACGGCTGCCGCACCGAGCGACATCAACTGCTCCGCCATCTTTTCCATCTGATCGAGTGTAGTGGGTTCCGCACAGCCCAGCAGGACTGCCGCTTCAGGAAGGTTAGGCGTAATCAGTGATGCCTGGGGAATAAGCCTGGTTTTCAGCATCTCCACGGCGCTATCCAACAATAAAGCGTCTCCGCTTTTTGCCACCATCACCGGATCAACAACCAGAAAAGCGGGTTTATAATGTGCAAGCCGGTCTGCAACACAGGCGACGGTCTCAGCATCGCCCAGCATACCGATTTTCACCACCGCTACATTAAGGTCCTCAAATACAGCGTTTATCTGCTCAGATATCACAGCTAACGGAACTGAATGGATCGACCTGACCCCGAGCGTATTCTGAGCGGTTATTGCCGTAATCACAGAAGCACCATAAACACCCAATGCGGAAAATGCTTTCAGGTCAGCCTGGATACCCGCGCCACCGCCACTGTCAGAACCTGCGATAGTTAGAGCAATTGGAATATTCTTTTGAGACATCAGTACCAGTCCAGCATTAATGAGCTAAACCGGGTACGACAAAGGCAGTCTTTCGGTTTATCTCGATTTCCTACGCCGGTATTAACCGGATCAGGTTCGCGGGTTATTGGCCTAATCTCACTCCAACTCTCAGCCCAATGGGCACCCCGACAAGATTTGTATAGTTTATGTCCAAGCACCCGACATGTCCATCTTCGGACGGAAAATTGAGCTGAGACCCGTGTTGTTTGACGCACAATCAAAAAATAGGACTTTTTCCTATATCCCCTCGTCTGTAATTCACACATTATGTGCTTCAGGAAGCTTAAACGTTAGGGACTGCACAGCGGAAGGCCCAGACAAGCGGATCAGGAAGCATGGATTGCTGGCAGGATGCCTAGGATTAACTGCAGGGAATAAGGAAGCCATATGAAGAGAGTACTTAAGGGGAACTAAGTGCTCTCTTTTTTTTTGCCCGTTGTTTTAACCACTTAATACCTCATAAAAAAGCACTTCAGATACAGCTGCGCAAAATAGGATTTTTTCCTATAGCAGCATAACAGCTGAAATAGGATACTAATTCTGACGGAACGATGGCCTTCACGGATGAAGGGAACGGCAAGCGGCTGGAGTCTCAGGCGTAGATGATCTTTAGGTGAACACGGAAACAGGGACGTCAGCAGGATGCTGATCATATTTCACCAGGGAAAAGGAATAAGGAACAGATCATCTGGCCAGTCAAAATAAAAGAGAGTGCTCAGAGGAACTGAGCACTCTCTTTTTTTGGTTCAGATTCTGGTTCAAATAGCGCTTCCGCCCCGCACTCTTTAAGTTAAAGCCTGCCTTATAAGTCATGTGCTCATAAGCATCGGATTATCGACTAAGCAATCACCGGCTCCAACAACACATCCCGCCATAACTCCCGGGCCAGCAATTCTGCACTCCGATCACAACCGGAGTGTATCCAGCGAGCCAGCGCCCGTGCAACATCGGGATACGCGACCGGCTCCGGTGAAGGCTGAGCAGCCCAGCGATAAAACTGTCTCTCCTCAAGTTCCGCAAAGACCTCCGCCAACCCCAGATGCTCAAGTACAGCGGCGTTAGATACCTGCTCAGGCTGACCCGTTAGCGGTTTAGTCAGCAACTTTTTCCCCGCCTGTAGCACCTCACTGGCTAAGCCAAAGCCGCAATTGGCAATCACCCCGTCACAACATGCCTGTGCCTGACGAAATCCATCCCGGGACAGCGGCCGCCAAAGAATATGCGCCTCATCTTCAGGGGTATCAATATCGCAATAGACATGAAATTCATAATCATTGAACGGTAACAGCCATTGACGAATCTGCTCACGGTTTTCAAACGGCAGGTAGACCAGAATCATCCCTGGTTCCACCGTAATCGGATAGGGCTGCGCCTCTATCAGGGGTGGCAGTATCGGTCCGTCAAAGTGATGCCAGTGCAAACCGATGCCCTGCTGAACCGGAGCAAAGAAACGTATCATCGGCATCATTACCCGGCCAATGCCCGGACCGGGAAGCGGATATCGGAAAGCATATTGATGAGCAATACCGATGCAAGGCTTTTTCTGTAGTTTCGCTGCCCAGGCCGTCACTGGCTCAAAGTCACTGATGATCAGGTCATAGTCCTGAAGATCCAGCGCTCTGATATCTCTCACTAACTGAATAAGACTGTTCTGAGTCAGGCTGCGCCAGCGATCAATCTTGCCATCGGATACACTAAAGGTCAGCCCACGACGAACCTGATATTCACCAAACGGTTCCATATTAAACAGCTTATCCGGCGACCTACCGCTAAACAGGAAATCGACCTCGATTCCCTCTTCAGCCAGTGCCGGCGCCATCACTCTGGCCCGGGTTATATGACCGTTACCCGTTGCCTGAACGCCATACAGAATTTTCATTACAGATCCCGACTATTGTTAAGCCATTAGAAAAAAGTCATCAGAAAAGCGCGAGCAGATTTAATCCAATGACCGAGGAGATCAGACCTAAAGCAGCCCCGGCAAGGATATCGGTGGGATAGTGCACCCCCAGAAACACGCGGGCCAGGGCGATCAGACACGCCACTGTGTAGGCAGGTAACATTAATGCCGGATAGTAATAGCTGAGCACCGTGGCAAAAACAAAGGCGGCTGCGGCATGTCCTGATGGCAAACTGAACTTATCCGAAGGGGTAATCTGTGGTATCACATCGGCAAAACGGTCGCAGGGACGGTCACGCTTAATCGCTTGTTTAAGAAACATATAAACAGGCAACTCAATGGCAAACACAAATAATCCTGCTAACAGAAAATCAATACCCCGCTCAATTTCAAACCAGGCCACCAGCAGGCCGATAACAAGATAGACTCCGCCATCACCCAGTTTGGAGATCAGACGGCTTATTGTCGGCATCACCGGTAGCCTGCAGGTACCAAAACAGAGGTAGTACAGTGTGACATCAAATGCGACTATGCGTTGCTGCAGTGCGTTCATAGTTCCGGACCAAATGTTTGCTGTTTGGCAACATTTTCCTCCAAAAACTATTACAGAGTGATTAACAACTATTTAAGCTTCGGTGACAGACCTGCAGCAGATAAATGACCGAACCAAGAGCAAAACCAGTAACAGGAAGGCGGGAATTTTGAGCCAAGCCCCTGCCAGACTCAACTCTTAGAGTTAATGCTTATTAAACTACTATTAACATTTAAGTATTGAGCCAGTCAGCAATGATACCCGCCAGCTTAACAGGTGCCGTCAGCGGCATCATATGCCCTTCTCCGGGAACCGTAATCAGCTCAATCGGCTGCACTGCCTCAGATATAACCCGACGGCTATAACCAACCGATAACACCTCATCCTGCTCCCCCTGAACCAGAGCCATCTGGAATGGGTGTTTGCGCTGCATAATCCCGGCCTTGTGGCTAAAAAGGCTGGCCAGTGTTTTAAAGGGATAATCCAGCACCAGCATGGGATCGCTATTGATCAGTTTACCTGCAGGATGCCCCGCCAGTAACTGATCATAGTCCACCATCCAGGAAAGTGGTAACCGCAGCCCCGGAAACAGCATCGCGCTGCCCCAGGTCCACTGCCAGCCAAGCAGGTGAAACAGATCCGGGGGGACTTCTGTAGTTAACAGCGTGCCACAAACAACCTTACTGATCCGCTCATCACTCTCTGCAGCAGCAACCGCCAGCAGAGCACCAATTGAGTAGCCATAGATATAACAGGGGCCATCGAAGCGCTGCTCCAGAGCATCAATCACCTGGGAGATGGTTGCTTGCACCGATTCAACCGTATAGACACCACGCTCGCCTCCAGAGTAGCCATGCCCCGGGGGGTCGATGGCGACCACATTGTAACCCTGCTGCGAAAGCGACCAGAGCATCTCGGCATAGAGTTCGCCATAGGTGCCGATACCCGGGAGGAACATCAGTACCGGAGCATCGACATCATACTCATAAATCTCACAGTGTATTGGCAGCTCACCCACATGAAATGTCTCGCGCTTAGCCAGATAGAACTCACTACCCAGGGCCCGTTGCAGATCTTCCCGGCTTGGGCAGACCTCCCCCCCCGTTGGGGTTGGCTTTAAAAGCGGCTCAAGAATTCCCATTATCGTTGACACTCCGGACAGTAAACAGTGGATCGCTGGCCAAGACGGATCTCTTTCAGCGTAGATTTACAATGATGGCATAATTCACCGCCACGACCGTACACATTCAGTTGTTGCTTGAAATAGCCAGGCTTACCATCACCGCCGACGAAGTCCTTCAGTGTGGTTCCCCCCTGCTCTATGGCCCGGGACAGAACAGCCTTTATCTCATCTACCAGTCGCTTCAGTCTTGCAGCAGAAATATTCCCGGCAGCCCGTTTCGGGTGAATTCCCGCACTGAACAGTGCTTCATTGGCGTAGATATTACCCACACCCACGACAACCTGACTGTTCATAATAAACTGTTTGATCGCCTGTTTACGTCCAGCGCAGCGTTGTTGCAGATAGTCTGCCGTAAAATCACTGCTCAGCGGCTCAGGTCCCAGCGCTTCCAGTAACAGATGCTGCTGCCCGGCAGGCTGCCACAATACCGAGCCAAACCGGCGCGGATCCGTCAACCGCAGCGCCATACCACTGTCGAGAACCAGATCGACATGGTCATGAAAGGCCGCTGGCTGATCAGAGGATACCATATAGAGACTACCAGACATCCCCAGATGGATCATTACCGAACCAGCCGACAGATTGATTAGCAGGTATTTCCCCCTTCGGGTTACCGAACTAATCCGGGACCCCACAACCCATGTAGACAACTGCTCAGGAACCGGCCAGCGCAATTTCGGCTGGCGAACCGTCAGCGCGGTGATCGTTCGCCCCTCAACATGGGGCTCGATGCCCCGACGGGTGGTTTCAACTTCTGGTAATTCTGGCATATTCAGCGGACTTCAGATTAATGGGTTCAGGTCTGAGCAGGCACAAAAAAACCCGGACCAGCCGGGTTTTTTATACTTAGCTCAGATTATTACTTAATCTTAGCTTCTTTGTACATTACATGCTGACGTACAACTGGATCGAATTTCTTCATTTCCAGCTTGTCAGGAGTAGTACGCTTGTTCTTAGTAGTGGTGTAGAAGTGACCAGTACCAGCAGAAGAAACCATCTTGATCTTATCGCGCATAATCGTGCTCCTTAAACTTTAATGCCGTTCTTGCGAACGTCAGCCAGCACAACATCGATGCCTTTCTTATCGATGATACGCATACCCTTGGAAGAAACGCGCAGACGTACAAACTTCTGCTCACTTTCTACCCAGAAACGGTGCCAGTGCAGGTTCGGCAAAAAGCGACGACGTGTACGGTTCAGTGCGTGGGAAACATTGTTTCCTGTTACAGGACGCTTACCTGTAACCATGCAAACTCGAGACATGAAAATTACCTTTTAACTATAGTTTATGTAACCTTCTATCAGATACTTATTGGATCTTAAGCCATTGATCCCAGAATTAAATAGGGTGGCTGCAATATCCTCAGGCGGAGCGTCCAAACCAAAGACAATAACCCGTACCGGTGGATAGAAGAGCGCGCATTGTACAGAAAACAAACGCTAATGGCTATACAGCCACACAATTATATTAACAGTCAAATTAACCCCCTCTCGGCAAGGGATACCGTGACTCCGCTACCGACCACCATGTGGTCCAGCAAGCGGATATCAACCAGACTCAGCGCCTCTTTGATCCGCTGAGTAATATTCTGATCCGCCAGGCTCGGCTCAGCAATACCGGAGGGGTGGTTGTGAGCCAGAATAATTGCCGCGGCATTATGACTCAGCGCCAGCTTAACCACCTCCCGGGGATGAACTGTCGCGCTATCGATTGTCCCCTGAAACAACTCTTCAAAGCAGATCACCCGATGCTGACTATCCAACAGCAAACAGGCGAACACCTCGCGATTGCGGTCACTCAGCTGCAGTTGCAGATAATCTCTCACCAGATCTGGCGAGGTCAGCGCAGAATCCCGCTGCAATTGTTCGGCCTGACAACGCCGACTAATCTCCAGCACCGCCTGAAGCTGAACATACTTCGCCGGTCCCAGCCCTAGCTGCTGACAAAACGCTTGCTGATCCGCTTTAATTAAGGGTCTCAGACCGCCAAAACGTATCAGCAGCTGCCGGGCCAGATCCACGGCACTACTCCCTTTCACGCCGGTACGCAGAAAAATGGCCAAAAGCTCACCATCAGACAGACTCGCAGCCCCCTGACGTAACAACTTCTCCCGGGGGCGCTCTGCCTCCGGCCAGTCCGTAATCGCCATGTTCACATCCCTGTGTTATCTCATTAAAAATCGATTTTCGAAAAGCCTCAATTAACCCGGGTTATTGTAGACCAGCCTCCTGATACTCGCTTCAGGAATGTAACTCAATCCAGGATAGTGGTATCGTATGCCTCCCAAATTACCGCAGAAAATATAGTTACCCGGTATGCAGAGACTGACTAACAGACAGATTGTTTTAGGTATCACTGGCGGCATCGCTGCCTATAAAAGCGCTGAACTCACCCGTTTTCTGAAAAGCGCGGGAGCTGATGTTCAGGTGGTGATGACTCCGGCAGCAACAGAATTTATTACTCCCCTGACCATGCAGGCACTCTCGGGCCATCCGGTACATCTGCACCTGCTCGACCCTGAGGCGGAAGCAGGCATGGGCCATATTGAGCTGGCAAAGTGGGCCGATATGGTTCTGATCGCCCCTGCCAGTGCTGATTTTATGGCACGCTTAGACGGCGGCCAGGGCAATGACCTGCTGAGCACTATCTGCCTGGCAACCGAAGCCCCTATCGTACTGGCACCGGCAATGAATCAGGCGATGTGGCGCGATCAGCAGACACAAACTAATGCCGCCAGCTTAGAGAAAAAAGGCGTACGTCTGCTAGGCCCGGGTGTGGGTGAACAGGCCTGTGGCGACACCGGTCCCGGGCGGATGCTTGAACCTGTTGAGATCGCGCAACAAACCGCAGCACTGTTTGACCGGGGAGCACTGAGTGGTAAACGGGTATTTATCACTGCCGGCCCCACCCGCGAAGCGCTGGATCCGGTACGCTATATCAGCAACCACAGCTCAGGCAAGATGGGTTACGCACTGGCTGAAGCGGCTGTTGACGCCGGTGCCAAGGTCACTCTGATCAGCGGTCCGGTTAACCTCCCGGCACCGCAGCGCTGTGAACGCGTCATGGTGGAAAGCGCCGAACAAATGCTGGCCGCATCGCTGAAACATATCGATGAGTGCGATATTTTTATCGCATCAGCCGCCGTGGCCGATTACCGTCCCGTTGCTGTTGCTGAGCATAAGCTGAAAAAAGGCAACGAAGAGATCATGGAACTGCGGCTGGTTAAGAATCCCGATATCGTTGCCAGCGTTGCGGCGCAACCGCAGAAGCCCTTCACTGTCGGCTTTGCCGCTGAAACCCGGGATGTCATCAGTTATGCACAGGATAAACTGGTCCGCAAAAACCTCGACCTGATTATTGCCAATGATGTATCCCGCAGTGATATCGGTTTCAACAGTGATGATAATGCGGTTACCGTCGTCAGCCACGCTGATGTTCAGCAACTGCCACTGTGCAGCAAACGCCGGCTGGCGGGTAAGCTAATTGAGATCATCGCAGCACACCAGCACAGCAGCGCAGATAAAAAATCTTCTGCGTAAAGAAGTAAACCCGCGCAATGGAGATGAGGCTATTAATAACGATCATGGAGAAACGATTTTGATTCTTCTGCCCGCCATTAATACAACGTCAGGGAAACTGAACCGTTGAATCGACAGGACCTCAATCCAACCATATTCCGCGCCTATGATATCCGTGGCATCTACCCGCACACCCTCAACGCAGACAGCGCCTTCCTGATCGGCCAGGCCATTGGCAGCGAAGCCCGTGACCGGCATCAGCAGACGCTCTGTGTCGGCCATGATGGCCGTCTTTCCAGCCCGGACCTGAGCCGTGCACTGATCCGTGGATTATTACAGAGTGGCGTCGACGTAATTGACCTGGGGATGGTGCCCACACCGGTGCTATATTACGGCACCCATGCGCTGAACACCGGCTCCGGCGTTATGGTCACTGGTAGCCACAATCCGGCTGACTACAACGGTTTTAAGATCATGCTGGGGGGGCATACGCTTTCCGGCGAGGAGATCACCGGGCTACACCAGCGTATCGTCTCCAATCAGCTAAGGGATGGCGCCGGAGCATTGCAATCTCGAGATATCAGCGATGCCTACTTTAAGCGGGTGTTAAAGGACCGCCACCTGCGTCGCCCTTTGAGAGTAGTGGTTGACTGTGGTAACGGCGTCCCCGGCCCCTGGATAGTCAAACTTCTGCAGCGCTTTGGCTGTGAGGTTTCAGCGCTGTATTGCGATGTCGATGGCAACTTCCCTAACCACCATCCGGATCCGGAAAAAGTTGAAAACCTCACAGACCTGATCGCTAAAGTCGGTGAGTTAAACGCGGATATCGGGCTTGCTCTGGATGGTGACGGCGATCGGCTGGCGGTGGTCAGTAATACCGGGGAGTGCATAACACCCGATCAGTTGATCTGTCTGTTTACTCAGGACCTGCTGCAACGCCATCCGGGCGCAGAGATCGTCTACGACGTAAAATGTTCACTCAAGCTCCCTCTGCTGATCGATAAACTGGGCGGTAAAGGCGATATGTGGCGCTGCGGCCACTCCATGATCAAGAACCGGATGCGCCAGACCAAGGCACTGTTCGGCGGCGAATTCAGTGGACATCTGTTTTTCGCAGAACAATGGTATGGCTTTGACGATGGCCTCTATGCCGCGGTAAGACTGCTGCAACTGCTGAGCGACTCAGGCAGACCCGCCGCAGAGCTATTCGGCCAGTTTCCACCACTGCCCTCGACCCCCATGATCAACATAGCGGTGAGCGACGACCAGAAATTTTGTGTCATCGAACAGTTCAGGCAGCAGGATTTTGCCCCGGCCCGGGTCTGCAATGTGGATGGTTTACGGGTAGAATACAGCGACGGCTGGTTCGGCATCAGACCCTCAAACACCACTCCGATGCTGACCCTCAGAATTGAAGCACTCACGGTTGCAGCACTGCAGCGGATCAGCCATCTGCTGGAACAGAAACTGAAACGGGTAATTCCTGACTTGCAAATACCTGAGTTAGCGGTTACAAACTACAAAAACCCTACAGATAGAGACAATAACCATGCCACTGTCACGTAAAGATGCGATGAATACCGCTAACGTGCTAAGCGAAGCACTCCCGTATATCCAGCAATTTGCAGGCAAAACCGTTGTCATCAAATACGGCGGCAACGCGATGATTGATGACAAGCTGAAGGATAGTTTCGCCCGTGATATCGTGATGATGAAACTGATCGGTATTAACCCGATTGTAGTTCACGGTGGTGGTCCACAGATTGGCGAGCTGCTGGAAAAACTGGCCATTGAATCGCACTTTGTTAATGGCATGCGGGTTACCGACTCGAAGACTATGGACGTGGTTGAGATGGTACTGGGCGGCATGGTTAACAAGGATATTGTTGGCCTGATCAACCGAAACGGTGGTAAAGCGATCGGTCTGACCGGCAAAGACGGTATGCTGTTAGGTGCCCGAAAGCTCAAGGTCAAACACAAGTCCCCCGAAATGTCGGTACCCGAGATTATCGATATCGGCCATGTTGGCGAGGTTGATCACGTTAATACCAAAGTTCTTGATATGCTCAGCAACTCTGATTTTATTCCGGTCATTGCACCGATTGGCGTTGGCAGCGACGGTGAGTCATACAACATCAATGCTGACCTGGTTGCAGGAAAAGTGGCCGAAGTACTGCAGGCGGAAAAACTAATCCTGTTAACCAACATCAACGGTTTGCTGGACAAAGAGGGCAACGTACTGACTGGGCTAACCACCGCTCAGGTCGACGCTCTGATTGAAGACGGCACCATCTATGGTGGCATGCTACCCAAAATCGATTGCGCCCTCAGCGCCGTTAAATGTGGCGTTAACAGCGCACATATTATCGATGGCCGGGTAGAACACTCCTGTATCCTGGAACTCTTTACCGATGAGGGTGTAGGTACACTGATCACTAATCAACACCGGAAGGCTCAAGACTGATGGATGCAGATGTAACCGAGAAACCCTCACGGCGTGAACAGATTCTGCAGTCACTGGCGATGATGCTGGAAAGCGATCCCGGCGCACGAATCACTACCGCAGCCCTTGCCAGACATGTTGGTGTATCGGAGGCAGCGCTGTACCGCCACTTCCCCAGCAAAGCACGGATGTTTGAAGGGCTGATCTCATTTATAGAGGACACCATCTTCAGCCGGATCAACTTAATCACCGGTTCCGATGCTAATGCGATGAAACAGTGTGAGCAGATTCTCACCCTGCTACTGGCATTTGTCGAGAAGAACCCCGGGATGGCGCGAATTCTTACCGGAGATGCCCTGTCCGGTGAAACAGACCGGCTGAGACAGCGCATCAATCAGTTTTTTGAGCGCATGGAAACCCAGCTCAAGCAAATTTTGCGTACCGCCGAACAAACCGAAGGACTGCGTACCGAGCTGCCCACAGGCGCGACAGCCAACCTGATGCTGGCCTGCGCAGAGGGGCGAATCCGCCAGTTTGTTCGCAGTGAGTTTAAAGCCCGCCCAACGATAAACTGGGCTGATCAGTGGGGCGTACTTGCTACCGCAGCCAGCCGCTAACCACCGAGCTTCATTACAGCCCGGGACATTCTGAAAACGTGATCATCGAACAACTTAGTCTGGTGATGATTTCGCTGCTGGCCAACGGTCTTTCCGCCATGGCTGGCGGCGGTGCTGGCCTGCTTCAACTACCAGTATTGCTGTTTCTCGGACTGAGCTTCAGCAGCGCACTGGCGACCCATAAAATCGCCAGTGTGGCGCTGGGAATAGGTGCAACCCTGCGCCACCTGCGAGAAAAATCCCTCGACCGACGCTTCTGCCTGTTTATTCTTGCATCTGGCCTTCCCGGAGTGATCACCGGCGGCGTACTGGTATTACAACTGCCGGAAGGCCTGACTATCCTCAGCCTGGGACTGCTCACCACAGGACTCGGCATCTATTCAATCTTCAAAACTCAGTTGGGCATGATCCACCAGCCCCGCAACCGGGACTTTTACGGCATGTGTCTGGGGGGACTGGTGCTCTGCCTGATCGGTATTCTCAACGGATCCCTGACATCAGGAACGGGCCTGTTTGTGACTCTGTGGCTGGTTCGCTGGTTCGGACTGGACTATAAAACAGCGGTCGCCTATGTATTAATTCTGGTCGGTCTTTTCTGGAATGGTTCAGGCGCTATCACCGTTGCCCTGCAACAGCCGCCCCACTGGGAATGGCTGCCAGCACTGATTATCGGCGCTATCATTGGCGCTTATACGGGCACCCATATTGCGCTGATTCGGGGTAACGGCTTAGTAAAGCGGGTATTTGAAGCGCTGACAATCATCGTCGGAATAAAGCTGATTTATGACGCAACGCTACTGCTTTAAGGGGTGACGACTGCCTTGCAGAGCCAGACGATCACGGCAGTGTCCTTCATGCCGGTCACAGTCATGATCCAGCTTGCGCTCAGCAAGCTGAGCTTCAAGCAGACGCCGGGCCTCAGCCTGCTGAAACAGGAATCCACTGGGTGCCACCAGCTGAATGCCCTGCTCACCTATTCGGGGTAAGGCGTCCTTAAGATAACGGATCGTAACAGGGTAAGGGTGACAGATCAGCACGGCAAACCCCTGCTGCTGAGCCAGCTGCAGGCCATGACGAAACTGCTTATCAATAAACGCAGTGGTCTGCTCATGATCCAGAAAAACATCACGCACCAGCCAGGGAATACCCCTTGAATAAGCAGACTTCCAGGCCACCGTCTCGCTGGTTGTCCGACTGTCGAGGAAAAACAGCCCCTGCTCTGCCAGCACTCCCATAACCCAGTCCATTTTCTCTCGCTGGTGAGTTAACAGGCTTCCCATGTGGTTATTCACACCGGTAACATGGGGAACCGAGGCGATATTATCCCGCAGGATATTCTCCAGCTGCGACCGGTTCTGATGCTCAGTTAATGCCCCCGGCCCTAACCTTAAATGCGCAGTATTCGCCATCGGTGCATGCAGCATCACCTCTTTACCCCGGCTGTAAGCCCTTTCAGCAAGCTCAACACTGTGGGGGGTATGAGGCAGAACGGCATAAGCAACCGGGCCTGGCAGGTCAATCGCTGCAATACCTTTCTCCAGACTATTGCCCAGATCATCAACGATGATAATCAGCCGCGCCGGACCTGTTTCAGCCATCACTGGCTGAAACAATGTCAGCAGCACGGTCAGACCCACAGCGTAAAAACCTGCGAGCTTTCCAGTCATAAACGCCGGGGGTATCACTGAGCCTGTGTATCGCTTTGTGACTGTCGCAAAGCCGCAGCTGATTTCACAACAGCGAGCCCTTTGAGCAGATTCAGCGCTTCATACAGCTGAAAATCACTTTCTACCGTCGAAACCGGCGGTTCAGTCGGATCAGACTCGTTTACTTTACCGTTTTCAAGGTGACCGCTGAGGTCACGCTCTTTAATGAAATTTCCAGAATCTTTAAGATTCACATCGGCTTCAGCCACATAGATATCAGGCACAATCCCCTGCGCCTGGATAGAACGGCCAAGCGGAGTATAGTAGCGCGCAGTTGTCAGCTTCAGCGCCCGCTGTTTAGTTAAAGGCAAAATAGTCTGCACTGAGCCTTTACCAAAGCTGTCGACGCCCATAATGACTGCCCGGGCCTGATCCTGAAGCGCTCCGGCAACAATTTCTGAAGCGGAAGCCGAACCCTGATTAATCAGCACAACAATGGGTACACTATTCTCGATCAGCGTATTCTGAGTGGCGTTGTAGCGTAACTCGGAATTGGCGACCCGCCCCTGGGTATAGACGATCAGCCCCTGATCCAGAAATGCATCGCACACCTCTACTGCAGCCCGCAACACGCCTCCCGGGTTATTACGCAGATCCAGCACCACACCCGTCAACTCATTCTCCGCTTTCAGCTTTTCAATTGCCGATTGCAGGTCTTTGCCGGTATTCACCTGAAACTGGGTAATCCGCAAATAACCGATACTGTCATCAAGCATCCGCTGTTTCACACTGGCAACACGAATAATATCGCGCACCACAATAATCTCGAGCGGCTTATCTTCGCCATCACGGACAACGGTCAACAGCAGCTCAGAGCCAGGCTTGCCACGCATCAGTTTCACGGCATCTGCCAGCCCCATCCCCTGAACAGGCTGATCTCCCAGTTTGACAATCAGATCTCCGGCTTTTATACCGGCCCGTTGCGCAGGCGTATCGTCTATCGGTGCGATAACGCGGATAAAGCCATCTTCAAGGCCGACTTCAATACCCAGTCCGCCAAATTCACCACTGGTGTGACTCTGCAGATCAGAAAAAGCGTCCGGTTCCAGATAAGCTGAATGAGGGTCCAGCCCGGTCAACATCCCCCGCACAGCATCTTCAAGCAACTTGGCGTCGTCAACCGGCTCAACGTAGGCGTTTTTAATACGCTCAAAGACTTCAGTAAACAGACGGATCTCTTCCAGCGGAATCGTTTTAACCGCCTCGTTTTCCGGTGTTGCCTCTGCGGCAAACAGAGGGGCTGCCAACCCACTCAGCAGGCAGCCCAGCAACAGAGGTTTAGTCAGGCTGGATAGCTGTTGCTTCAGCGTCATGGTTCATCCTTTTTATACATCTGTTAAATATGAAAACAGCATAACCGCTACAGCTACCTTCTCGCCAGCCATTTAAGCGGATCTGTAGAATTTCCCTTATAGCGTACTGCAAAATAAAGACCCGAGTCGTTACTGCCGCCACTATTGCCAACAGTCGCCAGTTGATCCCCCGCAGAAACCCACTCGCCCACCTCTCTCAAGAGGGACTCATTATGCCCATACAGGCTCATATAACCGCCCCCATGATCCACAATTGTAAGCAGACCATAGCCTCTTAACCAGTCAGCAAACACCACCCGGCCATGGTGGATCGCCCGGACCGGCTGTCCTGCTTTTTGCGCCACCAGTATCCCTTCATAGCGAATACCATCGGTATTGTTGCCGAAGCGCCGACTGATATGCCCTTTTGCCGGCCAGGGCAACTTGCCTTTCAGCTCCCGGAAGGAGCGCTCATCACCACCAATCGAGATCTTTTCAATTGACTCACGAATCTGAGTCAGTAACTTTTCCAGACGCTGCTGATCGGCCTTCATCGATTTCAGTTGCTGACCGCCGTCACTAAGCTTCACCTCGAGCTTACTCAAAACAGTACGGCGCTTCTGACGAACCGACTCCAGATCTTCCGAACGGGCCTTCAGCTGATCGCGACGATCAAAAATATCCTGTTGCGCAGAACGAATCTCCTGCTCTGCCCTGTCCAGCCGTATCAGTCCCTGACGAAATGACTCGAGTCGCTCAGAAAGAGTCTTATTGATCCGGTCGTAATAACGTAGCATACGGGAGACCTGCTCCGGATCACGCTGATTCAGCAATAACTGCAAACGGGGCTGACTGCCAGCTTTATACTGTTGCCGCAGTTGCTGCTCAAGGCCTGCCGCCTGCTGCTGCAACCCGGTCAGCAGTGGCTTTTTCTCCCGCTCCAGCTTACTTAGCCGTTTTTCAGCACCTTTGAGCTGTGCATTCAAACGCAAAATGTTCTGTGCCAGTTCCCCAATACTCTTGTCGGTACGACGCAGATCCTGCTGTACAGAGGAGCGTTCCCCCTCTAATACATCCAGCGTCCGGGTCAGCTTCGTAATCGATTTCCTGAGGCTGGCAATCTCTTTCTCGGTGGCTTTTTCCTGGGCCGCATAAAGCGGCAGCCCCGGTGACAGCAGCAGAGTCGCTACAAGCGTTGCTACAAATGCGGTGCGTAATTTTATCAGCATATACAGAAAGGCCGTTCAATGAACGGCCCGTATCCCTATCCCAGCTCGGCCAGTGAATGGCCGGTCATCTCTGCCGGTTGCTCAAGCCCCATCAGCGCCAGCAGCGTCGGCGCCAGATCACACAGCGCACCATCCTCTAAGTGCAGTTGTGATCTGCGCGGACCGTCATACACCAGCGCCACCGGCCATATCGTATGCGCGGTATGCGCCTGACCGGTTTTCGGATTGACCATCAGTTCAACATTACCATGATCAGCAGTAATCAGTGTTTCCCCCGCCACTTTTTCCATCGCTTCAAGGACCCGGGCGATACACTGATCGATCACCTCGACCGCCTTCACTGCCGCAGCAAAATTACCGGTATGGCCCACCATATCCGGGTTAGCAAAGTTGCACACAATCAGATCAAACTTATTACTGCCGATCGCTTCGACCAGCTTATCGGTAACTTCCGGCGCGCTCATCTCCGGTTTCAGGTCATACGTAGCGACATCTGGAGAGGGCACCAGAATCCGCTCTTCACCGGTATATGGCTGCTCTTCACCGCCGTTAAAGAAGAAGGTTACGTGGGCATACTTTTCGGTTTCCGCAATACGCAGCTGAGTTCGCCCCTGTTTCGCCAGAAAATCCCCCAGACTATTAAACAGCTTAACCGGCGGATAAGCACAGCTGGCGTTAATATCAGAAGCGTACTCAGTCATCATCACATAGTCTGACAGCTTCGGCGTAGCGCTGCGGACAAAGCCGTCAAACCGGGTATCAACAAATGCGCGGGTTATCTCCCGCGAACGATCCGGACGAAAGTTGGCACAGATCACCGTATCAGAATCGCGCACCAAACCTTTAGGCAAACCATCTTCACCAATAATAGTGGTGGCCTGAACAAACTCATCGTTCTCATCACGCTCGTAGGCATTATGCAGGGCATCCAGCGCCGATGTTTCATAGCAGGGAGCCACACCGCTTGTCATCGCATCATACGCCAACTGCACACGATCCCAGCGATTATCCCGATCCATGGCGAAGTAGCGACCGACGATGGTAGCAATAGCACCGCAGCCCAGCTGTGAAAGCTTGGCTTCTGCCGCTTTGATAGAGGCCTCGGCACTGCGTGGAGGCATATCACGGCCATCCAGTATACCGTGCAGATAAACCTGCTTCGCACCGCGGTTAACGGCCATCTCCAACAGGGCGAAAAGATGCTCTTCGTGACTATGAACACCACCCGGCGATAACAACCCGGTAACATGCACCGCGCCGCCGGCAGCGATCGCTTTATCGATTGCGGCCGTCAACACCTCATTTTCAAACAGCACCCCGTCCTCAATCGCTTTACTGATTCGGGTAAAATTCTGATACACCACCCGGCCGGCGCCGATATTCATATGCCCGACTTCTGAATTCCCCATCTGCCCTTCCGGCAATCCGACCGCCAAACCAGACGTTGCTATCCGGCTGTGAGGTGCACTGGCCATCAAGCGATCCCAGGTTGGTGTATTAGCGGCGGCTATTGCACTGGATTCGGTCGGTTCCACGCCGAAGCCATCAAGAATAATTAATGCTTTTGGGGATCGCTGTTCAGTCATAGAGGTCTTTTCACTCAGAGTTATTTTTAGTGCAGAGCTGTCAGGTTAAGCTGCTTTTCAGCATGAACTCAATGGCCGGGTATTTTACTCAGAAAACGCTGCAATGGCTAATTATCGCAAGATTACTGACGCAGGCACCCTGAGAAGAATGTCTGTCAGATCAGTTATCCCCGACATTGAGCATTTTTCCTCCGCATTTCCCCCCTCCACCTGTTACCTGTTTCGATTTGGCAAGGTATACTTAGCGGCTTTAAAAACTACCACCTTTAAAAACTATCACCGCGATCCGCAATTAATTCAGCGATTTCGCAACTGGCCGGATACAGAGAATGGAACAACTGCTCGAATTCATCACTAATAATATTATGCTGGTAACAGCCTGGGGCCTGACCCTGGCAATGCTACTGTGGACCCAACAGAGTAAAGCAGGAAAGTCCGTAGGCACCCATGAAGCCACCCGACTGATCAATAAAGACAACGCCGTCATTCTGGATATCCGCCCTAAGAAAGAGTTTATTACCGGCCATATCACCGATGCTATTCATATCCCTGTGGTCGAACTGGATAAGCGCATTGCAGAGCTGGACAAACATAAACAAAAGCCGATCATCGTCGTCTGCAACATCGGTCAGACGGCCGGCACGGTAAGTAAAAAGCTGAAAAGTGCCGGCTTTGAAAATGTTGTACGCCTCTCAGGTGGCATGACCGAGTGGAAAGCCCAGAGCCTTCCGGTCATTAAATAGCCATGAGTCTGATCACCATTTACAGCAATAACTGGTGCCCTTTTTGCCGCCGCGCCAAGATGCTACTGGATCATAAAAGCGTCAGCTACAACGAGATAAACATTGAAGCACAACCGGACGCCCGCCAGGAGATGACTCAGCGTAGCGGCCGGACATCGGTGCCTCAGATTTTCATCAATGAACTTCATGTCGGCGGATGTGACGACCTGTTTGCCCTGGAACAGCAGGGTAAACTTGATTCGTTGCTGGCCGGTTAACTCATTTTTTACAGGAAAATAAGACCATGGCAGAGAACGACCAGAACACCCAGGAACAGCAGGCTCCGCAGTTTGCTATTCAGCGCGTATATCTGAAAGATGCCTCTTTTGAAGCACCAAATTCGCCTAAGGTATTCACTAAACAGTGGCAGCCAGAGATCAATCTGGATATGAATACGGCAACATCTACGCTGGATAACGGCGTATTTGAAGTGGTTCTCACCCTGACAGTGACCGCTAAGAACGACAGCGACACCGCTTTTCTGGTTGAGGTACAACAAGCGGGTATCTTTACAGTTACCGGCCTTGCTGAAGCTGAACTGCATCACACTCTGGGCGCATTCTGTCCTAGCATTCTGTTCCCATACGCACGGGAAGCGATTGATAACATGGTCAACAAAGGCAGCTTCCCCGCCCTGATGCTGTCACCTGTTAACTTCGATGCGCTGTATGCTCAGCAGATGCAGCAACAGGCTCAGGCTGCTACGGAAGAAACGCCACAGCACTAAGCGCCTGTATCTATTCGAAAATCCGGTAGCAGTGCTGTTATCGGATTTTTTTATGCCTGTGAGGTGATACTGTCGCGCATAGATAATCACACGCGGCGCTGTGATTGCCAAAAACTGCCTCTAAAATTTCAGCTATTGCCACCAAAATCCAACTGACGCCAGGCTTCATAAACCATGACTGCCACCGTATTGGACAGATTCAGACTGCGACTATCAGCATTCATCGGCAACCGAAGACGCTGCTCAGCGGGCAGACGCTCAAGCACCTCCGCTGGCAACCCGCGGGTTTCCGGACCGAACAGCAGCACATCTCCGGCGGAAAAAGTCACTTGTGAATAGTTCTGACTCCCTTTTGTTGTCAACGCCCACACTTTGCCCGACCCCAGCTCAGACAGACAACTATCCAGATCGGCATAACGTTTTACCTGTGCAAACTCATGGTAATCAAGACCGGCGCGACGCAACTTTTTGTCATCGAAGTCAAAGCCCAGCGGTTCAATCAGGTGTAATTGGAACCCGGTATTGGCACACAGGCGAATAATATTTCCGGTATTAGGCGGTATTTCCGGCTGATAAAGCACGACATGAAGCATAAAAAAATCCCTGGCTCTCAATGAGGCAGGGATTATAGCTGAAACTATCGGATGATTAATCCTCTACTGATTCAGGGACATCATCCATTCCCAGCTCTTTAATCTTCCGGGTCAGTGTATTTCGCCCCCAACCCAGCAGCAGCGAAGCATCCCGGCGCCGACCGGCGGTTTGCTTCAGCGCGGCTTCTATCATGATTTTTTCGAATGCCGGGACCGCCGAATCCAGAATAGATGTCGACCCCTGCTGCAACTGCTTCTCGGCCCAGTTTCGTAACGCTTTCTCCCAGTTGGAGGTCACCACCTGCTCATCACCGGTCTGATCCAGCAACTCAGGAGGCAGATCACCCACCAATACCTCACGCCCGGACGCCATAACGGTCAGCCAGCGACAGGTATTTTCTAACTGACGCACATTACCCGGCCAGGGCAGCGTACTGAGAAACTTCTCGGTATCAGGGTGCAGCAGTTTTGATTCAACACTCAACTCTTCAGCTGAGCTTTGGAGAAAATGACGGGTCAATTTTGGAATATCTTCACGTCGTTCTGCCAGTTTCGGAATATGAATACGGATAACGTTCAGACGGTGGAAAAGGTCTTCACGAAAGCGCCCTTCCTGAACCAGCTTTTCAAGGTCCTGATGGGTGGCCGCGATAATCCGCACATCCACCTTAACAGAGGTGTGTCCGCCGACCCGGTAGAATTCGCCTTCAGCCAGCACACGCAACAAACGGGTCTGGGTATCTGCAGGCATATCACCAATTTCATCGAGGAACAGCGTTCCGCCATCAGCCTGTTCGAAACGTCCCGGGCGGGCAGACGCCGCGCCGGTAAAAGCTCCTTTCTCATGACCAAACAGCTCTGACTCAATCAGATCCTTGGGAATAGCGGCCATATTCAGAGGAATAAATGGCTTTGATGAACGTGGACTGTGCTGATGCAGGGCATTGGCAACCAGCTCTTTACCGGTTCCGGATTCACCATTGATCAATACGGTTATATTGGACTGAGACAAACGTCCGATCGCCCGGAAAACCTCCTGCATGGCAGGTGCTTCACCGATGATTTCAGTCTGCGCTTCCGGCTCCTCGCCCCGCTGCTGCTGTTGTTCACGGGAGTGCTCCACCGCTCGCATAACCAGCGCAGCAGCCTCATCAATATCAAACGGCTTGGGCAGATATTCAAATGCCCCTCCTTTATATGAGGCGACAGCACTGTCTAGATCTGAATGCGCCGTCATTATGATAATAGGAAGCTCAGGATGTTCCGCATTGACCCGCTCAAGCAGCTCCAGCCCATTAATACCCGGCATCCGGATATCACTGACAACAACATCCGGCACCTCCCGCTGAAGTTGCTGTAACATGTTATCGCCACTTTCAAACAGTGTGACTCTGACCCCTTCACTGGAGAGGGCTTTATCCATCACCCAGCGAATCGAACGGTCATCATCTACAATCCATACAGATGCAGCCTTAGTCATCATTGTTGCTCCAGAGGTATTAATAGTTGAAAACAGGTCTCACCAGGGACACTGCGGCACTCAATCAGCCCATGGTGTTGCGCCAGTACAGATTGAGCAATTGACAATCCCAGACCCGTTCCGCTGGCTCTGCCACTCACCATCGGATAGAAAATTTTCTGCAGAAGCTCTTCCGGAATACCTGGCCCGTTATCGATTATTTCGACACAGCAAACCAGCCGGTGCATCTCTGCCCCAAGCGTCAGGTTACGAATCACCCGGGTACGCAACAGGATACGTGGCGCTTCAGTGTCCGACTCCTGCAACGCCTGCATACTGTTGCGAACAATATTCAGTACCGCCTGAATCAACTGCTCCCGGTCACCCATAAACTCTGGCAGACTGGGATCATAGTCTCGCTTAATATGAATCTGACCACCGACCTCAGCAATCACCAGACTACTCACATGCTCAAGGATGGAATGGATATTAACCTCCTCCAGCCGGGGCATTTTATGGGGCCCTAACATTCGGTCTACCAGATTTCTCAGCCGATCAGCCTCTTCAATAATCACCCGGGTATAATCATGCAAAGATTCATCGGGAAGTTCGCGTTCGAGTAACTGCGCAGCCCCCCGCAATCCTCCCAGGGGATTTTTGATTTCATGGGCCAGCCCTCTGACCAGTGAGATTACGGTTTCATGATTACTCAACAACTCCTCCTCACGGGAGATCCGGATCAGGCGATCCCGCGGAGTCAGCTCAATCAGTACCAAAGGGCCATATTTCTGCGGCATTGGATTAACACTGTAATCGATCGTGATCTCATGTCCGATCAGGGTTGTCAGTTTCGCTTCCCGCTTGGTAAATGGATGACCTTTATCCAGCGCGCCTTTCAGCGCTTCCCGGTCATCGTCCACCAGAAACCAGTCATGAAAAGGCAGTTGACACAGACGCCGGGCGCTCGCCTCCAGTAACATTTCTGCCGAGGGGTTCATATACACCAGCTGCAACTGCCCATCGACCAACAGAGCTGCCGTCGACAGGTTATCTAATATGTGTTTATGCAGATCGGGTGTTTTCATCTTTGATGCTTTGCCTCAGAAACGGACCATGACTGCGTTCGACTCAACACAGACGGTTATTGTAAAGATGGTAGCAAAAAGCAAACCAACTCAGTGCACAGAAAGAAATGAGTACAGATTAGTTAATCTACGGGCGTTCTGACCTGAGTTACCTCATCTGACTCACCTATAGAATAGCACCTGACGCACCACATTAGTGCGACAAAATAAAGCAACCAATTGCCAGGCAAAAAAAAACCTCCGTTTAGGAGGTTTTTTCCAGTTAATCCTTATGGATTAAACAGAGTAATACAGATCAAACTCAACCGGGTGAGTTGTCTGGCTCACTTTCAGACACTCTTCCTTCTTCAGCTCGATATAAGCATCGATCATGTCGTCGGTGAATACACCACCGGCAGTCAGGAACTCACGATCATTATCCAGAGCATCCAGAGCTTCTTCCAGAGAAGCCGCTACGGTCGGGATAGCCAGAGCTTCTTCAGCTGGCAGGTCATACAGATCCTTATCTGCAGGATCGCCAGGGTGAATCTTGTTCTGAATACCATCAAGACCCGCCATCATAAGTGCAGCAAAGCACAGGTATGGGTTAGCCGATGGATCAGGGAAGCGAGTCTCAATGCGGTATGCCTTAGGATTGGTCACATAAGGGATACGGATAGAAGCAGAACGGTTACGGGCAGAGTATGCCAGCATAACAGGCGCCTCGAAACCAGGCACCAGACGCTTATAAGCGTTAGTAGACGCATTTGTCAGCGCGTTCAGGGCTTTAGCGTGCTTAATGATGCCGCCAATATAGAACAGTGCAGCCTCACTCAGACCCGCATAAGCATCGCCATGGAAAATGTTAACGCCATCTTTAGACAGAGACTGGTGAACGTGCATACCTGAACCGTTATCGCCAACCAGAGGCTTAGGCATAAAGGTCGCCGTTTTACCATATGCGTGGGCAACGTTATGAACACAGTACTTCAGGATCTGAACTTCGTCAGCCTTAGCTGTCAGAGTATTTGGACCCACACCGATCTCACACTGACCAGCAGTCGCTACCTCGTGGTGATGCACTTCGATGGTCAGACCCATCGCTGACATTGCATCACACATAGCCGCACGCAGATCATGCAGGGAATCAACCGGAGGAACCGGGAAGTAACCACCTTTAACACGTGGACGGTGACCCGTGTTACCACCCTCATAGCTGTTGTTAGTCGACCATGAAGCTTCTTCAGAACCGATTGTATAACCGCAGCCACTGATATCAGCATGCCATTTAACTTCATCAAATACGAAGAACTCTGGCTCAGGACCAAAAATAGCGGTGTCTGCAATACCGGTAGACTTCAGGTAAGCCTCAGCACGCTTGGCAACAGAACGTGGATCACGCTCATAACCCTGACCGGTGGTAGGTTCAACGATATTACAGCGAACGATGATCGTTGAATCTTCTGCGAATGGGTCTATTACAGAAGCAGAATCGTCTGGCTGCAGAATCATGTCAGACTCGTTAATACCCTTCCAGCCTGCGATGGATGAACCATCGAACATTTTGCCGTCCTCGAAGAAGTCTTCACTCACTTCGGTTACCGGGATAGTAACGTGCTGCTCTTTACCGTGGGTATCGGTGAAACGCATATCAACCCACTTAACATCATGCTCTTTGATCAGATTCAGAGTCTCTGACATTTGACTTTCTCCACTAGATTATATTGTCAGACGCCCAACCGATTAAAAACGACCGTATTACACAGCCTAACCCGTCAGGTTTGTTTCGCCTTTAAGCAGCAAGGGGTATGCCAGTTTCCTCAGGCCCCGAAAGCACGCGACGTAAAGCGCTTCTGATCGAATTTGAAACAATTTAAACTCTGCAACATGAACCAAAATAGAGCAAATAGACAAATAATGAACCAAAATAGTGCGCGGCACGTTTTTCCGATTTACCTTAATCCTCACTGCCTCAAAAAGGTGCCATCATATTACTCCAACATATAGTACTTATCCTCTAAAACAGATCAACAAACCGGAAAAAAAACTATTTTTGCTATTGAGCACATAAGAAAGGCACAGCTGCGGCATATCTTATGTATAATGTGCGCTTCTAAATTTGTCTGCACAGGTCCCCAGACGTGATCGAAAACTTAAGAAACATCGCCATCATTGCCCACGTTGACCATGGTAAAACCACCCTGGTTGATAAACTTCTCTCGCAGTCCGGTACTCTGGGCCGCCGTGATGAAGGCACCGAACGAATCATGGATTCGAACGACCAGGAAAAAGAACGGGGTATTACCATTCTGGCAAAGAACACCGCCATCGAATGGAACGACTACCATATCAACATTGTTGATACTCCGGGACACGCCGACTTTGGTGGTGAAGTTGAACGGGTACTGTCAATGGTTGACTGCGTTTGCCTGCTGGTTGACGCCGTTGATGGCCCGATGCCGCAAACCCGCTTTGTAACTCAGAAAGCATTTGAGCAGGGTCTGCGTCCGATCGTAGTGGTCAACAAAGTTGACCGTCCGGGTTCACGTCCGGATTATGTTATCGACCAGGTTTTTGATCTGTTTGACAGCCTCGGCGCGACCGATGAGCAGCTCGACTTCCCGATCATCTACGCGTCTGCCCTGAACGGCGTTGCCGGTAATGAGCCGGATGAGCTGGCCGATGATATGACGCCGCTGTTCGAAGCGATTGTTAAACATGTAAATCCGCCTCAGGTAGATACTGCTGGTCCATTCCAGATGCAGATCTCCGCACTGGACTACAACAGCTACGTTGGCGTTATCGGTGTTGGCCGGGTATCCCGTGGTACTGTCAAACTGAACCACGTGATTAAAATCATTGATCGCGAAGGCAAGGTTCGTAACGGTAAAGTTCAGAAGATTATGGGTTATTTAGGCCTGGATCGTATCGATGTAGAGGCTGCACAGGCGGGTGACATCATCTGTGTTACCGGTATTGATGCCCTGAATATCTCCGACACCCTGTGTGACCCATCTGCGGTTGAAGCGCTGCCTCCTCTTTCTGTAGATGAGCCTACCGTTTCTATGACCTTTCAGGTTAACGACTCTCCGTTTGCCGGACAGGATGGTAAATTCGTTACCAGCCGAAACATCAAAGACCGCCTGGATCGCGAACTGATTCACAACGTTGCACTGCGCGTTGAGCAGGGTGAGTCTCCGGAAAAATTTAAAGTTTCCGGTCGTGGTGAGCTTCACCTGTCAGTACTGATCGAGTCAATGCGTCGTGAAGGCTTTGAGCTGGGTGTTTCCCGTCCTGAAGTAATTCAGAAAGAGGTTGACGGTAAGATTCACGAGCCATTCGAAATCGTCATGATCGATGTTGAAGATCAGCATCAGGGCAACATCATTGAGGAGCTGGGTAAGCGTAAAGCGGATATGACCAACATGGAAGTGGATGGCAAAGGTCGCGTACGCCTGACCTTCCTGATCCCTTCCCGCGGCCTGATCGGTTTCCGTTCACAGTTCCTGACCATGACATCCGGTACCGGCATCATGACCTCAGTCTTTGACCACTACGGCGAAGTAAAAGAGGGTGAAGTGATCAGCCGTAACAACGGCGTACTGGTCTCGATGGTCACCGGTAAAGCACTGGGATACTCCCTGTGGAACCTGCAGGAACGTGGCCGTCTGTGCATCGAACCTAACATCGAAGTATACGAAGGCATGATTCTGGGTATTCACAGCCGCAGTAATGACCTTGCGGTAAACCCGATCAAGGGTAAGCAGCTGACTAACGTTCGTGCCTCCGGGACCGACGAAAATATTCAGCTGACACCGCCGGTTCGCTTTACTCTGGAACAGGCTCTGGACTTCATCGAAGACGACGAGCTGGTTGAAGTCACACCACTGAGCATCCGTATCCGCAAGAAGCTACTGACTGAAAACGAACGGAAGCGCTTCTCACGTTCTGGCAAATAAGCGCTATCCTTTTTTGATATAGCCGCTTAAGTTAGCACGTAAAAAGCCCGGACAGCGACCACTGTTCCGGGCTATACTCCCGGTGTCTGCCAGACTGACAAGGACACCCAGATGAACACCCTCTTTCCCGACATCCATCCTTACAAACAACATCATCTGACTGTTGATGATCTGCATACCCTCTATATCGAAGAGAGTGGTAACGCTCAGGGCATTCCGGTTCTGTTTATACATGGTGGACCCGGTGGTGGCACCAGCAGCTTCAATCGCAGCTTCTTTGATCCGGAAAAATACCGCATTATCCTGTTTGACCAGCGTGGCTGTGGTCAGTCAACCCCTCATGCAGAATTACTGGGTAACACCACGGCACATCTGATCAGTGATATTGAAAAGATCCGCGAACACCTCAGTATTGATGAATGGCTACTGTTTGGCGGCTCATGGGGCTCCACCCTCAGCCTGCTCTATGCTGAAAGCTTTCCTGAGCGGGTTTCCGGGATGATTCTGCGGGGCATCTTTCTCTGCCGGGAGCGCGATATCCACTGGTTCTATCAGGAAGGCGCCAGTGCAATTTTTCCAGACTACTGGAAAGAGTATCAGAAAGTCATTCCGCTTCCGGAGCGTGGCGCTATGCTGCAGGCGTATTACAAACGCCTGACATCAGACAACGAAATCGCCCGGATGTCCGCTGCCAAAGCATGGTCTGTCTGGGAGGGACACTGTTCCACCCTAGATCCGAATAACGATATCGTTGATCACTTTGCTGATCCCCATATTGCACTGGCGATGGCGCGGATAGAGGCGCATTACTTTATCAACAAAGCCTTCATCGAACCCGATCAGATTATCCGCGATGCCCACAGACTTCAGCAGATACCCACCGTTATTGTGCATGGCAGGTATGATATGGTCTGCCCGATCGAACAGGCTTTCGCTCTGTATGACGCCCTGCCTCAGGCTGAACTTCACATTGTCAGAGACGCAGGTCACAGTGCGCTGGAAGCGGGTATCACTGATAATCTGATTAAAGCCACCAATCAGTTTGCACTGTCCAAAGCCTGATTCACCGCTCTGAGGAATTGAGTTGAAAGCACTTATTCAGCGGGTACAAACCGCCTCTGTTAACATTGCCGGTGAGCGCCACAGTGAGATAGGTCCCGGAATACTCTTGCTGCTCGGCGTTGAAAAAACCGACAGCCAGGCCAGCGCAGATAAACTGTTACAGAAAATTCTGAACTACCGTATTTTTTCAGATTCAGAGGGCAAAATGAACCTCAATCTGCAGCAGCAGGGAGGCGGCCTGCTGATCGTGTCTCAGTTTACTCTGGTGGCCGATACCGCCAAAGGGCTTCGTCCTGGCTTTTCCAAAGGCGCCACACCTGAGCAGGGCGAAGCGCTATACGAATATTTTGTCAGCCAGGCCCGCTCCCGACACCCCGACGTTGCGACTGGCCATTTCGGTGCAGATATGCAGGTCAGCCTTATCAACGATGGTCCTGTGACCTTTTTACTGGAAGCCTGAACAGATGGACACTACCGCCCAGGTCCTGGCCGAACGGATATTTCTGACCGTTTTCCCACTCTTTGTTATTGTTCTGTGCGGCTATCTCTATGGCCGCTATAAAAAACCGGATATGACCCTGGCCAACCAGCTAAATATGCATATCTTTGTACCGGCACTGATCTTCTTTGTACTATCAGATAAATCCTTCGATCTGGTCAAGTACCAGGGCCTGGCAGCAGGTGCTGCGATTGTCATACTGGGTTCCGGGCTATTGATCTGGCCCCTGTGCAAACTGCTTAACGTTCAGCCGAAAACCTTTCTGCCTCCGATGATGTTCAGTAACAGTGGTAACCTGGGACTCCCGCTGATTATTCTCGCCTTTGGCGAGCAGGCACTGCCGGCAGCGATTATGCTGTTTATTGTTGAGATGACCCTCCACTTTACGGTTGGTATCTACATGATGGACCACCGCACTAACCCCTGGCGATTGCTGCGGGTGCCCATTATTATCGCCACTATTGCCGGTCTTGGCTGGAGCAGCCTCGACCTGACTGTCCCCGCATCAGCCGCTACGGCGCTGGATATGCTGGGCCAGATATCCATCCCACTATTACTCTTTACCCTTGGGGTAAGACTGATCACAGTAGACTTCAGTGCCTGGAAGATTGGCATCACCGGGGCGATTGTCAGCCCTCTTATCGGCGTTCTGATCGCCTTTGCAATTCAGCAACTGCTACACCTTGAAGCGGAACAGTTTGCCTATCTGATCATCTTCGGTGCACTGCCTCCGGCGGTACTTAACTACATTGTCGCAGAGCAATATAACCAGGAGCCCAAACAGGTCGCATCGATCGTTCTGCTTGGCAATATGGGCGCCCTGATCTTTATCCCGCTCACGCTGGTGTTTGTATTATAAAAAAGGCTGCCGAATGGCAGCCTCTACAACTTAGCTTAACAACAATAGGTGCTTAAACCTCACTGCGGTTCATCAACCATGATACTTTGCAGGTTCTTAGCCACCGTAGCACTCCCGATACCCTTCACATTAGCCAGCTCATCGACTGTCTTAAAGGGTCCGCTTGCTTCACGATAGTCAATTATCGCTTTCGCCTTTGCCGGCCCGACGCCCTGCAGTACTTCGACAAGCTGATCAGCGGTAGCCGTGTTGATATTAACCATGGGCTCAGCGAAGGCTCCCAGTGGAAAACTCAGACACAGCAGCAGTAATATCGATTTGAGACACGAATTCCATTTCATAGCTATTTCCTTTAGATAAATAATAAAGCCGGTAAAAACCGGCTTTATTATTAATAGCACATAACAGAAATGTGACAACTAACGTGCTGCAAGAATCTCTTGCTCAATTCTGTGCAACGCTTCAACCGGAACCTCCGCCCGGGTAATGGGACGCCCGATGACCAGATGAGTACTGCCTGCGATAATCGCTTCACCCGGGGTCATAATACGTTTCTGATCACCCACCTCGGCATCCGCCGGACGAATACCCGGAGTCACCAGCTGGAAACCGGGAGACACAATCTGTCGTAGCGGTTTGACCTCCTGAGCAGAACAAACCACACCATCCAGACCACTGCTTTCGGTCAGTCGTGCTAGACGCTTAACCTGCTCCAGCGGTTCAATATCCAGGCCGAGATCGGCCAGGTCCTGCCGTTCCATACTGGTCAGGACAGTGACAGCGATCAGCAGTGTTTGTGCACCATTAACCTGCTCTAACTCATTACGCGCGGCTTCCATCATCCGGCGACCACCGGAAGCATGAACATTGACCATCCACACCCCCATCTCAGCTGCCGCTCTGACCGCTTTGGCGGTAGTATTGGGTATGTCATGAAATTTAAGGTCGAGAAAGACCTCAAAACCTTTTCCGTGAAGCGCTTCAACCACAGCAGGACCGGCACGGGTAAAGAGCTCTTTACCCACTTTAACACGACATTTTTCAGGATCCAGCTGATCAGCCATTTTCAGAGCTGAAATCTGGTCCGGGTAATCCAGCGCCACAATAACCCGTTTAGTATCATTCATTCGCTTACATCTCATACAGATTCTGATCCGGGCTACTCACCTTCAAGGCCCTGGATCGGTTTAGTCGTTCCCCAGTTCTGACAGGAGGGGCATTGCCAGTGCAGTGACTTCCCTGAAAAACCACATCGCTGACAGTTATACACAGGCTTACTCAGCTCAAGCTGTCCCGTCAGCCCCCGTAACACCATCAGGCTCTCATTCGTCCCTTTTGAAGCATGCGCAATATACAGATCTATTAGCTGATTAAATCCTTTCACTGAGGGCCTGTGCTTCAGCTGATCGGTAATAAAAGCACCGGCAGGGTAGGCCCCCTGCTGCTCAAGTATCATCTCCGCCTGCGCCAGCATAATGCTGGTTGACGGATATTTGTTCAACCATTGTTTCATCAGCCGCTCAAACTCAGCCATCTGGTTCAACTTAGCATAACAATGCTTCAGCCGTTTTATAGTCTCAGAGAGAAACAATGGGTCCTGACTGGCTATCCGCTTCAAATCACGAATCGCCCCTTTCCAGTCTCCCTGGCTGATAGCAATATCGGCAAGCAGCAAGCAGGCCCGGACACATCCCTTATCAAAGTTTAACGCCGCATTCAGCTTAGCCGTTGCATGACGGTAGCGTTGCTGACCAATATACCCTTCAGCCAGCTCACAGCAGTAGTGACTCAACTCGACCTCGAGCCCCTGAAGCTCATCGGCGCTCAGCTGCCGGGCAACCTCGATCGCCCGCTCCCACTCCTTCTCTTTCTCATAGAGCTTGATCAGCAACGCTATTGCTGTCTGGTGAATTTTCGGACCCGGCCGCTGTGCCTGAATCTCTAATAACAGATTTTCAGCACGGTCATAAAGCCCGGCAGCATAATAATCCTGCGCCAGAGCCATCTGAATCCTCAGAAAATCATCACGGGAAAGGTCTGACCGGGCTAACAGGTTTTGATGGATCTGAATAGCGCGCTCGACATCACCTTTCTTTCGAAACAGCTTAGCCAGTGCCAGATGAGCAGGGATGGTATCAGAATTAGTTTCCAGCGCGCGGATAAAGCTCTCGATCGCTTCATCGTTTTTTTCACTCAGAAGAAAATCAAGACCGCGGAAATATTCCTGGTGCAGGGAATTTTGTACAGGTAACTGATTATCCCGCTGACGACACCCTAACAACCAGCCGATAGCTACCGCTATAAACAGCGGGATAATAAACAGATATTCATTCATTTCAGGAAGAGCGTTTCAATGACGCCGTGCGTAACTGATCAAGCTCCTTGTCGGCAGAACTTATCTTGCGCTTTGCCGCTTTAAGTTTAAGTTTCAGCACCATCACAAACAGACTGCTGACCAGAACTCCGACAACTCCACCCACAACAAAACTGGCCATCAACCAAATCGACAGACTGGCTTCGGGCAGAGTAAAGAAAAACATATTGATGCTAACCAGCTCGGTATTCAGCGTGGCAAAAGTCCAGCCGCAGAACAGAAATATGATACAGAGTGCCAGCACAAGCAGCGTTTTCAACCAACGCATCATCTACCCCTAAAGTTATGTAATCCCTTAAGACCGTCCGTTTTTAAGACTGTCATTCACCTGCTCGCGCAGTTCCTTTCCTGGTTTAAAATGCGGTACATATTTAGCTTCCAGCGATACTGAATCACCGGTTTTCGGATTACGTCCCACACGCGGAGCACGGAAATGAAGGCTGAAACTTCCAAACCCCCTGATCTCTATACGATCCCCCTGAGCAAGAGACTCAGTCATATGGTCCAGCATAGTTTTAACTGCCAGCTCTACATCTTTAATTGAAAGCTGTTCATTCTGGTCAATCAAACGCTCGATCAGTTCAGACTTGGTCATGCTTACCCCCTGACATTCGTTGATCTGGTAATTACCAAACCGCTCATCAGAAATTATGTGTATCCGTTACTATTTCTTTTCCAGCTGAGCTCTGATGAGATCACCGATTGTTGTCGGGCCTTCAGATTCAACCTGCTGCTGCTTAATTGCATCCAGCGCCTGTTTTTCCTGCTGTTTTTCAACCTGTTTCACTGACAGCGCAATGGATCGGGTACGCCGGTCAATATTAACAAGCATCACTTCAATCTCCGTTCCGACACTGAAGGAGTGGGTCAGATCATCTATCCGCTCAAAAGAAGCTTCCTGTACCTTAACGGTACCTTCCACTCCCTCTGCCAGTTCAACCACCAGTTGCTTAGGCTCAACCTGTGTAATTTTACCCCGCACAACAGCGCCTTTAGTATTGGCAGCGGTATACTCAGAAAAAGGATCACTCCCTAACTGCTTAATCCCCAGCGAGATACGCTCACGCTCTGAATCAACAGCCAGCACAACTGCGCTCACCGTGTCACCTTTCTTATAGGCTTTTACTGCATCATTTCCTTCCTGATCCCAGGAAAGATCAGACAGGTGCACCAGACCATCGATTCCGCCATCCAGTCCAATAAAGACGCCAAAGTCAGTAATCGACTTGATCACACCGGTTATCTTTGTGCCTTTTGTATAGCGTTCAGCAAAGGCATCCCAGGGGTTAGCCTGGCACTGTTTCATACCCAGAGAGATTCGCCGACGCTGCTCATCAATATCGAGAATCATTACCTCAATCGGGTCACCGAGCTGCACAACCTTGGAAGGGTGAACATTTTTATTAGTCCAGTCCATCTCAGACACATGAACCAAGCCCTCAATACCCTCCTGAATCTCAGCAAAACAGCCATAGTCAGCAATATTAGTGACTTTAGCCATAACTTTACTGCCAACCGGGTGGGCCGCCTTGAACTCGTCCCAGGGATCGGGGGTAAGCTGTTTCATACCCAGTGAAACGCGACCCTTTTCACGGTCGTAGCGCAACACCTTTACATCAATCTCATCGCCAATCGAGAGAAGCTCACTGGGGTGCTTAACACGTTTCCAGGCAATATCGGTGATATGCAGCAGTCCATCCACGCCCCCCAGATCGATAAAGGCACCATAGTCAGTGAGATTCTTGACTATCCCCTTAACCGTCATCCCCTCTTGCAGGGTTGCCAGTAGCTTATCCCGCTCCTCATTGTAGGCGGTCTCAAGTACTGCGCGGCGGGATACGACAATGTTATTGCGCTTGGCATCCAGCTTAACCAGCTTAAACTCAAGCTCTTTGTTTTCTATATGAGAGGTGTCTCGCAGCGGGCGGATATCGACCAGAGAGCCCGGCAGGAAAGCACTGATGGAGTTGACATCAACGGTAAAGCCACCGCGAACCTTACCGGTAATCCGTCCGGTAATAACTTCATCATTCTCAATCGCCTTTTCGAGTACTTCCCAGGCTTCCGCCCGTTTAGCTTTTTCACGGGAAAGCTGAGTTTCACCCGAACCATCTTCAAGCGCGACCAGCGCAACTTTAACCTGATCACCGACCTCGATGCTCAGATTACCCTCATCATCAAGAAACTGTCCCCGGGGGATAATCCCTTCCGACTTCAGTCCTGCGTTAATGACAACAAAGTCGCCATCAACCGCGACAACGGTACCGGTCACAATAGAGCCCGGCTGCATATCCAGCTCTTTCAGGCTCTCTTCAAACAGCTCAGCAAAACTCTCATTCATACCGGCTAAACCTCATTTTTTGCCGTTAACGAAGACCCTTATGTCTCGCATGATCCAGCACAGAAGCCAACACTTCCTCAATACTCTGGTGAGTAGTATCAAGGCAGATAGCATCTTCAGCAGGCTTGAGAGGTGCTACTGCACGGTTCATATCGCGCGCGTCTCTCGCCTGAATATCCTCTAATATTGCCTGAAGACTAGCACCCAGACCCTTATTTATCAACTGGTTATAACGACGGTTTGCGCGTTCTTCAGCACTAGCCGTTAAATAAATTTTCAGGGTTGCATCAGGAAACACGACAGTCCCCATATCCCGGCCATCGGCAATCAGCCCGGGGGCTGAGACAAAAGCCCGCTGACGCTCCAACAGTGCAGCCCTGACTGAACCGATTGCGGCGATCACAGAGGCATCCGCGCCACACTCCTCGGTACGAATCGTATTGGTGACCTCTTCACCCTCCAGAACAATAGAAACCTCTTGCTGATTTGCCGATGCTCCAAACTGAACATCCAGATGCGCAGCCAATACCACCAGTGCATCTTCATCATCCAGTGCAACACCATGATGACGGGCAGCCAGGCCCACCAGCCTGTACAGAGCACCGCTATCAAGCAGGTTCCAGCCCAGTTCACGGGCCAGCAGACTACAGATTGTTCCTTTACCAGATCCGCTTGGACCATCAACCGCAATAACCGGGAAATTTCCCATGTTACTTCTCCTCTTTGCGAACCCGTATACCTACCTGCTGAGCGAGCTCAACAAAATTTGGAAATGATGTGGCGACATTAGCGCATTCACGGATCTCAATATTATCGTTAGCCCGTAGCGACGCGATGGTAAATGCCATCGCAATGCGGTGGTCATCATGGCTTTCAATCACCCCGCCACCCAGCTCACTACCCCGGATAATCGCGCCATCCGGCGTACCTTCAATATCAGCGCCCAGGATTTTTAATCCATCGACCATTGCCTGAATACGATCACTCTCTTTTACCCGCAACTCTTCAGCACCGGTGAGCACCGTTTCACCTTCAGCACAAACGGCTGCAATAAACAGTGCCGGAAACTCATCAATCGCCAGCGGCACCTGATCTTCAGGTATCTTAATACCTTTAAGAGGTGCATAACGGATACGTATATCTGCAACCGGCTCACCGCCGACCTCGCGCTCGTTCAGAAGCTCAAGGCGACTCCCCATCGCCCGCAGAATATTGATCACGCCAATGCGGGTCGGATTAATACCCACATGCTCAAGTGTGATATCTGAGCCAGGACAGATGGCAGCCGCCACCATAAAGAAAGTCGATGAAGAGATATCCGCTGGCACATCAATCTGAGTGGCTTTCAGACTCCCGCCACCGGAGAGAGAGACTTTATTACCGTCAACATCCACCTGATAACCAAAACCACGCAGCATGCGCTCGGTATGGTCCCGCGTTGGCGCAGGCTCAATAACGGTCGTTTCTCCTTCGGCATAGAGACCTGCCAGCATGACACAGGACTTAACCTGAGCACTGGCCATCGGCATCTCATAATGGATCGCTTTCAAGGCCTGTCCGCCTTTGATCTTCACTGGCGGGCAACCGTTTTCTCCGGTCTCCACCTGGGCGCCCATCAAACGAAGCGGCTTAGCCACTCGTTCCATAGGTCGTTTGCTCAAAGAGGCATCGCCACTGAGTTCTGAATCAAATGACTGACCGGCCAGCAGACCCGACATCAGACGGATGGTCGTGCCGGAATTACCCACATAAATAGGCCCGGGCGGCTGACGCAGCCCGTTAATACCAACACCATAGATTTTTACTGCGCCCTGATGCGGCCCCTCAATAACAACCCCCATGTCACGAAATGCCTGCAATGTCGCCAGACTATCTTCCCCTTCCAGGAAGCCCGTAATCTCGGTTACGCCGTCGGCCAGAGACCCCAGCATAATGGAACGGTGAGAGATCGATTTGTCACCTGGAGCCCGTATTGTGCCCTGCACCTGGCCACCCGGCTGTGCATAAAATGTAGTATCTTTTATCATCATATTATTTTGCGTGTACGCTGAGCCCGATAAAATTTTAGAAAAGTGTTCCCGTGCAGCCTTTGCCCGGGTAAAAATACCCAGCATCGCTACACTGTCGTCAGTCTCGATCGCCTTACGCAGCCGATCTACGCCTGAGGTAAATTCATCAATCTTCTGCAGGATTGCCTGCTTATTTGCCAAACCGATGTCATGCCACATCGTCGGATCGCTGGCCGCCACACGGGTAAAATCCCTGAAACCACCCGCCGCATAGCGAAAAATATCATTACAATCCTGCTCCTGCGCCAGCGTATCAACCAGCGAAAAAGCCAGCAGATGCGGCAGATGACTGGTCGCAGCCAACACCTCATCATGGCGATCAACATCCATCTGCAGCACCTGCGCACCGACAGACTGCCACATCCGGGCGATCAGCGTGACGGCGTCAGGATCGCTTTGCGGAAGTGGTGTAATGATAACTTTATGATGTTCAAACAATGTTGCATCGGCGGCTGCCACGCCACTTTTTTCCGAGCCGGCAATAGGATGCCCGGGAATAAACCGCCTGGGTACATAACCAAACAGTCCCGTGGCAGACCTCACCACATTGCCTTTCACACTGCCGACATCTGTGAGAATAGTGTCCGGGCGCAAAACTGGCAATATTTCTGCGAGTACAGTTTCAATCGCCTTAACCGGTACTGCCAGTACAATGACGTCCGCCCCGGCAGCCGCCGCCAGAAGATCAGTTGCCGCTTCCTCGATGATTCCCAGTCGCAGCCCGGCTTCCAGCTCATCGCTATCCCGGTCATAACCAATCACGGTACGACAGATACCACGGGTACGCAGAGCACTGGCCAGCGACCCGCCAATCAGTCCCAATCCAATAACCAAAACCCTTTCAGCCAAACATCTCACGGTGTGCTGGTCCTTCCTGACTGCTGCTTCATTACTTCAGTAAATGCCGTCAGAAAACGGCTGTTTTCCTCTGGCAGACCAATCGTCACCCGCAGGTGATTTGGCATCAGATAATTGGCTACCGGCCTGACGATCACACCCTTTTGCAGCAATTCTGCGTATACCGGTGCGGCATCACGACCACAATCAACGCTGATAAAATTGCCCACAGAGGGGATCCAGTTAACACCCAGTTGAGTAAACCCCTGCTCCAGCTGTGCCATACCGCTATGGTTAAGCGCAACACTACGCGTCAGATAGTCGGTATCACCGAGCACCGCAGTAGCCGCTTCCAGCGCAGGAATATTGACATTGAACGGCTGACGGACGCGATTCAGCAGATCGGTAATGGTCGGGTTGGCCACCGCATAACCTATACGCAGGGCCGCCAGACCAAAGGCTTTAGAAAAGGTCCGGGTCACCACCAGATTAGGAAAGTCGGCCTGCAACTGAAGTCCTGAAAGATATTCAGGCTCTGCCACGTACTCCAGATAGGCCTCGTCCAGCACTACCACCACATTGTCGGGTACTTTCGCCATAAATTCCCGCAACGCCTGACCGGTAAACCACGTTCCGGTGGGGTTATTCGGGTTTGCCAGGAAGATTAGCCGGGTTTTATCCGTCACCGCAGCAGCCATTGCATCCAGATCATGTCCCCACTCTCTGGCCGGAACGACCACAGCAGTGGCACCGGTTGACTGGGCCACCAGCATATAGACAACAAAGGCGTGCTGGGCATAGATAACTTCATCACCCGGAACAACGAATGCTCGTCCAATCAACTCCAGAACATCATTCGACCCATTCCCCAGGGTAATAGTATCCGCTGCGATGTTATAGTGCGCGGACAACGCCTGTTTCAGTTTAAAACCACTGGCATCGGGGTAACGGCAACTCTCACCCAGCGCCGCCTGAACCGCTGCCATTGCAATCTGACTCGGGCCCTGGGGGTTTTCATTACTGGCCAGTTTAATACTGTTGCTGATACCCAGCTCGCGCTCCAGTTCCTCAACGGGTTTACCTGGTTGATATGGATGAAGCCCCTGAACCCCAGGGGTTGCCAGATGATAGAAATCACATGCCATTTAATTTGCTCCGGATCAGAGTACAGCAACCGGGTATGACCCCAGTAATTTAAGCTCTACAGTATCAGACTGTAGTTCCTGCAATACGTTCTGTATATGCTGATTTGCCGCATGCCCTTCAAAATCGATATAAAACACTGAGTGTGAACTTTCGGGACTCGCTGGCCGGGTTTCAATGCCCGTCAGGCTGATCTTATGTTGATGAAAATGCTGCAGCAGCTCATAGAGCGCGCCTGCCTTATCCGGGACAGTTACCAGAATTGAGGTTTTATCATGACCACTTTCACCCACATCCTGATCGCCAATAATCAGGTAACGGGTACTGTTATCCGACTGATCATCAATATTCCGGGCAACAATATTCAGCTGATAGAGGTCGGCCACCAGATCGCTGGCAATCGCGACCGCTGCAGGTCCCTGCTTAACTGCCATCCGTGCCGCTTCTGCGTTACTGCTAACGAGAATCCGCTCTGCGGACAGAAAATGGGTGTCCAGCCAGCTGCGGCACTGTGAAAGTGTCTGTTGCGGCAGGTATATCCGGGCGATATTGTCCAGTCCCTCATCACCCACACGTAATACATGGTGATGAATCCGTAACTCTACCTCGCCACAGATTTTAAGATTGAAACGCTTAAACAGGTCCAGTGTATGAGTGACCACCCCTTCAGAAGAGTTCTCAATCGGCACAACACCGTAGTGAGCCCCCCCGGATTCAACCTCACGAAACACTTCATCGTTGCTGTTGAAGGGGATACAGTGAGCAGAATGGCCGAAATGTTTACTGGCAGCTTGCTGAGTAAAAGTCCCCTCAGGCCCCAGAAACGCCACATGCATCGGTTTTTCAAGCGCCAGACACACCGACATAATTTCACGAAATAAGCGGGCCACCTCATGATCAGCAAGCGGTCCTTGATTGCGTTGCATAACCCGGCGTAATACCTGAGCTTCCCGTTCAGGGCGGTAAAAAACCGCCTCACGGTCACCCTGCTGATATCGCTCTTTCACTTCAGCAACGCTCTGTGCACATCGCGCACGATCATTCAGCAGCGTATGAATCTGCTGATCAATTGAATCGATCTGATCCCGCAATAGCTTCAGTTCTGTTTCCTGATCACTCATCTTACCGTCCTCTGCTATCGGGCTTAGCCGTGACGCTGGGAAAAGTCCTGCATGAAGGCGATCAGTGCATCCACGCCCTCTTCCGGTACCGCATTATAGATACTTGCCCGCATCCCTCCCACTGAACGGTGTCCGGGAAGATTCAGCAGTCCTTTGTCTTGCGCTTCCTGCAGAAAGAGTTTATCCAGATCGGCATTAGCCAGAATAAAGGGTACATTCATCCATGAACGAGCATTGATTGCTACCGGATTGGAATAGAAAGGGTTGCTATCAATAACAGCATAAAGTTTTTCAGCCTTACGGCGGTTAAGCTCAGCGATACCCTCGACACCGCCCTGCGCTTTCAGCCATTTAAACACCAGACCCGCCAGATACCAGCCAAACGTTGGCGGCGTATTAAGCATCGAATCGGCATCGGCATTCACTTTGTAATCATACAACGCCGGTGTTGTCGGTAGAATATCTCCCAACAGATCGTCACGGACGATAACCACTGTCAGTCCCGCAGGTCCGATATTTTTCTGGGCGCCAGCGTAGATCATAGCAAAACGACTTACATCTATCGGGCGGGACAAAATATTGGATGACATGTCCGCCACCAGCGGCACATCTCCGGTGTCCGGAATGTAATCAAACTCCACACCCCGGATGGTTTCATTAGGTGTGTAATGCACATAGGCAGCATCCGGATTGAGCTTTAACTCACTCTGAGCTGGCACACTAGTGAAATTATCGGCCTCGGTGGTTGCAACCACATTTACGTCACAGTAACGGGACGCCTCTTTAATTGCCTTTTTCGACCAGTCGCCGGTATTGATATAGTCGGCGGTGGTTTTACCCCGTAACAAGTTCATCGGGATCATACTGAACTGACTGCTGGCGCCGCCCTGCATAAACAGAACCTTATAGTTATCCGGGATCTTCATCAGATCTCGCAGATCCTGCTCCGCCTCTGCCGCAACAGCCACAAACTCTTTGCTGCGGTGGCTCATTTCCATAATGGAAAGGCCGAGACCATGCCAGTCTAAAAGTTCATGCTGAGCCTGTTTGAGGACATCTTCAGGCAGTGCAGAGGGACCCGCACTGAAATTATAATTACGTGTCATTGTGATAGATCTGCTACAAAGTTCGTATAAGGGTTTGAAAAAACATTCTGTAAAAAGGTATGAAACTAATTCTATAAAAAATCAATCCGAGTGGCCTGATACAAAAATGTGCGGCCAGTGCCGCACATTAATTTAGCTGCCATCGTTACTCTTCGATGTCACTGTCAGGCGTTTCAGTAGGTTCGGACGGACTATCATCGCTTGCGACAACCTCACCAACCTCCTCGATGACCCCCTCTTCTCCCAGCGCATCCTCTGACACTTCCGGCTCCTCAATTCGTGCGACACCGACCAGGTTCTCATCCCCGGCAACACGGATAACACGAACTCCCTGAGTATTACGCCCCAGCACTGAAATTTCATCACTACGGGTACGCACCAGAGTGCCCTGATCGCTGATCAGCATCACATCATCGCCTTCAAACATCTGCACAGCGCCAATCAGCGCTCCGTTGCGATCGGTGCACTGCATCGCTATCACACCCTGGCCACCACGACCATAGGTCGGGAAATCCTCGACTGCAGTCTGTTTGCCGTAGCCATTGATACTGGTGGTCAGAATCCGGCCGTTTTCCTGAGGAATAATCAGCGAGATCACCCGGGCATCGCCCTGCAGCTTGATACCACGCACACCACGGGCGGTACGACCCATCGGACGAACATCGTCTTCAGCAAAACGGATCGATTTACCCTGACTGGAGACCAGCATTACCTCAGCGGTACCATCAGTAATTGCCGCACCGATCAGCGTATCCCCCTCATCCAGAGCCAGCGCAATCAGACCAGTAGAGCGTGGACGGGAGAAGTTAACCAGCGGGGTCTTCTTCACCGTACCATCGGCGGTTGCCATAAACACATAGTGCTCATCCGCATACTCATTCACCGGCAGTATTGTGGTGATACGCTCACCCTCCTGCAACGGCAGAATATTAACGATCGGCCGGCCTCTTGCTGCCCGACTGGCTTGCGGAATCTCATATACTTTCAGCCAGTACACTTTACCCAGGTTGGTAAAGCAGAGAATCGTGTCGTGCGTGCTGGCGATCAGCAGCTTCTCGATAAAGTCTTCATCTTTCACTGCTGTTGCAGACTTACCTTTACCTCCGCGACGCTGGGACTGATACATCGTCAGCGGCTGGGTTTTGGCATAACCACCATGAGAAATGGTGACCACCATATCCTCTTCAGCAATCAGGTCAGCCACCGTGAAGTCCTGCTGCGAAGCGATAATATCGGTGCGACGCTCATCGCCGTACTCTTCAACAATCAGTTCAAGCTCTTCGCGAATCACTTCCATCAGCCTTTCCGGGCTGTTCAGAATCGCCAGCAATTCAGCGATACGCTCCAGCAGTTCGCGGTATTCCGCGATCAGCTTATCATGCTCCAGTCCGGTCAGACGGTGCAGTCGTAACTCAAGAATTGCCTGAGCCTGTGCCGGAGACAGGTGATAAACCCCATCATGCATACCATACTGTGCTTCAAGATCTTCCGGACGGCAGGCGTTTTCACCCGCTCGTTCCAGCATCACGGTCACCTCACCGGGCTGCCATGGGGCTCCGATCAACCGTTCCTTCGCTTCCGCCGGCGTCGGAGAGCTCTTGATCATCTCAATAACCGCGTCGATATTGGCCAGCGCAATCGCCAGACCTTCCAGAATATGCCCCCGCTCACGCGCTTTGCGCAGCAGATAAACGGTACGCCGGGTAACCACTTCACGACGGTGACGAATAAAGCATTCCAGTATCGACTTCAGATCCAGTGTACGCGGCTGTCCGTCAACCAGCGCCACCATGTTGATACCGAAAACGTTCTGCAGTTGAGTCTGAATAAAGAGATTGTTGACAACAACGTCAGACACTTCACCTTTGCGCAGTTCAACAACGATACGCATACCATCCTTATCGGATTCGTCACGCAGCTCAGTAATCCCTTCGAGCTTCTTCTCCTTAACCAGCTCAGCGATCTTTTCGATCAGTCGGGCTTTGTTAACCTGATAAGGAATCTCAGTAAAGATAATCGACTCTTTACCATTTTTATCATTGGTCTCGATATGGTGCTTAGCGCGCAGATAGATCCGTCCACGACCGGTCTGGTAAGCCTGCAGAATACCCGCACGGCCATTGATAATAGCTCCGGTCGGGAAGTCGGGTGCCGGGATATACTCCATAAGACCGTCGATACCGAGGTCCGGATTGTCAATCAGTGCGATACAACCACGCACGATCTCACCCAGGTTATGGGGCGGAATATTAGTCGCCATACCAACGGCAATACCGGCAGAACCATTCACCAGCAGCGTCGGCACCTTAGTCGGCAACACTTCCGGAATCTGTTCCGTGCCATCATAGTTAGGCACAAAATCAACGGTTTCTTTATCGAGATCAGCCAGCAGCTCGTGTGAGATCTTCGCCATGCGGATCTCGGTATAACGCATCGCTGCAGCCGAATCACCATCGACTGAGCCGAAGTTGCCCTGACCGTCGACCAGCATATAGCGCATCGAGAACGGCTGAGCCATCCGTACGATGGTGTCGTAAACCGCACTATCACCATGGGGGTGATATTTACCGATTACGTCACCTACCACACGGGCAGATTTTTTATACGCCTTATTCCAGTCGTTGCCCAGTTCGCTCATAGCGAACAGCACCCGACGGTGTACTGGCTTAAGTCCATCCCGTACGTCTGGTAACGCACGACCCACGATTACGCTCATGGCGTAATCCAGATATGACTGCTTCAGTTCATCTTCGATGTTAACTGGCAGAATCTCTCTGGCTAAATCACCCATAATAGCTCTGGCTATCCTTGAATCTGACTGCTGAGAATTAAGTGGTTAAACCCACCCTGAAAGCGGTAAACCTTAAGCCCGCGAGTATACCATAAAGAAATGGTAATATTCTCGCAAAATTAAGGCCTTGGACACCTGAATCAGGGTTATCAACAGGAACCCGTCAGACAGCCTGTATTCGCCCCTGCAGCGGTGCTAGAATGGCGCTGAATTTTCATCAGATACTAGCCTTTGGCGGCACATTATGACCGATACACAAAGCAACACCGGCGCAAATATCGATCCCCAGGAAATTGCTAAATTTGAGGAACTGGCGAGCCGCTGGTGGGACCGTGAAAGTGAGTTCAAACCCTTGCATGATATCAACCCATTACGGGTGGACTTCATTGATCGCATCGCCTCACTGAACGGCAAGACTGTGCTGGATGTAGGCTGTGGCGGCGGCATCTTATCAGAAGCGATGGCACACCGTGGCGCCGACGTTAGCGGCATCGATATGGGCGAAGCTCCCCTTAAAGTCGCTAAGCTGCATGGCCTTGAAAGCGGTGTAAATGTATCTTACCGCCAGGTCACCGTAGAACAGCTGGCGACCGAGCAGCCACAGAGTTTCGATATCGTCACCTGCATGGAGATGATGGAGCATGTGCCTGACCCCTCCTCAATTGTTGACGCCTGCAGTCAGTTAGTAAAACCTGGTGGCTATGTATTTTTCTCGACTCTGAACCGCAATCCTAAAAGCTATCTGATGGCCATTGTCGGAGCTGAGCACCTGTTAAAGCTTGTGCCCAAAGGCACCCACGACTTCAATAAGTTTATCCGCCCTTCAGAGCTGGCCAACTGGATACGCCAGAGTGGCCTGCAAAGCGAAAAGATAACCGGCCTGACCTATAACCCACTGACCAAAATTTACAAACTTAACGACCGGGATGTTGATGTAAACTATATGGTCGCTACCCGGAAACCTGACTGAACAATGATCTCCTCTCTGCCAGAAGCCGTACTGTTCGATCTGGACGGCACACTGCTCGATACCGCACCTGATTTTCACTTTGTGATTAATCAGCTTCTGGCCGAACAGAAGCACCCCTCCGTCAACTATGATTTCATCAGAGGCTATGTTTCCAACGGAGCCCGGGCGATGGTCTGTGCAGCACTCCGGATCGAAGAAAACTCTGCCGGGTTTGATCAGCTTCACCAGCGGATGCTGGAGCTCTACCTACAACACCTTGACGTTGACACAAAACCATTTCCGGGCATACAAAACCTGCTTAACTGGTTGGGAGATAAAGAAATTCCCTGGGGCATCGTCACCAACAAACCGGAGTGTTACACCACGCCGGTGATGCAGGGGCTGAACCTACTACCGGCCGCAGGCACCGTGATCTGTCCCGATCATGTACGCGAGAAAAAGCCCCACCCCGAAGCCCTGTTTCTGGCCTGCAAAGAACTTGGAACAGCACCAGAACGCAGCGTTTATATCGGCGACCATCGCAGAGATATTGAAGCCGGCCTCAATGCTGGCATGCAGACCATTGCCGTCAGTTACGGCTATCTTGATGAAGACGAGAATATCGATAGCTGGAACAGCCATTACCGGGTAGATCACGCCAGCGAGATCCGTCCAATTTTAGAAACCCTTTATTGCAATCGCTAAGAAAACCGCTTGAACTGGCCCGGGCGTCTCTACCACTGTGAACTGCAGACAGAACACCGGACCGGCCAATACCCTCTTAGCCATCAGACACAGGAGCTGTTATGTACGAATATCAGGCACCGGAAAGTTTACTGCAGGACAAAATTATTCTGGTTACCGGAGCGGGTAGCGGAATCGGACGGGCAGCTGCCCTTAGCTATGCCGCCCACGGTGCCACAGTTATCCTGCTGGGTCGTACCGAAGAAAAACTGGATGCGGTATACGATGAGATAGAAGCCGCCGGCTACCCTCAGGCCGCCATCATCACACTCAACCTGGAAACGGCTGGCGAAACCGACTTTGATAACCTGGCAGCCACACTGGAACAGGAGTTTGGCAGAATTGATGGCATCTTACATAATGCCGGAATACTTGGTACACGCACCCCGATCGAGAGCTACGACCCAATCATCTGGCAACAGGTGATGCAGGTTAACGTCAACAGTACATTTATGCTGACTCAGGCACTGCTGTCGCTGACAAACGACTCAGAGGATGCCTCCATCATCTTCACCACTTCCGGAGTAGGCCGGACAGGCAAAGCATTCTGGGGCGCTTATGCAGTCTCTAAGTTCGCGACTGAAGGATTGATGCAGGTGCTCGCCGATGAACTGGAGCACAATCCGAACATCCGCGTCAACGCAATCAATCCGGGCGCGACCCGTACCGACATGAGAGCCAATGCCTATCCGGCAGAAAATCCGGAAAACAACCCGACCCCGGAAGAGATAATGCCCCTCTACCTCTTCCTGATGGGCCGCGACAGCCGGTCTGTCAACGGCCAGTCGCTGAACGCTCAATAAACGCCAGACAACCCATTATCCATAAAAAAACGCAGCCTTAATAGCTGCGTTTTTTATTATCGTTCAGAGCGCTTCGGCCCGACAGAGCGGCGCGTTTTCTGCCGTTTAGCCCGCCGCTCAGCGACATCTTTCTCTTTAACCGATAGCGGCTTGTTATGCTTCTGCTTCATATCCATCATACTGGAAAGCATATTAATCTCCTTCTGAGACAACTCCTTCCAGTGTCCGGCTTTTACCTCACTAGGCAGAAAGAAGGGTCCATAACGGACACGCTTCAAGCGGCTTACCTGAACCTCCTGAGATTCCCACAGACGCCGAACTTCGCGATTACGCCCCTCCATAATACAGACGTGATACCACTTGTTGGCACCTTCACCATTGAAGAACTGTACATCCGTAAAACGGGCCATGCCATCATCCAGCAGGACCCCTTTTTTCAGCCGCGCAATCATCGCCTCATCAACCTCTCCGAGAATACGTACCGCATACTCCCGATCGATATTCGCAGAGGGGTGCATCAGGTTGTTTGCCAGCTCACCATCCGTTGTGAACAGCAACAAACCCGAAGTATTGATATCCAACCGTCCTACCGCGATCCAGCGCCCCTGCTTTAAGGGCGGCAAATGATCAAACACTGTAGGACGCCCTTCCGGGTCATGCCGGGTAGCAACCTCGCCTAACGGTTTATTATAAATAAGCACCCGGCGCTCGCTATCACGATCAAACACCATTTTCTGGGCCTGCCCGTCAACCTCTACTTCATCCCGAACCGAGATTCTGTCGCCGAGCGTTGCAACCTGACCATTAACCAAAATACGGCCAGCTTCAATCCAACGTTCCATCTCACGACGTGAACCCAATCCGGAACGCGCCAAAACTTTCTGAAGTTTTTCGTCTATCACCGACGCTTCCTCACATTAAGAAACCCGTATTCAGGCTTCTGATAAAAATAAACAAAAAAAGCTCCTCGGCGCAGCGCCGAAGAGCTTTTAATAATAACGGAAATGACTAATTAAATTAAGAAGTCTTCTTTCGTTTTGCCTTTGGCAAATTCAGCCTGAAAAACTGCAGGAGTGCGACCACGGCCAGACCACTGATGCACGTCACCGTTTTCATCAGTTATCTGATACTTAGGCGCTACCTTTTTCTTAACCGGAGCATCAACCAGAGTCATCAAATCATCCAGACCGATACCGGCTTCCTGCATACTCTGCTTAATTGCTTCAATTTTTTCTGCTCGTTCACGCTCAACTGCAAGCAACTCTTCTTCCTGCGCCTGCTTCTCTTCCAGAATCTCAGTCAGATCAACAATTGCTTTTTCAATATCAGCACTGGAAAGTTCCTGACACTGTTTACGCAGCGAGTTTTTACGGGTAAGAAGTTTTACAAAGTCGGTCATTATAAATCACCAATGAAAATAAATTTGGAAACAGGAATGAATTATTGAATAAGTATTACTTTTTTTCAATAAAAACTTATTACGTCTATTTATTCAAATGCTGAAACATCACCTGCACCGTGACGAATAACAACAGGAGCATCATCCACTAAATTAATTACCGTGGTAGCTTCCATTCCGCAATAGCCGCCGTCAATGACAAGATCAACCTCATGCTGCAAAAGATCGCGTATTTCATACGGGTCAATCAGAGGAAGCTCCTCGCCCGGCATAATAAGAGATGTACTCATGATAGGCTCGCCTAACGCTTCCATCAGTTGCAAAGCAATATTGTTTTGCGGAATTCTCAGGCCGATAGTACGCCTTTTCGGATGCAATAAACGACGCGGCACTTCCGTAGTCGCATTTAAAATAAATGTATAAGCGCCCGGGGTCATGTATTTTAACAAACGATAAACCGAATTATTCACCTTAGCATAGGTACCAATCTCAGAAAGATCACGGCACACCAGAGTAAAGTTATGTTTATCATCCAGTTTGCGGATGCGCTTAATCTTCTCGACGGCCGATTTATCACCCAAATGGCAGCCCAACGCATAAGCACAATCGGTAGGATAAACAATTACCCCCCCTTTTCTTATAATTTCAACAGCCTGACTGATCAGGCGCGACTGGGGATTATCAGGATGGATCTGAAAAAGCTGGCTCACAGGAAAACCTTCTACAAAAATTATTAAATCTATTTTACTGAAAACTCACTTAATGCTGAAGCAATTTAGAAAGCACATGAGGGTTATTACTACTATATCGTGGATATTTTCCAATTCCAGTCCAGTGAAACTTAATTTTATGGAAATCACTACCCGCTGACACCAGCATTTTATGTTTTGAGGCGAGCTTATCCAGCTGCAACAAATGACCGGACTCAACTCCTGGATAACTTATTTCAAGCGCATCCCCGCCCTGTTCAGAAAAACCATCCACCAGCAACCTTACCTTCGTAAAGGTCATATTATATTTTGTCGGATGCGCCAGTACCGCAACACCTCCGGCCTGATGAATAATATCTATTGCCTGCTCCATCGTTGGCCAGTCAACTTTTACATCGCCAATCTTTCCAGCCCCTAAATAACGGTTAAATGCCTGCACCTCATTATTAACAACACCCGCCTCCACCATAGCTACAGCAAAATGGGGCCGGCCAATCTGTCCACCTCCTGCCAATTTCAACGCCCGGGGCAGCAGATCCGGAATATTACGCTTACACAGCCTTTCTGAAATCAATTGCGCCCGAAGCAAGCGCAGTTCATCAAGCTTTTTCAGGTAGTCTCCCAGAACCGGATTAGTTTCATCAAAGCCCAGACCTACGATATGCACCATATTCCGCCCCCACTGGCAGGTCAGCTCGACGCCTGAAACAACCTGCATCCCGTTAGCCTCTGCTTCGGCGGCGGCACGCAGCTCCCCGATTCCGGCCACCGTATCGTGATCAGTAATCGTAAATACGGCAACTCCGGCCTCAGCGGCCCCTTTAAGCAGTTGCGCTGGGGTTAACTCGCCATCGGAGTAGCAGGAATGACAATGAAGATCACTGAAAGGCAATTCCTCACAGGATTCGGGTTTATAACTTAACTGGCTCACTCTATAATCGATCCACTTGCTAACCAAAAAAATGTTGTTATGAAACTACTTCTGGATTTTCTACCGGTCATTATCTTCTTTATTGTCTATAAAAGCACCGACGATATCATTCTGGCCACTGCGGTGCTGATTCCGGCAACCCTGTTACAGATGCTCTACACCTGGATCAAGACCCATAAAATAGAGATGATTCAACTGGTCACACTTGGATTAGTGGTAATACTGGGCGGGGCTACAATCCTGTTTCAGGATAAAACCTTTATTCAGTGGAAACCAACCGTCGTAACATGGCTGTTTGCTCTGGCCTTTCTGGGAAGTCAGTTTATCGGTAACAAAACCATCATCCAGCGCCTGATGGACGGCACAATTGAGATGCCATCCCAGGCCTGGAAGCAGCTGAACATTGCCTGGATCATCTTCTATCTTATTCTCGGCGCTGTAAACCTGTACGTCGCCTATACTATGAGCGAGGAGACTTGGGTTAATTTCAAATTGTTCGGCATGCTCGGCCTGACACTGATCTTCATTCTGCTGCAAGGTTTTTATATATCTAAGCATATTAAGCCTGACAATAACGAGAACCAAAGCGAAAATTAAGGATGTCATAATGCTTTACGCCATTATCTGCGAAGATGAACCCGGGACACTTGAACAACGCATGGCGGCCAGACCCGACCACCTGGCCCGCCTTGAAGCGCTGCGCGATGCAGGCCGACTTCTGGTTGCCGGACCTCATCCAGCCATTGATAGCGAAGACCCGGGCCCTGCTGGTTTCACTGGTAGCCTGGTCATCGCTGAATTCACATCTTTGCCGCAGGCGCAGTCCTGGGCAGATCAGGATCCCTATAAAAAAGCAGGGGTTTATCGACAGGTGACGGTAAAACCATACAAAAAAGTTTTACCATAATGTCGCTTTTTAGGCTTAAATACAGATAATAACAACACACTGTTTAACTTAGGTTCAGGTTGAACTGGTATAAATAGCCAACTAAAGTTCAAAATTACAACATAAGGATGTATACGATGAAGAAACTTGCACTTTCTACCGCTCTGGCACTGTCAATGGGAATTTCAGCGGTCGCTAACGCTCACCCAACCAACGCCGGTTATGCTACCAACTCAACCGACACCGTCTGGAAAACCAGTAACGGCGAATGCTGGGAACACAACTACTGGACTGAAGATGACATGACCGTTGAGTGTGGCGCAGAAATGGCCCCTGTTGCAGCACCTGCTCCAGCACCAGCACCAGCACCAACAATGGTTATGAAGATGGTTGAGGCTCAAGAGAGTCACGTTATTTACTTCGACTTCGACAGCAGCGAAGTAACTGATGTCAGCCCTATCGTAAACTACGTTGGTTCACTGGCTAAACTAAACTCTATCGAACTGAAAGGTTACACCGACTCTATCGGCACCAACGCCTATAACGATGCTCTATCCAAACGTCGCGCCGAAGCAGTCAATGCTGCTCTGGTTGACGCCGGTATCGAAACAGACAAGGTTGTTTCTTACTCCTTCGGTGAAGCAAACCCTGTTAAAGAATGCACCGAAACAGGCGCTTCCCTTAAGGCATGCCTGAGAGAAAACCGCCGCGTAGAAGTCACTATCAGCGGTCAGAAGCAGATCAAAGTTCAGCAATAATTTGAACTGACATCAGGGCTTTAGCTGCTTTAGAGCGGTAAAGCCTACTTTAAACCGGTTGCCGCTATATTCTATACTGCGGTTAACCGGTTTTTTTATCCCTGCTAACGACAGATACTATGAACAACATGACCCGGCCTGTTAATCAACAGCTAAAAAGCTGTTCCGTGAATCAGATACCACTCACTGTACGCTGATGGCTATCAAGACAGGCATATCCGGATGGTTCAGCTGGCTTCCCTTTGGTCAGGTGCCCTCAATCACAGCCGCATATGCGGTTCGGGATTTGCAACAGTACCAGCTTATTGATGTCCGCACGCGACAGGAATTTAACAAAAGCCATATCCCCGGCGCCATATCAATCCCGCTTCACAACCTCAAAAATAACCGGATTAACGAACTGCCCACGGACAAACCAATTCTCTGCATTTGTCTCTCGGCTCATCGCAGCAAACCTGCGACCCGTAAGCTCATTAAGGCAGGCTTCAATGCCATGGAATTAAAAGGCGGTATGCTGGCATGGTGGAAACTTAACCTTCCGTTGGAAAATTAACACCATCGACAGACTGCAGCTAAATGACAAAAATTACTTTTCTTTAGCCGTAAAATTAAAAAAGCGCCCGAAGGCGCTTTAGTTTTACTTTACTGACTAGCCTACCCAGACCCGGGCATTACGGAACATCCGCATCCAGGCGCCATCCTCTTCCCATTCAGCCGGAGCCCAGCTGTTTGTCACGGCACGGAACACCCGCTCAGGGTGCGGCATCATAATAGTCACACGACCATCGGTCGTTGTAACACCGGTAATACCGTTTGGCGAACCGTTCGGGTTGGCAGGATATTTTTCTGTTACCTGACCATAGTTATCCACATAACGTAGCGCCACAGCACCAGACCCCTGCAGATTTGTCAGATGGGTCTGATCGGCAAACTCTGCCCGACCTTCACCATGCGCAACAGCGATCGGCATCCGCGAGCCCGCCATCCCCTGCAGGAATACTGACTGGCTATCCTGTACTTCAACCATGGCTACACGGGCTTCAAACTGCTCCGACATATTGCGAACAAAGTGCGGCCAGAGATCGGCACCAGGGATGAGTTCATGCAGGTTAGACAGCATCTGACAGCCGTTACAGATACCCAGCGCGAAAGTATCTTCCCGATTAAAGAAGCCCTGGAACTGATCCCGAGCACGGGCGTTGAAAAGAATGGATTTAGCCCAGCCTTCACCGGCTCCCAGCACGTCACCATAAGAGAAACCACCACAGGCTACCAGACCTTTAAAGCGATCCAGATCTACCCTGCCTTCGAGAATATCACTCATATGCACATCGACAGCAGCAAAACCGGCCCGATCAAATGCGGCCCCCATTTCAATCTGACCGTTAACACCCTGCTCGCGGATAATTGCCATCTGCGGGCGCACACCGGTCTGGATAAAGGGCGCAGCCACATTATCATTCTGATCAAAGGTCAGCGCGGCACTGAGCCCGGGATCCTGCTTGTCCAGCAGTACGTCGAACTCCTGCTGTGCACATTCAGAGTTATCCCGCAGGGATTGCATACGGTATGACGTTTCCGCCCAGGCACGTTGCAGTGTGGTGCGAGATTCAGAGTAAATCTCTTCGTCATCAAAATGAACACGCAGCTCATCGTCCAGATTGACCGAACCGATCACCTTGGTAATCTCTGCCAGACCGGCTGCATTCAATTCAGTCAGTACACTCTGAATATCTTCTCGTCGGACCTGAATAACCGCACCCAACTCCTCAGCAAACAGAGCGGCCGCAAATTCAGTGCTATCGGTTGCCAGCATATCCAGATTGATATCGACACCGGTATGTCCGGCAAACGCCATCTCTGCAATGGTAGTGAACAAACCACCATCTGAACGATCATGGTACGCCAGCAACAGACCCTGCTCATTCAGCTCCTGTATCGCAGTAAAGAAAGCCACCAACTGCTCAGGATCATCAACATCGGGAACATCCTGCCCCACCTCGTTGAACACCTGAGCCAGCGCAGAAAGACCCAGACGGTTTTTCCCGTTACCCAGATCCAGCAGGATCAGGTCAGTCGCTTCAATATCAGTTCGCAGTTGCGGCGTAAGTGTCTTACGCACATCCAATACCGGTGCAAAACCGGTAATAATCAGAGAGGTCGGGGCGGTAACTGACTTATCCACACCCTCATCATTCCATACTGTACGCATCGACATGGAATCCTTGCCCACCGGGATAGTGATCCCCAGTTGTGGACACAGCTCCATACCCACCGCTTTAACGGTGTCATATAATTTCTCATCTTCCCCCGGGTGGCCTGCGGCACACATCCAGTTGGCTGAGAGTTTGATATCGATAATATCGCCGATCCGGGCTGATGCCAGGTTAGTTACGGTTTCGCCCACTGCCATCCGGCCAGAAGCGGGAGAATCGACCAGCGCCAGCGGTGTGCGCTCGCCCATCGCCATCGCTTCACCGGCACAGGTATCAAACGATGCCGTCGTTACAGCACAGTCAGCCACCGGCACCTGCCAGGGTCCAACCATCTGATCACGGGCAACCTGACCGGTAATCGAACGATCACCAATGGTAATCAGGAACGATTTTGAAGCAACAGCAGGCAGCTTAAGAACTCTATCAGCAGCCTCTTTCAGATCGATACCGCTGGCATCAAAAGCAGGGACTTCATAGCTGATGCGGTTAACCGACCGGTGCATTTTTGGCGGCTTACCAAACAGTACGCTCATCGGCAGATCGACCGGCTTATTACCAAAATGGGAATCACTCAAGGTCAGATGCTTCTCATCGGTTGCCGTACCAACAATCGCATATGGACAACGCTCACGGGCACAGATAGCTTCAAAGCGCGCCATATCCTCTGGCATAACAGCAAGCACATAACGCTCCTGTGCTTCGTTACACCAGATTGCCAGCGGAGACATGCCCGGCTCATCATTATTGACTTTACGCAGCTCGAAATCACCACCACGGCCGCCATCCTTAACCAGTTCAGGGAAAGCGTTGGACAGACCACCGGCCCCCACATCATGGATAAAGGCGATTGGATTCACGTCACCCTGCTGCCAGCACTGATCAATAACCTCCTGACAGCGACGTTCCAGCTCGGGGTTATCCCGCTGTACCGATGCAAAATCAAGATCAGCTGATGAGGTACCGGAAGACATCGAAGAGGCTGCACCGCCACCCAGACCAATCTGCATAGCCGGACCACCGAGGCAGATCAGCTTAGCGCCCACCTCAATCTCACCTTTATCTACGTGATCGGTGCGGATGTTGCCATAACCACCGGCGATCATGATCGGCTTGTGATAACCACGCATCTCTTCACCCGCCGCACCGTTAACCTTCTGCTCAAAGGTACGGAAATAGCCATTCAGCGCCGGACGACCAAATTCGTTATTGAACGCCGCTCCGCCGATCGGACCTTCCAGCATAATATCCAGTGCAGACACGATCCGCTCAGGTTTGCCATATGCCGATTCCCACGGCTGAACAAAGCCAGGAATTTTAAGATCGGAAACGGTAAAGCCGGTCAGGCCCGCTTTTGGTTTAGAGCCTTTACCGGTCGCACCCTCGTCACGGATCTCACCACCGGATCCCGTCGCCGCACCCGAGTGGGGAGCAATCGCAGTAGGGTGGTTATGAGTCTCCACCTTCATCAGGATCTCGATACTCTCCTGATTGTAAGCGTACTCTTTGGTGGCAGGATTGGGGAAGAAACGCCCCGCCTCAGAGCCCACCATTACCGCGGCATTATCAGAATAAGCAGAGAGAATATTCTCACCGCCCAGCTCATTGGTATTGCGGATCATGGCAAACAGCGATTTTTCCTGCGCGTCACCATCAATATCCCAGGACGCATTGAAGATCTTGTGTCGACAGTGCTCAGAGTTCGCCTGAGCAAACATCATCAGCTCCACATCCGCCGGATTACGCCCCAGTTCGGTAAAGCTATCGACCAGATAATCGATCTCATCGTCTGCCAGGGCCAGCCCCAGATCCGTATTTGCGGTTACCAGCGCATCACGACCACCGGCCAGAATATCCACCAGTGTCAGTGGTGCTGGCTGATCAGCTCGGAACAGCTGCGCTGCCTCATCCACATTATCAAGGGTTGCCTCAACCATGCGGTCATGCAGTTCAGCGCGAACCTGATCCAGCTCAGCATCGCTCAGCGGTTGCTCTGACTGCACAAAATAGGCAGTCCCGCGTTCCAGACGACGGATGCTCTGCAAGCCACAGTTTCTGGCTATATCGGTCGCTTTAGACGACCAGGGAGAAATAGTGCCCGGACGGGGCACAACTAAAATCAATTGACCTGAAGGCTCTTCCACTTTAGCTTTAGGGCCGTAGCAAAGGATACGCTCCAGCGTGTTATGCTCCTGATCAGAAAGGTTATTTTCCAAATCAGCGAAATGAATAAACTCACCATAAACACCGGTGATATTGGCATTTCGGGATTTCAGGGCAGACAGCAGCTTATCGTGACGAAAAGCAGAAAGAGCAGGCGCTCCACGCAGTACCAGCATGTTAGTTTCAAGCCTCTTGAGTGTGTCTAACAGATAGGTTGTATGTAGGAGAAAATTAAGGCCAAATTTTACTGAAATAGCGGATTAGTTACCAGAAAAAGCCCATTTTCTTATGCGAATAAATTTTTTTCACGTTAAAGACCTACTTTTCCTGCTGATTTCAGTGTCACTGTTTATCGCTTTGTATCTTTTCAGCCAGAGTACTCACAGCCAGATTGATGCCATCAAAAAAACCGGCATACTCAGGGTCGCCACCCGCAATACCCCCACGACCTACTATCAGGACAATAACGGCAACCCCACGGGCTTTGAATATGAACTGCTGAAGGGTTTCGCCGATTACCTGGAAGTCGAACTTGAGCTTATCGTCCCGGATACCTTCGGCGAGGTATTTACCCTGGTGCAAAATCGCAGCGCCCATATTGCCGCCGCCGGACTTACCATAACCGACGAGCGTAAACAGCGTTTTCGTTTCTCCCCCCCTTACGCTTATTCAACACCAACCCTGATCTACCGCGTCACTCAGGGAAAACCTGAGCCGAAAAGCATCGCGGATCTTGAAAACAAAAATATCAAGGTAGTTGCCAATAGCAGCCATGCGGAGCTACTCAGCAACCAGAAACTGACATACAGTTTCCTTAAATGGCAGGAAACATCCACCAGTAGCGTCACGGAACTGCTTGAAGATGTATATGAACAGGAGATCGACTACACCATCAGTGATGATTTTGTCTTCGACGCACAGAAATCCTACTTTCCGGGTCTGAAGAAATCACTGGTCCTCAGCAAACCAGCGCCAGTAGCCTGGCTTTTAATAAAACAGAATGATCAGAGTCTGCAACGCGCGACCAGACGTTTTTTTGAACTGCCCAGCACTCAGGAACTACTGGTTAAGCTAAAAAAGAAATATCTGGCCCGACAAACCCGTCTCGGTTATGTCGATATAGAAACGTTTCGATCCGATCTGGAGACACGCTTCTGTAAACTAGAGCAATATTTCATGATGGCAGAACAGGAGACCGATATCGACTGGCGGCTGTTGGCATCGATCGCCTATCAGGAGTCTCACTGGAACCCTAAAGCCGTATCCCCGACCGGCGTGAAGGGCATTATGATGCTGACACAGGCGGCCGCTAAAGAGGTGGGTATAAAAGATCGTACCGATCCGATAAACAGCGTAATAGGCGGAGCCCACTACCTGAAAAAAGTGATGGCAAAAATCCCTGACAGAATTCAGGGAAAAGACCGGATCTGGTTTTCCCTGGCCTCCTATAATGTCGGTTATGGACATCTTGAAGATGCCCGCGTACTGACCGCCCGAGCAGGCAGAAACCCTGACAAATGGAGTGATGTAAAAGAGTTTCTGCCGCTGCTGACCCAGAAAAAATATTATCAGACAGTGCGTCACGGATATGCCCGGGGCTACGAGCCTGTGCTCTATGTTAAAAACATCCGCAACTACTACGACCTGCTTGACTGGGAACTTCGCAAAGCCAAGATCGAAGCGGCAAAACCCGCGATAAGTCCGGCAGAAAATGAGGGGGAAATTGTTATGCCGGGTAACAGCCTTGATAGAGGTGAAGCGGCGGTAAAAGAGATGATTGACACAATTCCTTCAGCCCTCTGACCATCAGCAGAGCAGGCTACCACTCATCGACGATGCCCGGTAAGAACACCTCACTCTGAAGCATTTGTCCCGGCTTTAGCCCGCTCTTTTTGAGCCCTCTTTTCTTCCCGGCGACGCCGGAAAAAATCACTGATCGCAGCACTGCACTGCTCGGCCATCACTCCAGCCGTATACTCCGGCCAGTGATTTAGCCACGACTGATCAAATAACAGCGCATTACTAATGACGGCACCCGCCTTTGGCTCAGTCGCACCAAACACTACCCGTTTAATGCGGGCATGAATAATCGCTCCGGCACACATAGTGCAGGGTTCAATAGTGACATAGAGCGTCGCACCCGAAAGACGATAATTACCTATCTTCGCAGCCGCATCACGCAGCGCCATAATTTCAGCATGAGCAGTAGGGTCATGACCGGAGATCGGCCTGTTCCAGCCCTCGCCAATCACCATCCCATCCTGCACTACAACCGCGCCAACCGGTACTTCGCCGGCATCAGCAGCCTGTTGCGCCAGTCGCAAAGCATGTGCCATCCAGTGTAAATCGTCGTTCTCATTCATGCGTTGAAAGATACCCAAAATTCCAAGATTACAGGCGCGCTGATACCGTTCGTAGATTACAAAAAGTCCGCCCGACACAAATTTTACCATGCTTCACCAGCGGCTGCCGGAATCTGCTGTGTTATAGGCGATAGTGGACAAACTGGGGCTATTGATGCGTTTAGCTCAATACTCCATGGTCAGATTTCAAGATCATCAATTCAGACCGTCGGGCTGTGGAAGTGAGAACCAACAAGACTACACTGTAGTCATACGCCGCAGCGTGTGACTGAAAACCATCCGTGGATCATCAGATTCACTGGGTGACATGGATTCCCTTCCCACTGCGGCGGGTGGTACTCGTTGACCGCAGAAAACAACAAAGGAGATAATCATGCTGGTAACCTTTTCCTGCCCTGCCTACGGGAAAATCACCCTGTTTGGCGACGTAGCCCTGAAACTGCTTAAGATGATGGGACATAGCCAGACGGTGCCCGGCGCATTGCTTGCTGATGATATCCCGGCGGCATTAACCCGCCTGGAAAAAAATATCGCCGCCGATATACCGTCGCCACAAGAAGCAGAGGAGTCCGGATACGATGACGAACCCAGTGTCAGCCTCTCTCACCGGGCACTGCCTCTCGTTGAGTTATTTAAGGCAGCCCAAAAAGAGGGCTGCGATGTCATGTGGGACAGCGGGACTTAGGTTGAGCGGGCTTTGGTTGAAGTGGGCTTAGGCTGAAATAACTGGCCGTGGAATTTTAATGTCATGACAGAATCATTCATGGCCCGATGCCTATGAAGTAAAAAACAACTCAGCAACACCAGGCGGATCTCTCTTGTTCGTCGCCCTGATCCACCAACGGGAGTGTCCCCTACGATTACTCCGTATCAGTCTTTTAACCAGAGACTGCCCCCCATCAAGAGCCTGTGCAGCCCTGATCCCTGCGGCACACAGCTTTCGACACCTACCTTCAACCCTTTGGTTGATAGTCACTCAGCGTCCCATCCTGTATCTACTTAAGACCTATCCATTAAGTTCAGGAATCTAAGATGTTTACCAGAAAGTACAAAGTAAAAATCGCCGAGCTTGAGGAGACTCTGCGCGTGCTGACAGACAAGAATTCGCGGCTGGAGTCGCAGCTGGCCGAACAGGCCAGAGCCATTAATACTCTCGAATCCATCCCCCGACAGAACATCGGGTCAATCTCCAGGGCTACCTACATAAGCCGGACTACCGACCTGACGGATCAGTTAACCTATCTGAATCAGGGTGTACAGCAGATTTCAGACGAACTGTTTGAGCCGATGTCTGAATGCGAAGGCTCCAACGCTGAGATGGAACAAGTGCGAGCGGAACTGGAACAACTGGACGCCTCGATGCTGGAGATATCCAATAGTGCTGACGATACTCAGACCGTGGTAAAAAGCCTTAAATTACTGGCCGGGGATATCAATAATTTCGTCGGCATCATTAACAAGATCTCTGAGCAAACTAACCTGCTGGCGCTGAATGCCGCAATTGAAGCAGCACGCGCAGGCGAACAGGGGCGGGGATTTGCTGTCGTGGCTGATCAGGTAAGGGAGTTATCCAGTCGAACCTGCGAATCGAGTAAAGAGATCTCGGATTTAGTTCAAAAAATTCATACGAATACAGTCACTGTTGATCATAAAATCGAAAATCTCAGAAATCTGGCCCGCAACGTTCATCAGGTTTCATCACGCACCTCGGGGCTTGCCGGCAATACTGCGAAAAAAACCCAGGCACTGATGACGTCGGTGTATAAATCGATGGTTTATGGTCACAGTTCGGGCTCGGCACTTGAGTTAATTCTGACTGCTAATCAGTGGCTGACAATATGGACAGAGGGTACAGACTGTGAGCTACAAGAGGCTCCGGACCCGAAAGCCACGCAGTTAGGCAAGTGGTATTTCGATGGCGAAGATAACGAATTTGATTACCGTTCAACACTCCCATTCCAACAGATAGAGCGTTATTTACTGGCGATGTATCAGGCCGGAGAGGAGCTGATCACATCGGTTTCTGCAGAAGATCACACACGCGCTAACGCTCTGGTATCGACAATCAACGCCCACATCCACAAGATATTTAAGTGTCTGAACGAACTGCAGAACTATCTGTTTAAACACCTGACACCGGTACCGGAACCGATTAAACCAACAGATTATCAACAGAGCGACACGCAGGAGAGAGATACCCGACTTGTAACCTCTCGCTGACGGATCATCCTGCTTAGTTTTTCAGTGCCTCAAAGCCGGAAATAACATCAAACAGCTCCTCATCAATCACGCTTTGCCGCAAGCGATGAAAACAGCGGTTAAGATCATGCTGCAATTCATCGATGTTTTTTTCGGCGCGTTGCATCGCCGCCAGACGACTGGCATTTTCACTGGCAAGAGATTCTGCACATGCCCTGAATAACGTCACAAAAAGATATTCACGCACCAGGGCGCTCAGGGTTCGTTCACGGTTCCCCATCACCTCAGGCAGGTTTTGCGTTGGCCAGGGTATTTGGGCCAGATTAAGCAGCCATGCCTGATCCAGCGGCAATATCTGCTGACTGACCGGAGTATAAGCCGATCCACTCACCGGGTGGTTATGAAACAGGTAAACCTGCTCAATTAAGCCCTGTTCACGCCGGGCTTCCAGCTCAATCAGGATATCTCCGATCAGTGGAGCAATCGCATTAATCGAGCCCGGCAAGGCAAAACCGCCCAGTGGTGGCAGACCGGTATCTGCCAGACGCGACTGAATACGCGCACCCACCGCCCATACCGTTTTTTTGCCCGGCAGTTCTTGCAGCGTAGCAACCGCATATTCCATCATGATTTCGTTAAACTGCCCCACCAGCCCCTGATCGGAACCAAACACAATCGCTGCAACGGGAATCTGTTGCGGCTGCTTTATTGTCTGGATAATACCTAAGGATCTGTTTTCCCGAAAACATGCGGCGAGACCCAACTGAACCGTTCGATAATAATCATCCAGTGAGCGTACTGCATTTTCGTACTGACTGATGCTGGATGCCGCCATCGCTTTCATGGTGCGCACAACCGACTCAAGCTCTTCAGCGCTACCTATTTTATGACGCAGGCTGGCAATGCTTTCGCTCATAATGTTTTCGCCGTCGATTCAGTAAGAAAGCCCCTGAGTGCATTGCTGGCGATCCGGGTAATCAGCGCCCGGTCCGCATCGCTGAGACTTTGTGCACTCTCAAGTCGGGCACACACGTCAGACGGGATCTCTGAAGCGCTCTGTCGCACAGCATTCTCAGCCGCACTCATCTGATCAAGGGGAACAGCATCAAAAAGCTTTGCCGTTAGCGCCAGCAACACGGCAATCTGCTCGACCATGGAAACCGGATCGGATTCCTGCTGTTGCAGACAGGCGCGGATACGACGACCGTGCTCAAGGATTTTGCGGGTACTGTCATCCAGACGGGCACCGAAGCGGGCAAAGGTTTCCATCTCTTCAAACTGTGCATAGGCAAGTTTTAGATCGCCTGCCACCGCACGGTATGCTGCGCGCTGCGCCTTACCACCGACCCGGGAAACAGACTTACCCACGTCAACGGCTGGCAGCACACCCAACTCAAATAGCGAAGGTGAAAGATAGATCTGTCCATCGGTGATGGAGATCAGATTAGTGGGGATATAGGCAGAAATATCCTCTGCCTCGGTTTCAATAACCGGCAGGGCCGTAATTGATCCCCCCCCGAGTTCCGCGCGCAGATGCGTGGCGCGTTCCAGTAACCGGGAATGAATATAGAAAATATCACCGGGATAGGCCTCACGACCCGGCGGCCTTCGCAACAACAGAGACAGTTCCCGGTAAGCCCGTGCATGGTGAGTCAGGTCATCATAGACAACCAGAACATCACGCCCCTGCTGCATAAAATACTCGGCGATGCTGGTCGCGGCGTAGGGGGCCACGTATGCCAGACCGGGCGGATCATTACCTTCAGTAACAACAACGACACTGTATGCCAGCGCCCCCTCCTCCCGCAATGTGGCAATCACTTTAGCGACGCCCGAAGCACGCTGGCCAATAGCGCAATACACACACACCACATTTTTGCCACGCTGGTTGAGTATGGTATCGAGCGCAATAGCGGTTTTACCGGTCTGCCGGTCGCCGAGAATCAGTTCACGCTGCCCCCGGCCCACAGGAATCAGTGCATCAATAACTTTGATTCCGGTTTGCAATGGTTCGGTGACCGGATCGCGTTCCAGTATCGACGGCGCCGAACGCTCAACCGGCAGACGTTCACTTGTTACCAGCCTCCCCTGCCCGTCAAGCGTCTGACCTATCGGGTTAATGATGCGTCCGATCAGTCCATCCCCCACCGGTACATCCACCACACGATCAAGACGCTGGACCTCATCACCCGCCTGCAGACTGGAATAATCGCCCAGCAGTATTACCCCGATCTCGTCTTCATCGACATTAAAGGCAATGCCATAGGTATCACCGGAAAATTTAAGCAGTTCATCAAAACCAACGCCTGGCAAGCCTGAGACCTTGGCAATGCCAGTAGTGATACTGGTAATCGTTCCGATCTCACGCGGAGTCAGCCCCGGCATGACAGACTCCCGCGCCTGAGCCATTCCGGCAAACACACTGTCGAACAACTCCGTGAGGCTATCCCCGGGAACGTCTTCAGTGCTCATCGCTATCGCCCTCCTTTGTCTTTGTCCTTGCCAAGCCTGAGTTTTCCGGATCAGCACTGGCCACTTCAGAGCGGGGTTTCAGCAGCTCATCTACACTTCGCTCCAGCGCCCCCAGATAATCAGTAATACTCCAAGCAATCTTGCGTCCATTCGCGCTGATCTCAATGCCGCTGATCAGATCCGCTGCGATAACAAATTCGACCGATTTCTGTTTACCAAAAACCTCCGCAAGCTGCTCTTCAATATCGGTCTGCTGTTGTGCCGACAGTTTGAAAGCCGTTTGTATCCGCAGCGCATCGTTAAACGTTGATTTTAAACGGGTTATTTCTCCGGCATCGAGCTCACGCAGACGGGCAATAAATATTTCTGTCATACGCTGTTCCAGAGCGGTTCCGGCAAGATCACACAACGCTTTACGGGCAATCGCAAACACCTCTTTCTGCGTACGACACCGAAGTTCTTCATTCAGGGTAAGCTGCTCATCTCTCTGCGCTTGTACCAGACGCTTACGCAACACCTCAGAGTCCTTTCGGGCGGCATCGAGCAACCTCTCACGCTCGGCATTAACTGCCGCCTGCATCTGATTAATCTGTGTGTTGCGCTGCTGTTCGAACGCCTCATTTTTAAGCCGATAGGCTTGTTGCTGCTTCTGCGCTTCTCGATCTTTTGCTTCGGCATCCGCAATTTTCGTGGCGATCCTCTGTTCCCGGGCATCAATGGCATCGAGAATGGGCCGGTACAGGAAACGTTTCAGCAGCCACACCAGAATCAGGAAGTTGACGACCTGTGCGCTAACGGTAAACCAGTCGATCAGCATCGATTTTTACCCGGCAGCCTGAGTGACAAAATAGTTCCAGAACGGATTGGCAAAAATCAGAATCATCGACACGACAAAACAGTATATGGCAGTGGATTCGATCATCGCCAGACCCACAAACAGCGTCCGGGTGATGGTGGCAGATGCATCGGGCTGTTGCGCCAGGGAGGTCAGCGCGACGGCCACGGCCTTACCCTCGCCCAGTGATGGTCCGATAACACCGATGGCAATGGTTATGCCAGCGGTAAAAATGGATACCATAGCGATAATCGTTGCGCTGTCCATAATAGCTCCTTTGAATTTCGTATTTGATATTTCCAGATCCGCATACAACTGTCTGCTTTTACAAAGCAAGGTTTACAAAAGCCATCCGGCTCAAAATCAGTCAGGTTTCCTGATCAGTCGTACCGGTCGGCCGGGTGCTGCTGATCCGGGTAGCTGCCGCAATATACACAGTGGCCAGAATGCTGAAGATGTACGCCTGCACCATCCCGGTCAACAATCCAAGCGCACTCATCGCAACCGGAAAAATAAAGGGCGTAATCGTCAGCAGGATAGCGAGTATCATCGCCCCACTCATCATGTTGCCAAACAAGCGCACCGCCAGTGCCAGTGTGCGGGAGATCTCACTCACAATATTGAATGGCAGCATGATAACCGTTGGTTTCAGGTAACCACGCAGGTAGTTCTTCAGCCCACTCTGTTGGATGCCAAACATCGGTACAGCCACAAACACGCAGATCGCCAGTGCCGCGGTGGTTGAGAGCGATCCCGTCGGTGGCTCATAGCCCGGTATAATGGTAAACAGGGCTGCCATTGCCACGAACAGAAACAGACTGCCGAGAAAGGCGATATATTTTTGCGGATTGTTCAACCCTACTTCTTCGATCTGCAGATTAATTCCGGTAACCATAATCTCCATCAGGTTTTGCCAGCGTGAACGCTGCAATCCGGTCGACAGGTTTCGTGTAATCAGCTTCGAACCGATAACCAGCACAAACATCAGCCCCCAGGTGAAAATAATGGTGGCATTGAGTTTAAAAAAACCCGCCTGCCAGTAAATAATGTTGTCAGGACTCAGATTCATGAGCTGTCTGCCATAACGGTAGTTTTCAGTTTATCGACAGGGCGTGTTAAGCGGATAACGATGACTCGTGCGACCACAAAACCGCTCAGGCCTGCCAATAAGTGCTGCCAGCTATCGCCCAGAAGAAAATAGAATCCCAGCATAACAACAGCCGTGCGCAGCAGCAGGCTGCCTAAAAACAGCAGCCCGACCTGCTTGACCAAGCTAAGTCTGCGCACTGTCCACCAGAGCCCGGCGTAAAAAAACACCCCGAGTAATACGCCCTCGACAAGTGCCCATAAAAGCTCCCATACCAATGGTAGAATCTCACTCATGATTATCCTCATCCTCGTCCCGATGAATCTCCTTGTCTTCCTTCACAATCCAGCGCCAGGCATTAAAGCACCCCAGGCCAAGTCCAATGGCCAGCAGCGCCAGTGTCCAAGAATGTTCACCGGGGTAACGCTTATCCAGCCATAATCCAAGCGCAGCACCCAGCAGGGTTGGCATCGCCACCGACCAGCCAACCAGCCCCATCATCCCCAGGCCCGACCACACCGTTCGGGAAACATGGCGCTGCGCCCTGAGCTTACGCTTAGCCATATCGCCCACCTGCTTGCTGAACTCTTTATTATCAGGCCGTTTATTGATCCCGGGCTTTTCAGTCATGATGAAACTCCGCCAACTGATGAATTAACCCGCTCTCCATCTTCGCCAGCACCGAACGCACCTTTCGCTCCTGCTCATCCAGCTGTTCAAACTCTGTCTCTATGGCGGCCCGCAACCGCTCCAGACTCATACCGGTAATAGCATTACGTACCGACACCTGCACATTACGACCCGTTTTCACCAGAACGCCTTCATCGACCGCGATATAACACTCTCCCTCTGCCGCAGTCTCATACACCAGTATTCCCGCCGACAACGGTGCTACACAGTCTCTTCGTCGCGGTAGCAGCCCGAATGCCCCCTCGTTTGTTACCGCAACAATACGCAACACATCACGCTTTTCGGCAAAGACCTTAAAAGGCAAAAGAACTTTAAGGTTCATTCGCGCTACCCACTGGCGCTGCCATCACCCGGTTGACACTATCACTGTTATCCTTCCGGGCCTCGTCAATCGCGCCGATCATATAAAGCGCACTTTCAGGATAGTCTTTAAATTCATCACGCAGGATACGTTCACACCCATCGAGTGAATCGCTGAGATGCACCAGCCTGCCAGTATGGCCGGTAAACTGCTCTGTGGTAAAAAATGGCTGGGTGAGGAATCGCTCTAGTCGCCGGGCACGCCCAACCACTTTATGGTCCTCTGGTGACAACTGTTCCATACCGAGCATGGCGATAATATCCCTAAGCTCAGCGTACTGAGCAAGGGTACGACGGATCTCCTGTGCCAGCTCATAATGCCGCTCGCCAATGATGCCGGGGGTGGCCATTTTAGAACTCGACTGTAACGGATCGATGGCAGGATAAAGCCCTTCGCTTGCGCGTTTACGCGACAATACGATAGACGCAGAGAGATGCGAAAAAGTATGCACAGCTGCCGGATCAGTGAAATCATCTGCCGGTACATACACCGCCTGGATTGAGGTGATAGCACCGGTGTCCGTATTGGCGATACGTTCTTCAAGCTGCGACAACTCGGTACCCATTGTCGGCTGATAACCCAGACGCGCCGGCATCTGCCCCATCAAACCAGACACCTCCATACCCGCCTGGATGAAACGAAAAATATTATCGATCAGCAGTAATACATCGCGATGCTCATCATCACGAAAATATTCGGCCATGGTCAGTGCCGCGTGCCCCACCCGAAAACGCGCCCCTGGCGGCTCGTTCATCTGACCGAACATCATCACCATATTGTCGAGCACGCCGGCGGTTTTCATCTCACGATAGAGCTCTTCACCTTCGCGGCAACGCTCCCCTATACCGCAAAATATACTCACGCCGGCATGTTGCCCGACCATATTGTGGATCATCTCGGTAAGTAACACCGTTTTGCCGACACCGGCGCCACCAAACAAACCCGCTTTACCGCCACGCTCCAGGGGCATCAGCACATCAATAAGCTTAATACCGGTCGCGAAGATCTCTGACTTAGTAGATCGCCTGGCTAACGGGGGTGGTGCATGATGCACGCTACGCCACTGAATATCAGTCGGCGCGGGCTGGCGATCAATTGCATTACCAAACACATCAAACATACGCGACAGAACCCCCTTGCCCACCGGGGCCTGTAACGGTCCGCCACTGTCTTCCACCAGCATACCGCGCGCCAGTCCCTGGGTTGCTGTCAGTGCAATACCGCGTACCCGGTGTGCGTTAAGCTGTGACAGCACCTCTATCGCAATGGTCCCCTCACAGGCATGCAGTAGTGCGTTAATCGGGGGCAGATGCAGGTCAAACATGATATCGACCACACTGCCGCGTACCGAGACCACTACGCCGGTATTCTTTAATGAGTTGCCCTCAGATCCGTCCTGATTCATATCCATAAGACTATCTCTGGTCTCCCCTGTAGACAATTTACCGTTGTTTTACTGTCTGGCAGATAGCAATAGTATAGAAGTGACTGGTTCTGATGGCGAAACGAAATATGGGGGGGATTAAACATTGCTGACCGGAGCGCCACTTCTGAGAACCACTATCCGGAATGGCAAGTTTTCTTATATTGAAAGCTTAAACATGGAGAAATTGAAAAGAATAGTTTTCGAGCGAAAGCTGCAATAAAGCAAAAAAAAAGCCCGCATCAGCGGGCTTTTTCTAATTTTACAGGGAAATCATTCCCACTCAATCGTCGCTGGCGGCTTAGAACTTACATCATAAGTTACCCGGGACACATGAGGGATTTCGTTAATAATCCGGCTGGAAACGGTTTCCAGCAGCTCATATGGCAGATGCGCCCAGCGTGCGGTCATAAAGTCGATGGTTTCAACAGCACGCAGTGCAATCACATACTCATATCGACGACCATCGCCAACCACACCGACAGACTTAACCGGCAGGAACACTGCAAATGACTGGCTGGTCTTGTGATACCAGTCAGCCCGGTGCAGCTCTTCCAGGAAGATAGCATCGGCTTCACGCAGAATGTCGGCATACTCTTTCTTAACTTCACCGAGTATACGCACACCCAGACCCGGACCCGGGAACGGATGACGGTAAACCATATCGTAAGGCAGGCCCAGCTCCAGACCGATCTTACGCACTTCGTCCTTAAACAATTCACGCAGTGGTTCAACCAGATCCATCTTCATATCATCCGGCAAACCGCCGACGTTATGGTGGGATTTAATCACATGAGCTTTACCGGTCTTAGCCGCCGCGGACTCAATGACGTCAGGATAGATGGTGCCCTGTGCCAGGAAGTTAACCTCTGTCAGCTTAGTGGCTTCATCATCAAACACTTCGATGAAGGTATTACCGATGATCTTACGCTTGGCCTCAGGATCATTTTCACCCTTAAGACGTCCCAGGAACAGATCCTCAGCATCCACACGGATAACCTTGACCCCCATGTTCTTAGCGAACATGTCCATCACCTGATCGCCTTCTTGCTTTCGCAGCAGACCATTATCAACAAATACGCAGGTCAGTTGCTCACCAATCGCTTTGTGCAGCAGCGCCGCAACAACGGATGAGTCAACACCACCGGAAAGCCCCAGCAGAACTTTCTGGCCCCCGACCTGCTCACGCACCTTTTCTATCAGATCAGCAATAATGTTAGCCGGATTCCAGAGGGCATCACAGTCACATATATCACGGATAAAACGTTCCAGAATTCGGCCACCCTGTTTAGTGTGGGTCACTTCAGGATGGAACTGAACGCCGTAGAAGTTTTTACCCGGATGGCACATCGCGGCAACCGGCGCACTCTCTGTGCTGGCGATCACATTAAAGCCTTCAGGCAGATTACCCACCTTATCGCCGTGACTCATCCACACATCCAGCAACAGGGAACCATTGTTGGCAATATGGTCTTCAATCCCTTCCAGCAACCGGCTCGGGCTATCTTCCAGACGTACTTTGGCATAACCGAATTCACGCTGATCGGAGGTAATAACACTGCCGCCCAACTGCTCAGCCATGGTCTGCATTCCGTAACAGATCCCCAGCAGCGGAATACCCAGTTCAAACACAATCTGAGGTGCGCGCGGCGAATTACCTTCGGTAACAGACTCCGGTCCGCCTGCCAGGATAATTCCCTTAGCGTTATATTCACGGATAGCAGCGTCATCCATATCCCATGGATGTATCTCACAGTAGATTCCGATCTCACGCACACGTCGGGCGATCAGCTGTGTATATTGTGAACCGAAATCCAGAATCAGAATTCGTTGAGCATGAATATCTTGTGACATTTCGATGACTCCGAAATCATCGCCATCGGCCGTTCCGGCGCTGTCTGGCGATTGGCTGTTATAGCAGCGTGTTAAAAAAGAAAAAGTGGAAGGGCCGAAGCCATCCCACCTGTTTTATTCATCAGAAAGCGGTTATCCAACGCGATAGTTAGGCGCTTCTTTTGTAATGCTGACATCATGGACATGGCTTTCAGCCATGCCTGCACTGGTGATGCGAACAAACTGCGGCACGGTGCGCATGGTCTTAATATCCGCGCTGCCAGTGTACCCCATTGAGGAGCGCAGACCACCAACCAGCTGATGTACAACGCCGCCCATTGGTCCTTTACAGGCCACCCGGCCTTCAATACCTTCCGGTACCAGTTTCTCAGCGCCTTCCGATGCATCCTGGAAGTAGCGGTCTGAGGAACCAGAGCTCTGCGCCATCGCTCCAAGTGAGCCCATGCCCCGGTAGGACTTGTAAGCCCGTCCCTGGAACAATTCAACCTCTCCCGGCGCTTCGTCGGTACCGGCCAGCATAGAGCCGATCATCACTGCCGACGCACCCGCCACAATCGCTTTAGACAGATCGCCGGAGAAACGCACGCCGCCATCAGCGATACAGGGCACACCATACGGTTCAAGAGCTGCAGACACGTTTGCCACGGCACTGATCTGAGGCACACCCACACCAGCAACAATCCGGGTAGTACAGATAGAACCCGGACCAATACCTACCTTAACACCATCAGCACCGGCTTCAGCCAGAGCAACAGCCGCTTCAGCAGTGGCAATATTACCACCGATAACCTGTACATTCGGGTAAGTTTGCTTCACCCAGGCAACACGATCAATGACACCTTTAGAATGACCATGGGCAGTATCAACGATAATCACATCAACACCCGCTTTAACCAGGGCATCGACACGCTCAGCGGTTTCTGCGCCGGTTCCTACTGCAGCGCCAACCAACAGCTGACCTTTACCATCTTTGGCGGCAATCGGATGAGTTGACGCTTTATTCATATCCTTAACGGTCATCATCCCGCGCAGACGAAATTCATCATCAACAACCAGAATTTTCTCAATCCGGTGCTTACGCAGCAGATTGCGTACATCGTCAGGATCAGCCCCTTCAATCACCGTCACCAGGCGCTCTTTAGGGGTCATAATAGAAGCGACAGAGGCATCCAGTTTCTTTTCAAAACGGGCATCACGACCGGTCACAATCCCCACCAGTTCGTCATTATCAACAACAGGAAAGCCTGAAAAACCGAGACGGGCAGACAGGGCGTTCAATTCACCCACGGTCATATCCGGACGGCAGGTCACAGGATCGCTGACAACACCGGCTTCATATTTCTTAACCTTACGGACCTGTTCTGCCTGCTGTTCGATGGTCAGGTTTTTGTGAATAATACCGATACCACCCTCCTGAGCCATAGCGATTGCAAGGCCGGATTCAGTAACTGTATCCATAGCAGCAGAGACAAGGGGGATATTCAGTGCGATGTCTTTTGTCAGGCGCGTCTTTAACGAAACGTCTTTAGGCAGAACCTCGGAGTAACCGGGAACCAGTAGAACATCATCAAAAGTGAGGGCTTCTTCAGCGATTCGCAACATGGGTGAGATTGCCTGTAGTGTCTAAAAAAATAAGACGCGGGATTATAGCCTTTTGTCGAACGCCCGACAATCAAAATGCAACTATTCCCAACCATTTTTATTCATTTCCCTAATTCTGCCAAACAGTCGTTACAAACCGATGATCGGTTGGTTTAATATGCGCACTATGCGACCCTATACACAGCCCCAGAATCTCACTGCCAATAGCGCCGGAAACCACGCGCTCAGCGTCACCGAGCTGAACCGTCAGGTAAAATCCCTGCTGGAAAGTTCATTTCTCACTATCCACGTGGAGGGTGAACTGTCTAACGTTGTAAAAGCCAGCTCCGGACACTGGTACTTTACCCTCAAAGACCGGGATGCTCAGGTACGCTGCGCAATGTTCCGCAACCGTAATCAATACCTGAAATATCAGGCGAAGAACGGCGACAAGGTTATTGTCAGGGCAAAAGTCAGCCTCTATCCAGGACGCGGCGATTACCAACTGATCTGTGATTATATGGAAGAAAGCGGTGTCGGATCGCTGCAGCAAGCCTATGAAGCACTCAAGCTAAAACTGCAGCAGCAGGGATTGTTTGATCAGGCGTTCAAAAAACCGATCCCCCGCCACCCACTCCATCTGGGCATCATCACCTCACCAACCGGCGCCGCCGTTCACGATATTCTGACCGTGCTGAAACGGCGCTTCCCATCGCTGCCTGTCACGCTGTACCCAACTGCCGTTCAGGGCGCAGAAGCGGCTGACCAGATCGCCGATGCTATCCGGCTGGCGAATGAAGATGGTCGTTGCGATATCCTGATTGTTGGCCGCGGTGGCGGCTCGCTGGAAGATCTCTGGCCGTTTAACGAAGAGGTCGTCGCCCACAGCATTTTTCACAGTGAGATCCCCATCATCAGCGCTGTCGGCCACGAAGTCGACACCTCTATTGCTGACTTCGTTGCCGATATGCGAGCCGCCACGCCCTCGGCTGCAGCAGAACTGATCAGCCCGGATCAGCAACAGATTTTACTGCGCCTGCAACAGATACAGCAGCGACTGATCCGTGCCTGGCAGCGCTCCCATCAGCAACGGCTGCAACAGCTGCAATGGACCCGTGCCCGGCTGCGCCACCCCGGAGATAAACTGAAAGAGCAGGCCCAAAAACTGGATGACCTTGAACTGCGAATGCAGCGCGCGGTCAGACTTAACGTTGCGCAGCGAAAACAGCAGTTCACTCAGTTACATCAACGCTATCTGCGCTGCTCACCCATGCCCCTTATAGCCGCCGGACAGCAACGTAAAGATGAGCTGGAACACAGGTTATTCAACCTGATCGGTGCACAGCTGAAACAAAGCAGCCTTAAACTAAGCGGTCTGGCGGCAACACTTAACAGCGTAAGTCCCCTGGCAACACTGGACCGGGGTTACGCAATTGTTCAGGATGAACAGGGCAAGGTGATACAGGATATCAACCAGATTACACCGCAAAGCAACGTCGAAACCCGACTCAGTAATGGCCGCTTTCTCAGCAGGGTCACTCAGATTATTAAGGAGTAGCACATCACTATGCGCCTCATCAGCTTTATATTCACTCTGTTATTCAGTCTCTCTGTTACTGCTCTCGAACTGCCGCAAGAGTCCCGGGTGCCCGGCGGCATCGCCCTGATCCCGCTGACCGGTCTCAACAGCGACGCGGCACCCTCAGCCTGGTATCGGGGCAACCGGGTAATGGTTCTGCCAACGCGGGGCACCCTCTATGAGCAACAAGCACCATGGATTGCCGTGATCGGTATCCCCCTGTCGGCAAAACCCAGCGAGCAACAGCTGATGAAAGCCGATGGTAAGCGCTTCCCGTTTCAGATTCAGAATAAAGAGTATAAGGAACAGCGGCTCACCGTTACCAATAAACGCCACGTCAATCCAAACAAACAGGACCTTGCCCGCTATAAGCGCGAGAAGGCGGAAATGGTCGCCGCATTCAATAGCTGGAGTACACCACAGATCTCCAGCGTGAATTTCAATCTGCCAGCGAGCGGGCGTTTCAGCAGCCCCTTTGGGCTTAAACGGTTTTTCAACGATCAGCCCCGCAACCCGCATAGCGGACTGGATATCGCCGGAGGACAGGGCGGCGCAATCAACGCGCCGGCACCGGGAAAAGTGGTTGCCGTGGGCGAGTATTTCTTCAACGGCAACACAGTGATTGTTGATCATGGCTACGGCCTTACCACCATGTACTGCCATATGAGCAGAATCGATGTAAAAACCGGCGATCAGCTTAACACCGGCGAAAGTATCGGCGCCATCGGCAAAACCGGCCGGGTTACCGGCCCCCATCTGCACTGGAGCGTCAGCCTGAACAATACCCGGGTAGATCCCTTGCTGTTTGTGAAAGAGTGATGCTACAGACGAGATATAGGCATCTAAATATGATAGGCTTTCGCGTTCTTTAAACCGAACTGACAGAGTACTCATGTCTGATATTAAACTTGAAACAAATGAACAGATTGCCAGCTACGGTATCGGCCGTCAGATGGGCGATCACCTGGCAACCCAGAGCTTTGAAGGCGTAGAGCTGAATGCTGTTATTGCTGGCATTCAGGAAGCATTTGCCGGTGAAGCACTGAGCATTGAAGGCGAAAAGATCCAGGCAGCCTTTAACGAAATCCAGGCTCGCATGCAGGAACAAGCTGAAAAACTGGCTAAAGAAGCAGCCGCTGAAGGCGAACTTTATCTGGAAAAGAATGCTCAGCGTGAAGAAGTCTTCGTTACCGATTCAGGTCTGCAGTACGAAATCGTCACTGCCGGTGAAGAGGGCGGCGAAAGCCCTACCCGTGAATCGACCGTTCGCACTCACTACCACGGCACATTCACAGACGGAAAAGTGTTCGACAGTTCCTACGAACGTGGCCAGCCCGCTGAGTTCCCTGTCGGCGGTGTGATTGCAGGCTGGACTGAAGCACTGCAACTGATGACTAAAGGTGCCAAATGGCGTCTGACGGTTCCTTATCAGCTGGCATACGGTGCCCAGGGTTCACCGGGTGGTATTCCGCCTTACTCAACGCTGGTGTTTGATGTAGAACTGCTGGATATTCTCTAAGCACTGCTTAGCAGATGAGATCCATCGGGCTAACCTGTGCACAGGTTAGCTGACAGAGACCGGCAGCGTTCACGCTCCGGTCTTTTTTATGGAGAGTCATAATGCAACTGAACTTACAAATCTCCGGCAGCGGAGCCCCACTGATCATCATGCACGGACTGTTCGGCACCCTGCTGAACTGGAGCGGACAGATCAAAGCCCTGTCAGAGCATTTCACTGTTTATGCTGTTGATCTGCGCAACCACGGCCGCTCTCCCCACACCGACTCCACCAGCTACCCGCTGATGGCCGATGACATTATCGAACTGATGGACCAGCAGGGTCTGGCAAGCGCTCATATTCTGGGCCACTCCATGGGCGGTAAAGTCGCCATGCAACTGGCCATGAACCATCCTCAACGGGTCGATAAACTCGTCATTGTCGACATCGCCCCGGTACAGTATCCCAACCATCACAACGACGTGTTTGCCGGTCTGAATGCCGTGCAGCTTAACAGCCTTAAATCCCGCACAGAAGCCGATCAGCAGCTGGCGCAATTTATTGAAGAACTCAGTGTCAGGCAGTTCCTGCTCACCAACCTGTATCGTACCCAAGAGAAGCAGTTTGCCTGGCGGATGAATCTGCCGGTACTGGAAGCCTGCTACGATGAAATCAGCAAGCCCCCTTCCGGCCCCGCTTTCGAAAAGCCTGTGCTATTTATCAAAGGTGAAAATTCAGACTATATCACCGCAGACTATCGCGATCAGATACTCAGCCTGTTTCCTCAAGCCGAGTACCGGATGATACAGGGCACCGGACACTGGCCACATGCAGAGAAAGCTTCAATTTTTACCCGGCTCGTCCTAAATTATTTACTGAAGTAAATATAGCCATAGTGAACAGAGCCAGAATCAGCCCCGGGGGAAAACTGCTATAAGCCCAAAGCGCAAAACTGAACGGCGCTTTCGATACACCTCTGATTATTACGTTGGTAGCGGGGCCAGAGTTATTCATAACAGCCTGCAGGCTGCCCCCCTACAGGCTTCGACGCTTCGCGTCTCGATGCAAATTGCGCTCTAAGCACAATTAGTGAACTGACGACCTTCCCGAGCGGTAATAAAGAGCTGAGCCCGACGCTTTCTATACCTGCTTACAACCACCGAACTTCAGGCACAAAAATAGGCATGTCAGTACGACACACCTTTAATCATTACGTTGGTAGCGGGGCCAGAGTTATTCATAACAGCCTGTAGGCTGCTATGCCCCTTTGGGCTTCGACGCTTCGCGTCTCGATGCAAATTGCGCTCTAAGCACAATTAGTGAACTGACGACCTTCCCGAGCGTTTATAAAGAGCCGAGCCCGACGCTTTCTATGCCAGCTTAAAACCACCGAATTTCAGGCACAAAAAAAGGCATATCTTTCGATACACCTTTAATTATTACGTTGGTAGCGGGGCCAGATCTAAGCCGACGACCTTCCTGCCCTTATTATGAGCCGAGCCCGACGCCTGATCTCAAATTCCAGGCGAAAAAAAAGCCAATCTTTCGATTAGCTTATCTTTCCGTTGTGGTAGCGGGGGCCAGATCTAAACAGACGACCTTTCAGAGCGTTTATCGAAAGTCGAGCCCGGGACTTTCTAGCTCTTTTTCACTCGTTAATTTCACTTTATTTCAGACACAAAAAAAGGCATATCTTTCGATACACCTTTAATTATTACGTTGGTAGCGGAGCCAGATCTAAGCCGACGACCTTCCTGCCCTTATTAAGAGTCGAGCCCGACGCCTGATCTCAAATTCCAGGCGAAAAAAAAGCCAATCTTTCGATTAGCTTATCTTTCCGTTGTGGTAGCGGGGGCCAGATCTAAACAGACGACCTTTCAGAGCGTTTATCGAAAGTCGAGCCCGGGACTTTCTAGCTCTTTTTCACTCGTTAATTTCACTTTATTTCAGACACAAAAAAAGGCATATCTTTCGATACACCTTTAATTATTACGTTGGTAGCGGAGCCAGATCTAAGCCGACGACCTTCCTGCCCTTATTAAGAGCCGAGCCCGACGCCTGATCTCAAATTCCAGGCGAAAAAAAAGCCAATCTTTCGATTAGCTTATCTTTCCGTTGTGGTAGCGGGGGCCAGATCTCAACTGAAGATCTTCCCGCCCTTATAAAGAGCCGAGTCCGACGCTTTCTATGCCAGTTTAAAACCGCCGAATTTCAGGCACAAAAAAAGGCATATCTTTCGATACACCTTTAATTATTACGTTGGTAGCGGGACAAAATCTAAACGGACGACCTTCCCGAGCGGTTATAAAGAGCCGAGCCCGACGCTTTTTATGCTAGAATTTCAGGCACAAAAAAAAGGCATGCCATTACGACACACCTTTAATTATTACGTTGGTAGCGGGGGCCAGATTTGAACTGACGACCTTCGGGTTATGAGCCCGACGAGCTACCAGGCTGCTCCACCCCGCATCAACGTGGCAGGCATATTACTGTTACAATTCAACAAATGCAATGAAAATAAATAATCTTTTCAATTAATTACTCAAAATTATCTGATATAACTAAACTAACGTAAGGCGTTCTGAACGGAGCTGTGTATGACACTGATTTACGTAATGGACCCCATGTGTAGCTGGTGTTATGCATTTCAGCCTCACCTGAGGGATATGATCAGCCGGTTACGTCCCGGGATCAGAGTATTTTGTTATATGGGCGGGCTCGCCCCGGATAGCGATCAACCGATGCCAGAAGAGATGCAGCAGGCGATCGCCCAAACCTGGCATGAAATTGAAAAACGTACCGGAACCCCTTTCAACCACGAGTTCTGGCAACAGTGTCAGCCGAGACGCTCGACTTATCCGGCCTGCCGGGCGGTTATCAGCGCAGATCTGATATCCACCGGCAGCGGCATGCTGATGGCTGAAGCGATTCAGAAAGCCTATTACCAGGAAGCCCGCAACCCTTCCGATCTTTCGGTGCTGACCGAACTGGCTGAAGAGATCGGTTTAAGTCGCAAACGCTTCTCCAGCCAGATGTGCAGTGAGAAAACGGCACAAGCCCTGTTTGAAGACCTGACTTTTTGTCAGCAAAACGGAATCCAGGGATTTCCCTTTCTCGGATTGGAAACGCCAAACGGTGTAAAGGTCATCAGCGCCGGATATTGCAACCGGGATCAGCTACTGCAGCGCTGCGCAGCGCTCGACCTGTTCTGACCGTTAATACGCAGCAATATGACAGACAAAAAAACGGGAGCCAAAGCTCCCGTTTTTCAATATCAGAGTAACTCAGCTGCGTGCGACAGACACATCTTCAGCCTGCAATCCCTTATCACTCTCTTTCACTGTAAACCTGACACTTTGCCCTTCAGTCAGTGAACGATGGCCCCGGCCACGGATGTTACGAAAATGAACAAAAACATCATCACCATTTTCGCGGGTAATAAAGCCAAACCCCTTTGACACATTAAACCACTTTACCGTACCTACCTCGCGGTCATCATTCTCATCGGTTTCCTCTTCACTACCGGAACCCAGGCCAGCAATAACACAGCTAACCAGCACAACCACAAACACAACGCCAATATCAAACAGCGGCAACCCGCCCTCACCTGGCAGCACACCTTGCAAAAACAAGATAACCGCAGTGGCAAGTGCGCTGACAACTACACTACGTATAAGTTGATTAACACTCATATAGATCTCTTATAATTAATTAAAGTTATTAAATAAAAACAGGGTTCATAGAAAAAAGAACCCAGACCACTCTATATACCGACTTTTATGCTTTTTTTCAATCGCTTAGCGACTCAAACACTGATACAGCCCCGGAATAGGGTATAATTGCGACTAATTTACGGCTTACGCGCAAAACACAGCACGGGAAAAGAAAAGTTATATGAAGCAACAACCATTACTCGAAGACCTGGAATCACGGATCGCTTTTCAGGAGGACGCGCTTGATAAAATGAGTGCAGAGATGGCTAAACAGGGTGCCGAAATTGCACGGCTGAACCAGATTATTAAGATTCTCCACCAGCAGGTTAAACAGTTTTCCCCCGACCTGATCAGCGCGCCTGAAGATGATGCTCCGCCACCGCATTACTGATCATGCTGATGGATATTATCCGGTCAGGTTAAGTCAGACTTTTCAGAGTGTAGATATCATAACGACTTGATTTGCCATTGAGCTGATAGCTGGGAGCCTGCCCAGCAATGGCTGGCGCTTTACGGGGACGCTTAACAACCACCCGATATTCAGCACGTTGCAGCGCGGCATCAAGCAGGGCTGCAGAGTCCTGATCATCGCCAACCACATCACGGAACACCCGCATCTCTTTTTTCACTAAAGCCGACTTATCCGTATGCGGGAACATCGGATCAACATAGATCACCTGCGGTCTTTCAGCATCAGCTGACAGCCCAGTCAGCCAGCTGATGCTGTCAGCGTTGACCAGAGACATCCGGGTAGCGATATCAGCCACTTCCGGATCCTGCTGCGCCTGCTGCAGGCCACTTTCCAGCAGGGCATGGATAATCGGGGACCGCTCCACCATCTGCACTTCGCAGCCTAAGGTTGCCAGCACAAAACTATCCCGCCCCAGCCCGGCGGTCACATCCGCGACCTTCGGGCGAACAGCACCCTTGATACCGACAGCCTTGGCAATCATCTGCCCTTTACCACCACCAAATTTGCGCCGGTGCGCCACGGCACCCGAAACAAAATCGGCCAACACCGGTCCGGGCGCTTTGCGACCGGTCTGCTGCAAGCGACGGGTTCCGGATTCACAGATCAGCAACTGCAAAAACTGTTCATCACGCAAATCATAAGCGTCCAGAAGAGGCAGCCCCAAACGTAGCGCCAGCGACCTGGCATCGTCTTGTCCCGCCTCATCGGCATAACAGACCGCAATATCGGCTGGAATTGACCCTGAAAGCTCCTGAATCACAATTTTTCCTTACATCCTGCGTCACATAAATTAAACAAAAAAATACACGCCCAGCAACACAAATCCCAACAGCATCCGGTAGATGACAAACGGTAACATACCGATCCTGTCCAGCCACTTCAGAAACAGATGGATACAAGCATAGGCACTGATAGCAGCGAGTAGCGTACCGCCAACCACCATCGTCCACTGATCCGCCGTGCCGGTTTGCAGCAGCTCCAGTCCTTTCAGCAATCCCGCGCCGAGAATCACCGGGATAGACAACAGAAATGAGAAACGCGCGGCAGACTGCCGGTTAAGCCCCAGCATCAGCCCTGCAGTGATGGTGATACCGGAACGGGACGTACCGGGAATCAGTGCCACCGCCTGGGCAAGGCCTATGATAACCGCATCTTTAAAAGTAATTTTATCCAAGGGACGCACCTCAGTACGACTGAAGTCAGCCCACCAGAGCAGCGCACCAAATATCAGTGTGGTTCCGGCGATGACCAGAATACTGCGGCCATAGTGGTCAATAGCAGAGTTAAAAATGCACCCCATGACCACCGCAGGCACCGTTGCCCAGATCACATACCAGGCCAGCGTTGAGTCGGTTGTCTTACCACGCCCGGCCAGGCTGCCGGTCCAGGCGCTAATCATGCGCCAGATATCCTCACGAAAATAGATCATTACCGCCGTCAGCGAACCAATATGTACACCCACATCAAAAGCCAGCCCCTGATCAACCCAGCCAAACAGTTGTGATGGCAATATCAGATGCGCTGAACTTGAGATTGGTAAAAACTCTGTCAGGCCCTGCAGCAAAGCCAGAAACACTACCTCGAACCAATCCATGATAAATACATTTCCTGTTAATATTGTGAATCTACAAATTTAATAACTGCAGGTTACTGGCTGTATATTACCGGCCAGGGTATTACTGGTTTTTCTTTTTCTGCTCACCGATTTTCTTCCAGGAGACTTCATCGCGCAGATACACCGGCTGAGCCAGCTCTGCAGAGACCCCCTCCCCGCGTGAATACGCCTCAAGCGCCAACTCACTCATCACCCCGGCAGCCGGATAGATATCCAGCATCGGTGAGCTGATAGCCTGCTGTACGGCTGCCGACATGCTGTCGAGATAGACCCAGCCCCGTCCGGCGGCAAACCAGTTCCCGCCATCCGGCAGGACAATGTTCGCGGGTGCACTGACAATCTCTTTCTCCAGCGCCACCGGCAGACCATCACGCATCTCATAGGCACAGCAGTACAGCTCATTCATACGCGCATCCAGAGTACTGACAACCCGGTCAACGTTATGCTGCCGCGCCGCACTGAGCGCAATTGCTGCCAGGGTTGATACCGGCAGCAACGGCAGGTCTGCGGCAAATGCCAGTCCCTGCGCCGTCCCCGTAGCGATACGGATACCCGCAAAAGAGCCCGGCCCCCGACCAAACGCAATCGCATCCAGTTGATTAACCCGTAATCCGGCTGAGGACAGCATCTGGTCCACCATAGGCAATAACTGACGGGTATGCTGACGGGGAATCACGCGGAAATCTTCCTGAACAACGCCATCAACTGAAAGCGCCACAGAACAGGCATCCGTTGAAGTATCCAGGGTAAGAATTTTGGCCATCTGTAGTATCCGGTATCTCTGAAAAAGCAGGTTCAGCTGTGAACCCGGGAAAAGCGCTGCATTTTAAGCGGTATGCTCAGGAAAGGCTATCCTCACCCCAGCGAGGCATCAGGTTTTGTTCAATCTGCAACTGATTAAGAATCCGCGCAACGACAAAATCGATCATGTCCTCAACGGTTTCCGGGCGGTTATAAAAACCGGGACTGGCTGGGATAACCACACATCCCATCCGCGTAAGCTTAAGCATATGCTCAAGATGGATTTCTGAATAAGGCGCTTCACGGGGCACCAGAATCAACTGACGTCGCTCTTTCAGGGCCACATCCGCAGCCCGTTCAATAAGATTATTACTGGCGCCCGTGGCGATAGCAGACAGCGCTCCGGTCGAACAGGGGCAAACCACCATCTTACTGGGTGCTCCGGAGCCGGAGGCCACCGGCGCCATCCATTGCTCCCGGGCAAAGACCCGGATCTGACCTTCTGCCGCAGCAAATCGTTGCGTCAGCCAGCGTTCCTGCTCTTTAGCCGAGCCTGGCAGCGCTTCGTCTGTTTCGGTCGCGATCACCACCTGCGCCGCTTTTGAAATCATAACCAATACCTGACATCTGGCTGCCACCAGACACTCCAGCAGACGCAAACCATACTGGGCTCCGGAGGCGCCCGTTATCGCCAGAGTAATTCGCTCTTTATAGGAATCCGTCACTTTCAACTCCACTTCTGCTGCAAGACATTAACCAGACGGGAATGAATACCCTCAAAGCCGCCATTACTCATAATCACAATATGGCTGCCCGGCCGGGCCTCTGCAACCAGTTGCTGAATAATCTCATCGGTATCACGGGCTAACAGCGCCGGATTATCACAACTATCAACCACATCCTGCAAAGACCACTCAATTCCGGTGGGCTGATACCAGTATACTTTATCGGCAAGCGACGCAGACTGAGCCAGATTCTTCCGGTGCATCCCCATCCGCATCGTATTGGAACGGGGCTCAATAACAGCCATGACCGGTGCATCTCCCACCTGCGCCCGAATTCCCTGCAGGGTAGTGGCGATAGCGGTGGGGTGATGGGCAAAATCATCATAGACCCGGATACCCGCCACCTCGCCAATCAGTTCCATGCGTCGTTTAACACCGCCAAAATTGCACAACCCCTCAATTCCGTGAGCGATCTGCACGCCGACATTCCTCGCCGCTACCAGCGCCATCAGGCCGTTATTAACGGAGTGTAGCCCGGTCATATTCCAGCGTACCGTGCCGACAACCTCCCCCTGATGCAGCACCTCAAACGCTGAACCATCAGGTTTCAGCAGCCGGGCCTGCCATTCAGCACCTGAATTCGCTTCATTAGTAACGGATGTTTTCACCAGCGGCGTCCAGCAGCCCTGCTCAATCACCTGCTCCAGAGCATCAACACCCGCAGGCATAATCACCTGACCATTGGCTGGCACGATTCTGACGACATGGTGAAACTGCCGTTGAATTGCCGCCAGATCATCAAAGATATCCCCATGATCAAATTCAAGGTTATTCAGGATAAGGGTGCGGGGGTGGTAATGAACAAATTTAGAACGTTTGTCGAAGAATGCGGTGTCATACTCATCCGCCTCAATGACGAAAAAAGGACTCTCCCCCACCCGGGCAGAACGGTCAAAATTTTTCGGTACGCCGCCGATCAGAAAACCCGGCGCCATATCGGCATATTCCAGCAGCCAGGCCAGCATCGTTGCGGTGGTGGTTTTACCGTGGGTTCCGGCTACCGCCAGTACCCACTTATCCCGCAACAGATTATCAGACAACCACTGAGGGCCTGAAGTATAGGGCAGGCCGCGCTCCAGCATCGCCTCAACACAGGGGTTTCCCCGGGTCATCGCATTGCCAACGATAATCATATCCGGTGCAGGATCAAGCTGAGCCGGATCATACCCCTCGATCAGACTGATACCCTGTTGTTCCAGCTGGGTACTCATCGGTGGGTAAACGTTAGCATCAGAACCGCTTACTCTGTGTCCCAGCTCTTTTGCCAGCACCGCCAGACTACCCATAAAAGTGCCACAGATACCCAGTATATGAACATGCACGGATAGATTCTCCAAATCGCTTTTTTAGCCTGAAATTATCGCCCTATGATAACAGTTAAGCCGACTGCGTTATGCCCTTTTTCAAGCCTAAAAGCCCTGCCTGAAGAAATGAACATATAAACTAAATACAGCACTGACTGGCAGCAGTTTGAAATCAATCGATGCAATTCTCGTTTTTTTGAGTTAATTACGCATGCGGCGGTGTAATTACCGCTGTAATCAGCGTAAAATTAATCGAATTTTTTAACTCCCGAACCCATAGGTTTTTTGGCCACATGCAACTGCTGAACCAGTACCTCAAGCACCACGAAACTCCCGATGATCTTATTGACCTGATTGACAGTCTGATGCTGTCCTGCAAAGAGATCGCTATTAAACTGCGCGAAGGCGCTCTGGCTGGTGTTTTGGGCACATCCGAAGGCATTAACGTTCAGGGGGAAACCCAGAAAAAACTGGATATTATCTCTAACGATATTCTCAAGGCCGTACTGCTGGATAACCCCACCGTTGCAGGTCTGGCCTCGGAAGAGGAAGACCATCCGGTCGGCGGCAACCCCGATGGTAAATATCTGGTGACCTTTGACCCGCTGGACGGATCATCCAACATCGATGTCAACGTCTCGGTAGGCACCATCTTTTCGATCCTGATAAAACCGGAAGGTATGGACGGCGGCGACGATGCAGCCTTTATGCAGAATGGCCGGCAACAGGTCGCTTCCGGTTATGTACTCTATGGCCCCTGCTCGGTGCTGGTTCTGACTACCGGTAATGGCGTGCAAATGTTTACCCTGAGCCACGGCGGTGACTTTATCCTCACCGAAGAGCACGTCAGAATTCCCGAACAGACTCAGGAGTTTGGCATCAATATGTCAAACCAGCGTTTCTGGGAACCACAAATGCAGTCTTATGTTGCTGACCTGTTACAGGGTGAAGAAGGGCCGCTGGGCAAGCGCTACAATATGCGCTGGGTTGCATCAATGGTGGCTGAAGTACACCGCATTCTGACCCGTGGCGGTATTTTTATGTACCCCTGGGACAGCCGAGATCCTGCTAAGCCCGGCAAGCTGCGCCTGATGTATGAAGGCAATCCGATGAGTTTCCTGATTGAACAGGCCGGCGGACTCAGCACTACCTGCTACGGTCACATCATGGATATCGAGCCGACCAAGATTCATCAACGGGTTTCGGTTGGCCTCGGTTCCAGGGCCGAAGTCGAAACGATGATGAAATATCACGCTAAGGACTAACTGAAGCTTCAGTTTATGATCTTTAAGTCGTATTCAACTTTTAACCAAGGGCCGTATATAATGCGGCCTTTGGATTTCAAACAGATTTCACACTTAAACAGGAAGACGACACATGAGCTTTGAAAAAGTCCCTGCTGGCAATGATCTGCCAAATGACATCAATGTAATCATCGAGATTCCAGCGGACAGCGATCCGGTTAAATATGAGATCGACAAAGATTCTGGTGCAATCTTCGTTGACCGCTTCATGGCCGCGCCTATGTTCTACCCTGCGAACTACGGTTACATCAACAACACTCTGGCTGATGATGGCGATGCACTGGATGTACTGGTTGTTACACCATACCCGGTCGTCCCTGGTTCGGTTATCCGCTGCCGTCCGGTTGGCGTACTGAACATGACCGACGAAGCCGGTGAAGATGCCAAGCTGGTTGCCGTACCCCACGACAAGCTGAGCAAAGCATACAAAGACGTTCACGACGTGACCGATCTGCCAGAACTGCTGCTGGCCCGCATCAAGCACTTCTTCGAGAACTATAAAGGTCTGGAAGAAGGCAAGTGGGTTAAAGTTGAAGGCTGGGAAGGCGCTGAAGCGGCTAAAGCTGCTATCGTTGAATCTCAAAAAGCTTACGAAGCTGCTAAGTAATCAGCTGCACGGCTATAAAAAAACCCGCTCTATGCGGGTTTTTTTTCACTCCGAGCCACCATTAATAACGACTCAATGGGCTCGGCCAAACAGCTTCTTGCCGCTTTCGACTATCGCCAATACCACTGCACCGGCAACAATCCCCACCAGTGCATCCAGCAATACCGGCACCAGCCAGTGAAGCAACGCATCCATATCCACAATCAAATGCTCAACAAAGTGATGCAGCAACGGCAATCCATGCACCAGAATACCGCCCCCCACCAGAAACATAGCGATGGTGCCGACAATGGATAAGACTTTCATCAGTTTCGGCGCAGCCATAACAATTCCCCGGCCCACCTTTCTTGTCATTGTCGCGGCATCAGGCTTGCGCACCATATAGAGCCCCAGATCGTCCAGTTTAACGATCCCTGCCACCAGACCGTATACCCCCACCGTCACCAACAGTGAAATCCCCAGCAAAACCCCCAGCTGAACCGCCAGCGATTCTGCCGCCACGGTTCCCAGAGTCAGGACGATAATCTCAGCCGACAGAATAAAGTCTGTACGAATCGCCCCTTTAATCTTCTGCTTTTCAAACTCAACAATATTTACCTCATTACTGCCGACGGCGGACAGCAGCTCAGCATGATGCTTATCCCCCTCATCTCGTGAGTGAATAAATTTATGCGCAACCTTCTCAAACCCTTCAAAACAGAGATAGAGCCCCCCAAGCATCAACAGCGGAACAATCAGCCAGGGAACAAAATAACTGATCGCCATCGCGCCGGGCACCAGGATCATCTTATTCAGCAGCGACCCTTTCGCCACCGCCCAGACCACCGGCAGTTCACGATCAGCACGCACCCCCGACACCTGTTCAGCATTCAGCGCCAAATCATCGCCGAGCACCCCGGCGGATTTTCCCGCTGCCACTTTAGTCATGCTGGCAACATCATCCAGCAGTGTCGCGATATCATCAATTAACGCAAGAAGGCTTGAGCCTGCCATGTTCTGGTCCTTATAAACGACTATTTCCTGAGGGGTTCTATCTTTTGCAAAGGATACTCAATTATTAAGAAGATTGTCTGCTACCAGGCAAAAATACCTGTATTTCAACCCAACCTATCCTCTATCCATGTGATAATAAAAACCGATCTGAAGGCTGAGCCAGGCAAAGACAGGCTCTACAGTAAAAACAGGAGCTTTAAGAGAGACCATGGCAAAAAAACCGAAAGTATCCAACGAAGTCGTGCACGAAGCGATGCAGGTTGCCAAAGCAACCCAGCGGCCGGGGCAGACCAAAGAGCAAACCAAACTGATCGCTCAGGGGATTCAGAAAGGTATCGAGGAGTATAAAAAGCGTCACAAGGAAAAATCCCGGGAGCTGGATAAGCAGAAGCGTAAACTGCAACAGGCAACCAACACCGCTTCTACAAACACCCCGGCAGCGCCTGAAACAGAAACGGTCTATGTGCAAAGCCGGCTTAGTTGGGTATTACTGCTGTTAAGCTGGATCGGTTTCGCTGTCTACGCACTGCTTTTTCCCCCGCTCTAATCGCTCAGGAGTCTTTTTATAAGCGTACAGGGATAACGCTAAAAGCTATTTTCCATCAGCACCTCATTGAGAGGCAACTGTCCCGCCCTCGGATTGGCAGGCCTGGCAGCCTTTCCCAGTGTTATGATCATACTGATCAGATGACCCGGGGGAAGGTTAATGAGACTGGCAACCTGCTCACTGTCAAAACCGATCATCGGACAGGTATCATACCCAAGCGCTTTAGCGGCCAGCATTAATGTCTGTGCGGCCATACCACTGGAACGAAGCGCTTCGTCCCGCTGCAACTGTTCCCGGCCCTGATAAAAAGATTCCAGCATCGGCAGCATCATTGCCTGAACCTCAGAACTGGTATTTGCCCAGTAACGCAGGGGATTATCAGACCAGGCCTGAATATCCGCACACAGGACAATCAGTTCCGCGGCTTCGGTTATCTGCGTCTGTCCCCAGGCAGCGTCCTGAATCCTGGCTCGCTGTTGCGGATCGGTGACCCGAATAAATCGCCAGTGCTGGATATTGTATGAGGTGGGCGAAAGCAGAACCGCGTTCATTATACGTTCAAAATCTGCCTCACTAACCGCTTGGGTATTGGAATAGTGCTTAATCGCGCGGCGCGACTCAATGGCGGTAAAAAGGTCCATAATAAATCCTTAACTGTTGATCGTGTTGAAAGAGACTGACGGAGCCGCTTACCGCTCTGCCAGTCCATGATGAACAGGTTAAATTGTTTATTATGGGTTGATAATACCTGCAAATATAAAAACACTGTTGAGGAATAATTAACAGTTATCGAAATCAAATATCGATTCCCTGCTCCCAATAGGGCGTTTCACTGCCAAAATACTCAAGGGCAAAATCCAGAAACACTCTGACTTTGGCAGGCATATACTGCCGCTCAATCAACACCGCATTAATCTCCACTGCCGGCATCTTATACTCAGGAAACAGCGCCACCAGTGTACCTGCGCGGATATCAGGTCCGGCAACAAAAGTGGGCAGCCGGGCGATTCCCAGACCCTGCCGCACCGCTTCCAGCAGCGCCTCACTGTTGTTCACCTGATAACTCCCCGACACCACCACCGAGTGACGCTGATTATCTTTGCTGAAGCTCCACTCTTTCACATCATTCGAATAACTGAATGACAGACAATTATGCTGCAGCAGATCATCCAACTGCTGCGGCTGCCCTTCGCGGTGCAGGTATTCCGGAGATGCGCAGAGTACGCTGTTTAATGGCGCCAGCCGGCGGGCAACGAGACTTGAATCCGGCAGTGCTCCGCCACGAATAGCGATATCGAAACCACCTGTGACCAGGTCCACGACTTTATCGTCCATCACCAACTCGATACGGATCTTAGGATACTTTTTCAGAAATTCAGGAATCATCGGCGCCATGTGCAAACGACCAAAAGACATCGGCGTATTGATACGCAGCCGCCCCTGAGGCTCCCCCTGCAGCTGAGCCACCGCATCCTCGGCATCCCGGGCGGCCAGATTGGCCTTCAGGGCGTGTTCAAAGTAGTGCTCACCGGCCTCGGTCAGACTTAGCTTTCGGGTCGTCCGGTGCAGTAGTTTTACCCCGAGCTGCTGCTCTAGCTGCGATATACGCTTACTCACTGCAGACTTAGATATCCCGAGAAAACGGGCAGCGGGCGAAAAACCGCCATATTGAACCACAGCAACAAAGACCGGAATTGCACCCATCGTATCCATACAACCCTCATTGTTCACTTTATCTCAACAGTCATTCTCCAGAAACAGGGATTATCAGTCAATTTAAAACGGGTTAACCTGCAACCCATAACACCCTGGCAAACAAAGAGAACATTATGAACCGCCAAACCCTAAAGTATCCTCGCTCATTCATTCACTTGCTGATGCTTTTAATGGTAGCGCTGATCGCCAGCTCATTTCCTGTGGGCGCACTGATAACCTCCGGACTGCCACCCGAAGTGATGATGTTTTTACGCTTCCTGTTAGCGGCATTGCTGTTCGCCCCCTATGTCTTTTTAAAAAACGGCTGGCAGTTGCCAAGAGCCAGGAACCTTGCAGGTTATGCTGCACTGAGCATTCCCCTAGTGGTTTTTTTCTGGTGTATGTTTGAAGCGCTGCGCTATACCAGCGCACTGAACACCGGCGCAATCTACACCATCGTTCCGGCGATTACCGCGCTCTATGTATTCTTTATTAACCGGGAGAAAACCAGTAAGCGACGGGCTTCAGGATTACTGTTAGGGACGCTGGGAGCCCTGTGGATTGTTTTTCGCGGCGATATAAACAACCTGTTACAACTGGACATCAACCATGGAGACCTGCTATTCCTGCTTGGCTGCCTGTTTATGGGGGCTTATAACCCTATGATTAAAAAACTCTATTCCGGCGAAGCAATGGAGCTGATGACATTCTGGGTAATCAGTTTCGGCACTCTCTGGCTGCTGCTACTGTCCCTTCCAACCCTGGATCAGATTGAATGGCAGGCGGTGGACAGCCAGGTATACCTGGGGATTCTCTATCTGGCCATTTTCACAACGCTGATCAGCTTCTTTCTGCTTCAGTTAGGCACGCTGGTGCTAGGGGCAACGCAGGTCGCAGCCTACAGTTTCCTGACGCCGGTCTTTGTTGTCATACTCAACCTGTTCATCGACTCTGCCGTTTTTCAGTGGCAACTGCTGCCAGGCATCGCTTTCGTACTGATCGCGATGATACTGGTGCAGCGGGAGGGCTACTCGCTACAAAACGCATAAGAGTATGCTCTCGGTTGAGTAATACCGATTGTCCTAATTAGACAACCGCCGCCCATATCCTGATACCGCTTTTCTGCTAATATAATCACCTTTGGTAACAGTTTTCTCAGAGGTTAAGTCAGATGAAGTTTGAAGGTACCGAGCGCTACGTCGCTACCGATGATCTGCGGATGGCAGTCAATGCCGCAGCCACCCTGCAACGCCCCCTGCTGATCAAGGGCGAACCGGGTACCGGCAAAACCATGCTAGCCGATGAGGTGGCGCTGGCCTTTGGCAAAAAACTGTTGCGCTGGCATATCAAATCGACCACTAAAGCGCAGCAGGGCCTCTATGAATACGATGCAGTATCACGGCTGCGGGATTCTCAGCTCGGCGATGACCGGGTACATGATATTAACAACTACATCCGTAAAGGGATGTTGTGGGAAGCCTTCCATGCCGACGAGCAGGTGGTGCTGCTGATCGATGAGATCGATAAGGCGGATATCGAGTTTCCCAACGACCTGCTGGTCGAGCTGGATAAGATGGAGTTCAGTGTATACGAGACCGGTGAAACCGTGGTCGCCAAACACCGCCCGATCATTATTATCACCAGCAACAATGAAAAAGAGCTGCCAGATGCCTTTCTACGCCGCTGCTTCTTTCACTATATCAACTTCCCCGATGCTGAGACCATGAAGCAGATCGTCGATGTGCATTTTCCGGACATTCAGAAAGATCTGGTCAATGAAGCGCTGGAGATCTTCTTTCAGGTACGCGAGATCAACGGCCTGAAGAAAAAACCCTCCACCTCAGAACTAATCGACTGGCTGAAGCTGCTACTGGCGGACAATATCCCCGTCGACCTGTTGCAAAACCGCAACCCCACCGAGGCGATTCCACCACTGTACGGCGCCCTGCTGAAAAATGAGCAGGATGTGCATATGTTGCAGCGACTGGCCTTTATGGCCCGCCGCGAAAACCGCTGATCGGGAGCCTCCGATGTTAGTCGATTTCTTTTACACTCTGCGCAAGGCGCAGGTGCCGGTGTCAATCAAAGAGCTGCTGACCCTGCTGGAAGCTCTGGAGAATCATCTCGCGTTTGCTAACTGGGATGATTTCTACCTGCTGGCCCGTACCTGCCTGGTAAAAGATGAAAAGTATTTCGATCGCTTTGATCTCGCCTTCGGCCACTATTTCAAAGGACTGGCTGAGCTGCCCGATCCTTTTAATAATTTTGTACCGGAAGAGTGGCTGGCATCTGACCTGATCAAAAACCTTACTGATGAAGAGAAGGCTGAGATCGAAAAGCTCGGCGGACTGGATAAGCTGATGGAGACCCTGGCCAAACGGTTTGAAGAGCAGAACGAGCGCCACGCCGGCGGCAGCAAATGGATCGGCACCGGCGGCACCTCGCCATTCGGCCATAGCGGTTACAACCCTGAAGGGGTGCGTATCGGCGGTGAAAGCAAACATAAACGCGCAGTAAAGGTGTGGGAGAAACGTCAGTTCCGCGATCTCGATGACAGCGTCGAACTAGGCACCCGCAACCTTAAAGTCGCGCTGCGTAAACTGCGTAAATTCGCCCGCACCGGTGCCGCCGACGAACTTGATCTGGATGACACCATCCGCTCCACCGCCAACAATGCCGGGCTGCTGGATCTGAAGATGGTGCCGGAACGGCATAATGCCGCCAAAGTCCTGCTGTTCTTCGATGTCGGCGGCTCAATGGACCCGTACATCCGCCAGTGTGAGCAACTGTTCTCCGCCGCCCGCACCGAGTTCAAACATCTGGAATACTTCTACTTCCATAACTGCGTCTATGAACGGGTATGGAAAGATAATAATCGCCGCTGGAATGAGCATATCGACACTTTTGACCTGCTGCATACTTATGGCCGGGATTACCGGGTCATCTTTGTGGGCGATGCGGCGATGGCCCCCTATGAAGTCAGTGAACGCTACGGCAGCGTTGAACACCGTAATCCGGAAGCCGGAGAGGTCTGGTTGCGACGGATCCTGGACACCTGGGATAAAGCGATCTGGCTCAATCCCAGCCATCAGCGCTACTGGGACTACACCGCCAGCACTCAGATGGTCAAAAATATTATGGATAACAAGATGTACCCCCTGACCCTTGAGGGGCTGGAGGATGGCATTCGCTATCTGTCAAAGTAAGCCTGTCATAAGCTGCGGATAGAAAACGGATCAGCCCGGCTGTGAGCTAACTAAAACCCAAGGAGCTTCCCTTGAAAAAAGCTGTATTCACCGCTCTCTTTTCATTCGTAATTACGACAATGACCTGCCTTCCGCTAAGTGCCAGCGCGCAAGACTTAAACACCTGCTTTATCGATTCCCTGAACGGGAAAGACCGTAAAGAGCTGGTTAAGTGGATCTACTTTTCCATGTCACCCATCCGGAGCTGGAGTCCTACACCAATATCCCAACAGCTGACATGCAGAACTCCTATCAAAGAATAGGCGACCTGTTCACCCGTTTGTTTGTGGAAGATTGCCCCAATGAAGCCCGCGCTGTGCGACAAGCTGATCCACAAGGTCTCAAGAAAGCTTTCGAAGTCGTGGTAAAAATAGCCATACGAGATATGCTGATCGAAAAAGAGGTCAGAACCGCCGTGAACAACTACTCCAGCTTTGTTGATCAGGAAAAGATTAAAGGGGTGTTTGTTGAGTAGTCTGGGTAAGGCTATTGGGTGAAAGAGCCTATGCACCACAGAGAACACAGAGGGCACCGAGGTAACAGCCAGAGCGGAGGTTTTTTTAGGGGGGAATATATCTGCTCCCTTATTGGTTTGCTAAATCAATTACTCTGATCTTATCGATTCTGGAGCTAATAAAGCCTGGTTAAAATGTGTAGCGTAGCGAAACTGAGCCAAGCGTCAGCAGTCTCACATAAGTTGAGAGTCAGGCGATTTTTCAACCACATTGTAAATATGGTGTATAAATTGCTTTGAATTGAAGGCATAACTTTTATGGATGAAGACAAATGACCTCTATTAACATCAACGATGCAATTGCAATCCCCTTAAATCCCAAGAATCGACTATCAAAAAATGACCTCCCTACAGAAATTCGGGAACAACTGAGTATTAAACTTCCAAGTCTTCCTACGCCAGAAGAAAGACAAGCTCAGATAGACTACCAAAATTCAATACCTCAAACGACTGTTATAGAGAACAATGGTGAGATTCTGGCTGCTTTTGGTGATAATGGCTGGAAGACAGTGTTCAGTAATAACGATGTGTTTGGACAGAACCTATCTGAAGCTGAAATTCTGAATACCTTTAAAAATAAATATGGAGGATCCCTTAGTATAAGAAAATATTCTCCGGAAAATGCGCCTACAATGGGGGAAATTCATGAGATGAAATACGGGCGTCCTTTAACACCTAAAGTCGATTATTTGGTTTAAATATATTGCGGCAATAAGTTGCCTGATTACGGAATATTATTGCCTGCCTGGACTATCCCCATCGTGGTTGAGCGCCCCGTTACCGGGGCAACCCCACACAGATCCGGACGGTCGGAAGAAATATATCTGCTCCCTTATTGTTTTGCTAAATCAATTAGTCTGATCCTACCGATTCTATTAGCTTTAAGAGCGCATTCACCACAGAGAACACTGAGGGCACCGAGATAAAAGCCAGAGTAGAAGGCTTATTAGGATTCAAAATAAACCTGCACTCTGTTTGCCTCTCTCCCCTTTTACAACCTCCGCAGATAGGCGCAAACTGCTACGTCTGGTTATGCAGCGGTCAGCTCGACTTTTTGAACTCTATCCAGTTGAATGCGCTTGCTGGCATGCCATAAATCATAGGCATCCTGCATTGCAAGCCAGCTCTCTGGAGTGCGCCCCAGAGCTTTCGATAACCTCAGTGCCATTTCTGGGCTGATGCCACTCTGCTGTTTCAGGATGCGATTTAATGTGGACGGTGAAACATCTAACTGCTGCGCCAGATAGCGACAGCTTAGCCCAAAGGGCTCCATATAAGTGGCAGAGATGAACTCACCGGGATGTGGGGGGTTATACATAGCCATTAGTGATAATCCTCATACTCAAGCAGATACACATGTCCATCGCGAAACTCAAACGTCAATCGCCAGTTGCCGCTAACTGAAATCGCCCAAATACCTTTACGGTCACCTTTCATTGGATGGAGTTTGTATCCAGGAATGTCGAGATCTGAGACTTCCAGCGCAGTATCCAAAGCCACCAGCTGCATACGCAGGCGATTGGCATGCTTCGCCTGAATACCGCGTATGCTGCCGGTTTCGTAGTAAAGCCTCAGTCCCTTGTGCTTGAAAGTCTTAATCATGGCCTACAGTGTAGCGCGTTGCGCAACAGCGTCAAGCTGCATATTTCTAAATCAGTGAACCAAGAAGGCTCGAGTTGATGGTTATGAGCCTATTGGTACCAGATCCTGACTACAGGGATCTGACCACTTTAGCGGAAAGAGCGTATGTACCACAGAGGTAACAGCCAGAGCAGAAGTTATAAGGAAAATTCTGTTTCCTTATTGTTTTGCCAAATCTATTACACAGACCCTATCGATTCCTATGCCACTACTTGTTATAGCGGATATTAATCTTGAGACTGGTTTCAATTTTAGACATAGCTTCATATATTTGAACCTGCCCATCACGCTTATTTTCTTTTGTGCAGACCAGATTACCGATTAGATTGATATTTTTGGCAGCACTTAATACTTTATTATAAGCAGGCAAGCCATAGACACATGACAAGTATGAATACAAAATTATTGATTGTCTTTTTTGTAGAAGCTCTGAAGCAAAAACAAATAACATCTCTTCAATTTCTTCGGTGCCTTTGGCACACATAATTTGCGATTGATATCGCAAAAAAAATTGTGTTATTTTTCCTAACAGCGACCTGAAATCAAGAATTGGCTCAGCAATAAACTTAATAATAATCTGCCCTATAACAAAAACAGCAACACCTGCCACTACAGTTTCAAATACAGAGCTCATATCTTTCCTTAGTTATAACAGCAAGTTATTGCGCCCTTTGGAACTATAATTCTGGAAATAAGATAGCCAAAAAGTCACATTTCTTGAAAAGAATCAGCAGGATAGCTACAACAAGAGGAGGTTTTCTACAGAATAATACTGTCTGTAAAAGCCGCGTCCCTGCTTTCATACTGGCTCCAGCATAAGCCCAGCGTTCATTAAAATCAAAACGTTAAATTAACTGCGACTGCTTTTCTTTGCTTTTTCTAGCGAGTCGCGAAGCGACGCTCTAGCCGCTAGCTAGCGGCGCAGCCGCGGTCTGGGCCATTCAGGGCCGTTCGCCCTGAATACCCCATTTTTCAAACCACCATATCGATCTGTTGCAACGTGCCGGCCTCGCCGTTCTCACTGAAATAGACACCGCTGTTTCTGACGGTGCCGTTGTGCTGATTGCCCTCCCCTTTGATATCAAAGGGGGTCGCGCTGGCGCCCAGATAGATCGCGCCGATATCCCGGTCTTTCAGGCTCTCCTGAGAATCAGTTTCACTGGTTTTATTCCAGATCAGCAACTGATCAAAGATTGAGTCGGCTTCGTCGATATAGCCATTTCCATCCTCATCGTAGTCGGCCAGTTCGGCAAAGCCATCGCCGGTGCGGGCGCCAAACAGCTCTGATCCATCATTGATGATGCCATCACTGTTGCGGTCCAGCGCCAGCATGCCGCTGTTCCCGGTCAGATAACTGATCAGCTCTTTATCGCCATCGGCATCCAGATCAAACTCAAATTTATCATTGCTGAGATCGGCATAGTTACCTTCAAAATTAAGGATTAGCGGGTCTGTGAATACTAACTCCTGCGTCTCTTTATATTCCCGGGTAGCGCTATAACTACGCTCCATCTCCAGACTGAGATCAAAGTCAATTGACTGCCCATCAGCGGTGTTTACGGTGCCGCAGCTGTTGAAGCGGGTGCACTCATACTCTTCAACCGTTTCACTGACGTTGAGCTGCAACCTTAACATCCGGGGCTGTAACGCTACCGGTGGGCTATCCCCGGGTAGCTCTGCAAGCCTGAACGCTGCAGAGCTGAATTGAGGCAGAGACTGAGGTAAAAGCTGGGGCACGGGCAGTGACGGAAAGTCAGGCTGAATCGCCTTTAACAGACTTTGCCAGAGCCGCGCCCGGGTAATATTCTCCTGATTCTGATAGCCCTCGCTATCCTCAAAAGGCCGGAAAAAGGTGCCAGGGGACATTTCTGACAGCCTTGAGCCTAATGACCGCCCTGAGCCTAGCGGCAGTCGGTTAACTGAATCCCCAGCAACAAAATCTCCAGCGCCCTTAACCTGCGACCGGGCTATCAGCGCTTCCAGTTGTGCAACAAACTGACTGCCCAGCCCTCTGTCATCCAGACTGCGGGTAATTTCCCGGAATTCAGATTTCTCATGCTCAACACCGATCTCTATATGACTACTGTTTATAATCATGCTGTTACTCCTTTTTCAGGCAATAAAACCCCGTGCCGCCCATACCAAACCGGCAGCTATCCATTTACTCAGGGCGCAAAAAATCCGCTCAGGCACTCAGCCAAGCTAGCAATCACGGGTGTCATTGAATGAGGAACAGAGTTGCCGCTATGGCTCTGATTTTTGGCCATAGCCAACCCTACCGGACAGATAATCCGGTAAACGGTTTCTCCTCAGACAAACACTGTTGATTAAAAATTCACGATTATTTTATCTCTCCGATAGTCCCCCCCATCTATAACTATCTGAAACCCAAGCTGTTATTAGCCGATAGCCCAGCCGCAGCAGACATTCGCTGGCCGTCAGACTGTTCATTTCAGCCATAACAAAACAGCGTTTCAGTCGTTACCTGTTAATTCAGTAACCTTAGAAACAGCAAGAAACGGGCCTGATCAATAAAGAGATACACAGGGAGAAAACAAAATGGGGAGAATTCAGGAAAAGACGTTCAACAACATTCAGATAGCGATGCCAGTGAAGGATCTGTTATGAAGGGATATGAGGTTAAATGAAAAAGCGCCCTGAGCGGGCGCTTTTATCCAGTCAGCAACCTTCAGCATTCAGCTGTCATACTGATAAAACCCGCGGCCGCTCTTGCGACCCAAGTAGCCGGCATCCACCATCTGCACTAGCAGCGGACAGGGGCGGTATTTGGAGTCTTTGAAGTTGTCGTAGAGCACTTCCATAATGCTCAGACAGGTGTCCAGACCGATCAGATCTGCCAGTGCCAGCGGCCCCATCGGGTGGCTCATGCCCAGCTTCATTACCGTGTCGATCTCTTCCGCTGACGCCAGGTTTTCATAGCGACAGAACACCGCTTCGTTGATCATCGGCATCAGAATACGGTTGGAGACAAATCCCGGGGCATCGTTAACATCCACCGGGACTTTTGCCATATCCAGCGACAGCTGTTTAACCGCATCAAACACGGCATCATCGGTTTGCAGGGCGCGGATAATCTCCACCAGCTGCATCATCGGTACCGGGTTCATAAAATGCATGCCGATCACTTTGCCAGGACGGGAAGTGACCGCCGCCAGCCGGGTGATAGAGATCGACGAGGTATTGGTGGCCAGAATCGCTTCCGGTTTGCAGACCTCATCTAATTTCCGGAAGATATTTTTCTTAATCTCTTCATCTTCACTGGCGGCCTCCACCACAATATCCACTGCCGCCATCGCGGCCATATCGGTGGTTTGCTGTATACGGGCCAGCGCCTGATCCGCTTCGCTCTGCGTCAGTTTCTCTTTATTCACCATCCGCGCCAGACTGGCACTGATAGCACCCAGCCCCCGCGTCAGCGCTGCATCATTGAGATCATAAAGTACCACATCAAATCCGGAGACTGCCGCCACCTGAGCAATACCCCCGCCCATCTGACCTGCACCCACCACACCAAAGCTGTTAATCGTCATTTCAGATAATCCTCTTCAAAACAGCCGACAGTGTTCCATTAATGGGAGAAAAATTCAACAAAAAATAAGGGAATACCCTTACATCTGAGTCACTCACAATAAAACCGGCCAGAGCCGGTTTTATTATACTGCATCAGACAAAGTGCTGATTACTTCGCATGGTCGATCAGATCATCCACCACTGCCTGCTCTTCATGCAGATCATCGGCGACAGGCTTAGTGTCCGGCAGCAACAGATTGAGTACAATCGCAACAACACCACACAGACTGACGCCCTGCATACTGAAGCCGCCTTGACCGACAACCATTCCGCCAATACCAAACACCAGTGTGGTAGCGACAATCACCAGATTACGCTGTTCAGCCAGATCGACACGGGCTTTAATCAGGGTATTCAGACCCACCCCGGCAATCGAACCAAACAGCAAAATCAGAATGCCCCCCATCACCGGTCCCGGAATCGTTTGCAGTAAAATTCCGAACTTCGCCACAAAGGCCAGCAAAATAGCGAATACCGCCGCCCAGACCATAATCATCGGATTGAATGAGCGGGTCAGCATCACCGCACCGGTCACCTCGGAATAAGTGGTATTCGGTGGCCCGCCGAACAGTGCTGCTGCTGAGGTTGCCAGTCCATCACCGAACAGGGTGCGGTGCAGACCCGGCTTTTTAATGTAATCTTTGCCGGTCACATGCCCTATCGCCAGCACATCCCCCACATGCTCAACCGCCGGTGCAATAGCGACCGGAATCATAAACAGCACGGCCTGCCAGTTAAACTCAGGCAGCACAAAGGAGGGCACCGCAATAAAGGCGGCGTCCGCAACGATCTGATAGTTCACCATGCCGAAAAAGTTGGCCATGACATAGCCAACCACGACCCCGGCCATGATCGGCAGCAAACGAAAGACCCCTTTACCGAAGGTCGCCACCAGCAACGTTGTCAGCAATGCCGACATCGACACGATCATCGAATCAACGTAGGGAAACAGCTCGACGCTGCCATCCCCGGCTTTGCCCATCGCCATGTTAACCGCAACCGGAGCCAATCCAAGTCCGATGACCATAATAACCGGCCCCACCACGACCGGTGGCAGCAGCCGGTGCAGGAAGCCAACACCACGCAACTTTACCGCCAGCGCCAGCAGCATATACACCAGTCCGGCACAGAACAGCGCCCCCAGCGTTGCCGGCATCCCCCAGGTCTGGGTGCTATAGATAATCGGCGCGATGAAGGCAAATGAAGACGCCAGAAAAACCGGTACCAGCCGTTTCGTTACAAACTGGAACAACAGGGTGCCGATACCCGCCGTGAACAGCGCCACACTGGGGTCCATACCGGTTAACAGCGGCATCAGCACCAGCGCACCAAAGGCAACAAACAGCATCTGTGATCCGGCCAGGACAGTACGCCACCGCGGCTCGCTGCCGTCCAGAACGTCATGCATATGAGGTGTCATCTTATATCCCCTATTTAGTGCCAAAGATCTTGTCGCCGGCATCACCCAGCCCCGGAATGATGTAACCATTCTCGTTAAGATGGCTATCCACCGCGGCGGTATACAGCTCAACATCAGGATGCGCCTCGTTAACCGCCTTTATTCCTTCAGGCGCCGCCACCAACACCAGTGCTTTGATCTGGTTACAACCCGCCTGTTTCAGCATATCAATGGTGGCATTCATGGAGCCTCCGGTTGCCAGCATCGGGTCGATCACCAACGCCAGCCGCTCCTCCATATCACTGGTCAGTCGTTCAAAATAGGTGACCGGTTGCAGTGTTTCCTCGTCACGATACAGTCCTACCACGCTGATCTTGGCGCTGGGAATCAGATCAAGAACCCCATCCAGCATGCCGATACCGGCGCGCAATATAGGCACTACGGTGACTTTCTTCCCCTTGATCTGCTCGCCGGTCATCTCACCGCACCAGCCTTCGAACTGATAGTTTTCTGTTTTCAGATCCTTGGTCGCTTCATAGGTCAGCAGTGCGCCGACTTCTGCCGCCAGCTGCCGGAATGCCCGGGTGCTGATATCCGCAGCCCGCATCAGGCTGATCTTATGCTTTACCAGTGGGTGGTTGATCTCATGTACTTGCATCAGGGAATCTCTCTTAAAGCGCCGTGAACGGAAGCCTCAGCCGCTGGCAGCACACACGAATAAATGCGGCTGACACCTGCCATCGGACTGAGCCCTAAAATTTAAAACATGATACCCTGAGCTACACAGAAAGTCTTAGACTGGGGTCAGAAAAATCCATCCGGTTACAGACAACAGCACCAACGACCAAAACCAAAAAAAAAACGCACTTCTCAGTGCGTTTTTCGAATCACCGGTGAATCACACCATTATGAGATTCACAGCATGAGCAGCCTGACGTCAGTCAGGCGTGCAACTCGTCATACAGCGACAGGTATTCCAGCGTCAGCTTATGCTTTGGCGCAAAGTAGATCAGCGGCATACACGCATTGTGGGACTCTTTCATCTTCACCGATGAGGAGATCATCGCGTTAAGAACCGGCAAGTTGTCCTCTTTCAGCATCTCCACAATGGTTTTTGATGCATTTGCCCGGGGCTGGTACTGGTTAACAACAATCCCCTCGATCTTTAACTGGTCGTTATGGTCCTGCTGGGTCTCCTGCACGTTATACATCAGGCTATAGAGCGCCTGCCGTGAGAACTCATCGCAATCAAACGGGATCAGACAACTGTTCGCAGTGCAGAGCGCCGACAGAGTATAAAAATTGAATGCCGGAGGCGTATCGATATAGACCGCATCATACCGATCAAGGTTAAGCAGAGCATCGCGCAGCTTATAGATCTTATGCTTGGCCTCCAGCTTGGCATGCAGATCGCCCAGCTCCGGGCTTGAGGGCAGCAGATCGAGATTGTCATACACGGTGGGGTGAATGAAATCGGTGATCTCTTTTGGCCGCACCTGAAAGCTCAGGGTCTGCTCAAAGAAATCTTTAATATCACCCACTGTATCATTCACAAGATCGCCCAGCAGATAGTGGCTGGTATTGCATTGAGGATCCAGATCAACCACCAGTGTCCGCTTGCCTTTGCTGGCGCTAATCGCCGCAAGGTTTGTACTGATACTGGACTTACCCACACCACCTTTCTGATTAAAGACAACTCGGATCATACAGTTTCCCTTTCGATAAGCGCTGACTTCACGCTATAAGAACATTTTCGGGTATTCATTAACCCTGCTCTGACTCACCCCTGTTCTAACAACGTACGCAGATCGATGATTGCAGCGTTAGCGCGGGATATATAGGAGGCCATCACCAGCGAGTGGTTGGCCAGCAAACCAAATTCATTGCCATTCATAATCATGGGACTCCAGACGGTTCCCTGAGTGGCTTCCAGTTCACGAATGATCTGCCGCAGACTGATCAGCGCATTCTTCTTCTCCAGCGCATCGGCAAAATCCACCTCGACCGCCTGCAGCAGATGAATCAGCGCCCAGGCGGTTCCCCGGGCTTCATAAAAGACATCATCAATCTCCAGCCAGCCGGTTTTCACTTCCAGCTCGGCGGCATTATCAGTGGACTGACGGGCTGCAGATTCGCCGGCCAGATCGGTATTAACCCGCTTTTGTCCGACACTGGCGCTGAGGCGCTGGGACAGACTGCCCAGCCGGGTCGATACATCGGCCAGCCAGCCGCGCAGATTATCGGCCCGCGCATAAAACTGGGCGTCCTGCTGCTGAGAGTCAATCAGGCGTGACTCATAGGCACGCAGATATTTCAGTGATTTCTTATATTCGCCCTCACTGGCGGGCAGCAACCAGCTGTTATTATCAAAGTGCAGTAGAGGTTCAGCTTCTTTCAGGTCAACATCTTCGGTCGACTGTGACTGTGAACGGCTGAAATCTTTACGCATCGCCCGGGACATATCCCGCGCCTGAACCAGCACACCGAATTCCCAGCGGGGAATATTATCCAGCCAGATCCCCGGAGGGGTCCGGTCATTCGAGAGATATCCACCGGGCTTTTGCAGCAGCGTTTCGGTAACTTTAATCAATGTTGACACCGTGGCTGAACCAACCACCGGCTGCTCTGTCCCCTGAGCCGTCTGTATGACCACAGGCCGGACCTCAAACGGTTCTGGCTCCTGGCTCCACCAGATGCCCAGCCCCAGGCTTACCAGCAGATAGAGACCCAGCAGAACTAAAACTGGCCGTAAAAGCTTCACGCGACCAGCGGCCCCTGTCAGTTTATCCCAGAGTGAAAACCACAACCGCTGTAACATTTCCATGGTATATCCTTTAACGAAAAAGCGCTTATTGCACCGCAATATGTCCGATTTGTAACAGCGGGTCAATGCTGACCGCACTGTAAATAGCTGACCATTATAGTATCACCGATGCCCGGCCATTTATTCAGCCGCTAAAATAAAGCCCGAGCTGTCTGAAATCCTTCAGTCAAAATCAGTCACAAAGTTCTTCAGCAAGAGAGAGTTAAAGCAAACTATGATCAGAAACCATCCAGAACGTCGGGAAAACTGATGATAAAACACAATAAGTAGCAAAGCTGTTTACACTGTTTCGGTTTTCCGGCAAACTACCCTACTTTTATACCCATCGGACGCGATCCTGCGTCATATAGGCAAAATTTGAATGGCTAAGATACTGCTTCTTAACGGTCCAAACCTGAATCTGCTCGGCACTCGCGAGCCTGAAGTTTACGGTGCCGATACCCTGCAGGACATTAACCAGCGCCTAACCACCCTTGCTCAGCAGGCGGGTCATCAGATTGAGTGCCTGCAAAGTAATGCCGAGCATGTACTGATTGATCGCATCCATCAGGCCCGCGTCGATCAGGTGGATTTTATACTGATCAATCCAGCTGCATTCACCCACACCAGCGTTGCACTGCGTGATGCACTTCTCGGCGTTTCGATCCCTTTTATAGAGATCCACATCTCCAATGTGCACGCCCGTGAAGCGTTTCGCCACCATTCTTTTCTGTCGGATGTGGCTGTGGGAGTTATTTGTGGCCTGGGCGTCCAGGGTTATGAATTTGCATTACAGTCCGCTATTAGCCGGATTGAAAAACCTTAACAACTGAATTTATAGAGAATTTCATTCGTATGGATATTCGCAAAGTTAAAAAACTGATTGAGCTGCTGGAAGAATCAAACATCAACGAGATTGAGATTCATGAAGGTGAAGAGTCTGTTCGCATCAGCCGTGGCTCTACTGTTGTCGCCGCACCTGCACCTGTAGCAGCGGCTCCGGCACCCGTAGCGGCTCCGATTGCAGCACCCGTTGCACCGGTAGCTGAAGCAGCGCCTGCACACAACGGCCACGCGGTTCTGTCGCCAATGGTCGGTACTTTCTACCGCGCTCCTTCTCCTAGCTCAGCATCATTTATTGAAGTGGGTCAGTCAGTTAAAGAGGGCGACCCTATCTGCATCGTTGAAGCGATGAAGATGATGAATCAGATCGAAGCAGACAAGTCCGGTGTGGTCGAAGCAATATTGGTAGAAGACGGCCAGCCGGTTGAGTTTGATCAGCCACTGGTAATCATCGTTTAAGCTATCCACCAGACAGGTTTACAACATGCTAGAAAAAGTTGTTATTGCCAACCGGGGCGAAATCGCATTGCGAATTCTCCGGGCGTGTAAGGAACTGGGCATCAAAACGGTTGCGATCCACTCCACTGCGGACCGCGACCTGATGCATGTTCGCCTTGCTGACGAAGCCGTATGTATCGGACCACCTCCGTCAGCACAAAGCTATCTGAACATCCCTGCAATCATCGCTGCAGCCGAAGTGACCGACGCCATGGGCATCCATCCCGGTTACGGGTTCCTGGCTGAAAATGCAGATTTTGCTGAGCGGGTAGAAAAGAGCGGCTTTGCCTTTATCGGCCCGAAAGCGGAAACCATCCGCATCATGGGTGATAAAGTTGCCGCCATCGAAGCGATGCAAAAAGCGGGCGTGCCAACGGTTCCCGGCTCTGATGGTGAGTTGCCGGAAGATGGCGATACCATTATCGACATCGCCCGCAAAATTGGTTACCCGGTTATTATCAAGGCAGCAGCCGGCGGCGGTGGCCGCGGTATGCGCGTTGTCCACAGTGAAGCCAGCCTTCTGAATGCTGTTTATGTCACCAAGTCAGAAGCCAAAGCGGCATTTGGTGATGAAACCGTATATATGGAGAAGTTCCTCGAGAACCCACGCCATGTTGAGATTCAGGTACTGTCTGACGGCCAGGGCAATGCGATCCATCTGTATGACCGTGACTGCTCAATGCAGCGTCGGCACCAGAAGGTTGTTGAGGAAGCGCCCGCGCCACACATCGACCCTGATGCTCGGGCTAAAGTGCTGAAGAGCTGCGTAGATGCCTGTATTGCGATCAACTATCGCGGTGCCGGGACCTTCGAGTTCCTCTATGAAGACGGTAATTTTTACTTTATCGAGATGAACACCCGGGTTCAGGTTGAACACCCGGTATCGGAGATGGTGACCGGTATCGATATCGTTAAAGAGCAGCTGCGCATCGCCTCAGGCATGCCACTCTCATTCAAGCAGGAAGATGTAAAACTGCTGGGCCACTCCATCGAGTGCCGGATCAACGCTGAAGATCCGAAAACCTTCATGCCATGTCCAGGCACCGTTAATCACTTCCACGCACCAGGCGGCATCGGCGTACGGGTTGATTCACACCTGTACAACGGCTATACCGTTCCTCCACACTATGATTCGCTGATCGCCAAGCTGATCACCTATGGTGAAGACCGGGCAACCGCACTGCGGAGAATGGAGATTGCACTGGATGAGATGGTGGTAGAAGGTATCCGCTGTAATATCCCACTGCACCAGACGATCGTTCGCGACGCTAACTTCGCCGAAGGTGGGGTTAACATCCACTATCTGGAAAAGAAACTGGGTCTGGACTGATCAGCAGATATCATTCCCAGAAAAAAGCCTCCCGATGGAGGCTTTTTTTCGCTTACTCCTCTTGCTATAAAGACTATATATACCGAAGGTTATAAGGAAAACACCATGCCCTGGTTACAGATCAAACTGGATGTCCTGCCTGATAATGCTGAGCAGTATGAAGATCTGCTACTCGCTGCCGGCTGCGCCGCCGTAACCCTTCAGGACCGTGAAGATACGCCAATTTTCGAGCCGGATTTGGGCACCACTCCCCTGTGGAGCAACACAGTGCTGACCGGGCTGTTTTCTGCTGATCACGATCTGGATGCCACGCAGGCATTTCTGCATGAATCCCATGCTCAGCTATTCCCTAACACCCCCTTTCCAAAGATGAAAACTGAGATTCTGGAGGATAAGGACTGGGAACGGGAATGGATGGATAACTACCACCCGATGCAATTTGGCAACCGTTTGTGGGTCTGCCCCAGCTGGAAAGCGGTTCCCGATCCGGATGCGGTCAACCTGATGCTGGATCCCGGACTGGCCTTTGGTACCGGAACCCATCCGACTACCGCCCTCTGCCTGGAGTTTCTCGACTCCCTGCAACTGAAAGGTAAACAGGTAGTCGACTATGGCTGCGGCTCAGGCATTCTGGGGATCGCAGCGCTGCTGCTGGGAGCCCGTCATGTTACCGCAGTCGATATAGACCCTCAGGCACTGGATGCCAGTCTGGATAACCTGCAACGCAATCAGCTGTCAAAAGACCGCCTGCAGGTTTACTTCCCGGAAAAAGCGCCTCAGGATCAGGCAGACCTGGTGGTCGCCAACATCCTTGCCGGCCCTCTGGTACAACTGGCCCCCACCCTCACCTCACTTTGTAAAACCGGCGGACAGCTGATTTTGTCGGGATTACTGGCGGATCAGGAGGCCGAACTGCGCCAGGCCTATAGCGGCCAGTTTGATCTGGATCCGGTAACAGAGAAAGAGGGCTGGATTCGCATAACGGGTGTTAAGCGATAACCGGTTTTACTATGGGCCGCAACATCATCACCGAATGCCCCGCCTGTCACACCCGGTTCCAGGTGACTCAGGGGCAACTCAAAATAGCCAGCGGAAAGGTGCGCTGCGGTGCTTGTCTGGACGTTTTTAATGCCGAGGTCTATCGCTGTGATGATCCCAACGACCTGGCGGAACCGCAGGATCGACCGCTGCAGCAACAGCTTAACACGGATCAGAGCCATAAAGACCCGCTGTTTGATCTGATTGAGATTCCCGACTTCAGCCCTCCGGCCAGACCTTCCGAGGGCATTGATAAACGCTACAGCATCCCGGATAGCGAGCCTGAGCAGACGGCACAACAGAACTCTGATCAATACCCCAGACAGCAACTACCGGAACAGCTGCCCGGACTGGTTACCCGGCAAAAAATCCATCTGCGACAGGACGACACCGATGACCGGGTGCCGGAGACTGAATCAGATGCCATTCATCAAGCCTCGCCTCAGCTACCGGAGCAACCGCTGCAACCTGCGACAGAGTCCCCCGATCTGAATCAACCGGTCAGTGAGCTGCTGCAGCCTCAGCATCCCGGGAAGGCCGGCTTTACTGACACTGACGATCTTCGGCCTCACTCCCTGCCCGGAAAAAATACTGGATTACTGCTTTCTGATCCTGAATTTGATCCTGAATTGGAATTAAAATCTAAGCCTGCACTTGAATCAGAATCCGATACGGTCTCACCTACGATCCCAGAAGCAGAATCACACACTGGTGCTCCAGTCGCTGACAGCGATACGAAGACTCCCCCCGAGACCTCTGTCGCGACTGTAGCAATTAAACTCAGGCCAGACAGCCCGCCCATGCGACCGGCTACATCCTTGCGTGCCGAACCGGTAATGATCCGGACCACACTAGAAAAGTCCCGCTCCAGCGCTGGCTGGATAGTGCTATCAATGCTTGCGACTCTTCTGCTGGCGACACAATACCTCTGGTTCAACCGCCAGCACCTTAGCGCTTATCCCGAGCTGATGCCGGCCTATACCCTGGCATGTGAACACCTGCCCTGCCACCTGAAAACGCCGATCATGCTCGATCTGATCAGCACTAAAAAGCTGGTCGTCCTGGAACATTCGCAATATCAGGGCGTGCTGAGTGTTAACCTGCTGCTGGAGAACCGGAGGGATGCCGATCAACCCTACCCGGCTATTCTGCTAGCGTTCTCCGATCGCCTGGGCAAGCTGATCAGTGAGCGGTTATTTCAGCCCGAGGACTATCTCGACGCCCCGGAATCAAACAACTCAGGCACCACAGCTCCGCTTAAGATGCCTGCCGGGCAGACAGTTCAGATACATTTCGACATTCTCGATCCCGGTCGCCGGGCGCTCAGCTATGAAGCCTCTTTAAAAGCTCCCGCCACCGCTAAAAACAAGCGATAAATCACTCAAACGCCACATTTACGACACCGAAAAGGTGCCCGATCGTTCATACATTTAACAGTTAATGATCATTTTGTAACACATTTTGCAACAACAATATGATCAAAAAACCATCAAAAAGTCCTTGGCCCTCCTCTTCTGAAAGGGTATTATTGTCCGCCTTCCAAACAGCAGTACAGCGGTTATCATTTTGATAGCCATGGGCAGCTATTTCTCTAAATTCGGGGTTGGCCATGTTTCAAATCGGAGCACACACCATTGACAGTCAGGTTATCCTGGCACCGATGGCCGGTGTAACCGACCTGCCTTTTCGCCGGTTGTGCAAACGACTGGGCGCGGGCATGGTGGTCTCTGAGATGGTAACTTCCGATACCCGCCTGTGGCATACCCGAAAATCCAGCTACCGTTTACAAAAAGACCCTAACGACAGTCTCAACGTTGTCCAGATCGCCGGTGGCGACCCTGAGATGATGGCCGAGGCTGCCCGGGTGAATGCCGCTAATGGCGCCCATATTATCGATATCAATATGGGCTGTCCGGCCAAAAAGGTCTGTAATAAAGCCGCGGGATCTGCACTGCTGAAAGATGAAAAACTGGTCCGGGAAATTCTGCAGGCTACCGTTGCAGCTGTCGAGCTGCCGGTGACGCTGAAGATCCGTACCGGCTGGGATACCCACAACCGCAATGGCGAAAGCATCGCCCGGATTGCCGAAGATGCCGGCATTCAGGCACTTGCGGTACATGGTCGTACCCGGGCCTGTGGTTATAAGGGTGATGCCGAGTACGATACCATCGCCCGGATTCGTCAGGCGATCAATATCCCACTGTTTGCCAATGGTGATATCAACTCTGCCGAAAAAGCCCGCCAGGTATTGGATTACACTGGTGCCGATGCCGTTATGCTGGGTCGGCCGGCTCAGGGCAATCCCTGGATATTTCGTGAGATAAGTCATTACCTTTCGACGGGCAAAGTGCTACCCTCCCCGACCGCTGAAGAGGTCCGGGATACGCTTTTAGAACATCTTGAAGCGCTGTATTTTTTTTATGGAGACTATGCCGGGATACGGATTGCCCGCAAACATGTCGGCTGGTACCTAAAAAACAGACAGGATTCAACGCTATTAAAAAGCTCAGATTCTTTCAGAAATGAGTTTAATCAAATAGAAGAAACCGAACTTCAGCTAAGTGCAATCCGGTCATTTTTCACCGCACCGGACAAGGCAGAGGCTGCTGCCTGAATATCGGTTCATTTTTTTAGGTTAATGCAAGTGGATAACAAAACATTGAATACACAAGTGACACAATTGGAAAACATCGATGTGCAGGAACGCACCCTGCGGGACAGCGTGCAGGTCTCTATGCATAACTATTTTCGACAGCTTGACGGACAGCCTGTAACCGACGTATACCAGATGGTACTGGCAGAGATTGAAGCGCCGCTGTTTGAAGCCGTTATGACTTACACCCGCGACAACCAGACCAAGGCTTCTGAACTTCTGGGTCTGAACCGGGGCACGCTGCGCAAGAAGCTGAAGCAATACGGCTTACTGTAATCAATTTTTTTAACTTAAACTCAGAAGACTAAACCATGGCAGAGCAGAAAATCACTCCGGTCCGTCGCGCACTGATCAGTGTGTCTGATAAATCCGGTATCGTTGAATTCGCCCAGGCACTGAGCCAGCGCGGTGTTGAGATCCTTTCCACTGGTGGCACTTACAAGCTGTTGAAAGACAACAACATTCCGGCTATTGAAGTATCTGACTACACCGGTTTTCCGGAAATGATGGATGGTCGTGTTAAAACCCTGCATCCGAAAATTCACGGTGGTATTCTTGGCCGTCGCGGGATTGATGACGCAATCATGAATGAACACGATATCACGCCGATCGATATGGTTGTCGTTAACCTCTACCCGTTCGAGCAAACCATTGCCCGCCCGGATTGCGATCTGCCAATGGCGATTGAAAACATCGATATTGGTGGACCGACCATGGTCCGCTCTGCCGCTAAAAACCATAAAGATGTTGCCATCGTTGTCGCTGCTGACAATTACCAACGGATCATTGCTGAACTGGATGACAAACAGGGCCTGACTCACCCAACCCGCTTTGATCTGGCGGTCCAGGCCTTTGAACACACCGCTGCTTACGACGGTATGATTGCCAACTACCTTGGCGCCATCAACGATGGCAGCGTAGATGAGCCTGCCGACTTCCCACGCACGTTCAACACCCAGTTTGTTAAAGCGCAAGAGATGCGTTACGGCGAAAACCCACATCAGAAAGCCGCATTCTACGTCGAGGCTAACCCTTCTGAAGCCAGCGTTTCCACTGCCCGCCAGCTGCAGGGTAAAGCGTTGTCGTTCAATAATGTTGCCGATACCGATGCGGCACTGGAGTGCGTCAAACCATTCCACGAACCCGCCTGCGTCATTGTTAAACACGCCAACCCATGCGGTGTCGCCGTTGGTGGCACGATTCTGGAAGCCTACAATAAGGCCTTCCAGACTGATCCGACTTCTGCCTTTGGCGGAATCATCGCCTTTAACCGGGAACTGGATGCCAGCACCGCTCAGGCGATCGTCGAGCGCCAGTTTGTTGAAGTGATTATCGCACCGACAGTGACTCAGGAAGCCTCTGATATCGTTGCCGCGAAGCCTAACGTTCGCCTGCTGGCCTGCGGTGAATGGTTTGCCGAGCGCACCAAGCGTTTCGACTATAAGCGTGTGAATGGCGGCCTGCTGGTTCAGGATCAGGACCTGGGCATGGTTGATGTCAGCGAACTGAAAGTGGTTACCAAGATTCAGCCTACAGAAGAGGAGATCCGTGATCTGCTGTTCTGCTGGGAGGTTGCCAAATTTGTTAAGTCCAACGCCATTGTCTATGCCAAAGATGGCCAGACTATCGGTATCGGTGCCGGCCAGATGAGCCGTGTATACAGCGCCAAGATCGCCGGTATTAAAGCTGCTGATGAAGGTCTGGAAGTGAAAGGCTCGGTTATGGCCTCTGACGCCTTCTTCCCGTTCCGCGACGGCATCGATGCCGCTGCGGCTGCCGGCATTAAAGCGATCATCCAGCCGGGTGGTTCAATGCGCGATCAGGAAGTGATCGATGCCGCCAATGAACACGGTATGGCGATGGTCTTCACCGGTATGCGCCACTTCCGCCACTAAGAGTATCAACAGCACCAGAGCCCGTTCGACTGGCTCTGGTGTTATTGAAGATATCAGAATTAAGGTAGAGATATGAACGTATTAGTGATTGGTTCTGGCGGCCGCGAACACGCACTGGCGTGGCAGGCAGCCAAAGACAGCAAGGTTAGCAAAGTCTTTGTTGCACCGGGTAACGCCGGTACCGCTCTCGAGCCTAAGCTGGAAAACGTTGCCATCGACGTGATGGATCAGGATGCGCTGGTAGCATTCGCCAAAGAAAACAGCATTGCTCTGACCATTGTCGGGCCTGAAGCACCACTGGTTGAAGGCATTGTTGATCGTTTTGCCAGCGAAGGTCTGCGCTGCTTTGGTCCGTCAAAAGGCGCTGCACAGTTGGAAGGTTCTAAAGCGTTCACCAAAGATTTTCTTGAGCGCCAGCAGATCCCTACTGCAGATTATCAGAACTTTACTGAGATCGAACCTGCGCTGGCTTACCTGCGTGAAAAAGGTGCCCCGATCGTTGTCAAAGCCGATGGTCTGGCGGCCGGTAAAGGGGTTATCGTGGCGATGACTCTGCAGGAAGCTGAAGATGCCGTTCAGGACATGCTGGCTGGCAATGCATTTGGCGAAGCGGGACACCGGGTTGTCATCGAAGAGTTTCTCGACGGTGAGGAAGCCAGCTTTATCGTCATGGTTGACGGCACTAACGTACTGCCAATGGCCACCAGCCAGGATCATAAACGTGCAGGCAATGGCGATACCGGGCTCAACACCGGTGGCATGGGCGCATACTCCCCTGCCCCGGTTGTCACACCCGAGATCGATCAGCGCATTATGGCTGAGGTTATCCTGCCAACGGTTAAGGGAATGGCTGAGGAGGGCAATACCTATGTCGGTTTCCTCTATGCCGGCCTGATGATTATGGCTGACGGCACACCGAAAGTGATCGAATACAACTGTCGTTTCGGCGATCCGGAAACCCAGCCAATCATGCTGCGCCTGAAATCCGGTATTGTTGAGCTGTGTGATGCAGCACTGGACGGTAAGCTGGATCAGACTACCGCTGAGTGGGATCCACGCAGCGCTGTCGGTGTTGTTCTGGCGGCGGGCGGTTATCCCGGTGATTACGCCAAGGGCGATGTTATCACTCTGCCTCAACAGGTTGCCGAGGGTACTAAAGTGTTCCATGCCGGTACCGCAGAAAAAGACGGTCAGGTTGTCACCAGTGGCGGCCGGGTACTGTGTGCTACCGCGCTGGGAGATTCTGTTACTGAGGCTCAGCAACGTGCCTACGAATTGGTAAAACAGATCAACTGGAATGGTGTTTACTATCGTGATGATATCGCTTACCGGGCGATCGCACGGGAACAGCAATAACAGCGATCCACTCACGAAAACAGCCACTCGACAGTGGCTGTTTTTTTTTACGCAGAAACATCCAACCGCCACACGCTTTCTCAAAAGCATTTTCCAGTTATAATCCTTGCTCAGAATATCACGGAAGGGAATCTTCATGTCCAATAGAGCCGCTGACAGAGTAATAACATTGATGATGGTAGTTGGCCTGCTCATCACGGCAATACCTGTTAGCGCCGAGACTCAAAAGGATAACTACTGCCAGAGTGCCGGAGCAGATAACGATTACGACTGCAGCAAAAACCTGTCATTTCCAGACGACCAGACCGACCTAGACGCCAAATTAAAAGCGCTCAATAGTTGGTTAGAGGATGAACAACAGACACAGAGTGATAACCTTCTGAGCGTCGAAAAACCCAGCTCAGATAATCTTAGAGAAAGGATTCAGTTTAATTCAACGTTACTGGCTGCAGAGCTGCAGCGGGTAAAACAGTTACAGAACAATGGCAATGATGCGGCCGCTTTTAATCAGGTAAACAACTATCTGGTCAACCACCCAAGAGATCCAAACGGATGGCTGCTCTATGGTATATCGCTGATCAATAAGAATAAGCCTGATGACGCCGCCAAGATTTTTCGCTCTCTGATAAAGCTGTATCCTCAAGCCCCTGAACCTTACAACAATCTCGCTGCGATTTACGCTCGCCAGGGTGATAACGAAAAGGCGATCGAGTTACTGCAACAAGCTTTTGAGACTCATCCCAGTTATGCACAGGTGCAGCGTAATCTTAAAGCGATTTACGCCGGTTTAGCTAAAAAGGCCTACAACAAAGCACTGGATCTTGATAACGGACAATCTGCAGCACGGATAAACCTTGGGGTTCTCGATCAGGTCTATCACCCCCCCTACACGTTACCGGACCCTATCGCGGATGCCGCTTCAGCCGGACAGTCGGTTTCCAACCCGGTGATTGAAGAACGCCTGCCTTCTGAGGGGTTAGTGCCAGACACAAAAGATGATGCGCCTTAAAAACTAGCGCTTCGGGCAGTTGAATTCGAACGCGACATCTCAGCCAGGGTAGCAACAGCAACAGTCATTTATCAAAAAGCCACATTAACTATATTAAAGCCATATACATCACAAAAAATCTTCTATAAAAACAAAAAATGACAAAATAATTCATAAAATAACTTCTTTGCAAAACAAAAACTCATAAAAGGCAGCGCAGTAGCAACCATTCCTATATATTCAAGTGCTAAATTTTTCTGAATTTTTTTTCTGTGGCCACAATTTCATCCAGACTCTCTTTCACCCACCCTCTCCCCATTACCACCACTGCGGTTAATGCACTGCAGCAAAGTTCTCCTCTTCATCCGTAACGACCTAAAAATATTTCCCCATCGATCCGCCAGGCTGAACTTTCCTAAAAGCTGTGCTATCAAAAAGACATATACAAATATTAGTTCGATCCAAAAGATCGATAGTAATCAGGCAGGAAGGGTGCAATCAGCCTTTCCATTCAGATATCAGGCAGTTCCAAAGTTTGAAACGCGTACGGAGGATCCCGTCATGTTTAGACAGATGGAAAGCGCCGGTTTACAGGATCTCCACTTCTGGCAGGATCCGGATACCGGTTTGCAGGCGATTATCGCCATCCATGACACTTTTCGCGGCCCGGCCATTGGCGGTTGTCGCTTCATAACCTATCCGGATACCGCAGCCGCGATAACCGATGCCATCAGGCTGGCCAAAGGGATGAGTTATAAAGCCGCCCTTGCAGGGCTTCCTCATGGGGGAGGTAAATCGGTCATTATGAAGCCCTCAGGCCTCTACGACCGCAATCGGCTGATGCGCAGCTTTGGCCACTTCGTCGAGAGTCTGAATGGCCGTTACATCACTGCGATGGACAGCGGCACCCAGATCAGCGATATGGACAACATCGCTGTTAATACCCGTTTTGTTACCTGTACCCGGGATATGGGCGACCCTTCACCATCAACCGCACAGGGCGTATTTGCCGGTATCCGGGCCAGTGTCAAATTCCGCTTTGGTATCTCTGACCTGCACAACATTCATATTGCCATTCAGGGACTTGGCCATGTCGGTTATGCCCTGGCAAAGCTGCTGCACAATGCCGGAGCCCGGTTAACCGTTACCGATATCGATGCGCAAAAAGTTGCCCGTGCCACCGCTGAGTTCAATGCGGTAGCTGTCGAAGCCGATGCAATCTACGACGTTGCCGCCGATATTTTCTGCCCCTGCGGCCTGGGAGCCATTATCAACGCAGAGACCGTCAACCGCCTTAACTGTGCCATTGTCGCAGGTTCGGCGAACAATCAACTGGCTGATGACCGTCAGGGAGAGAACCTCTGGAAACGCGGCATTCTCTACGCTCCGGACTATCTGATTAACGCTGGCGGACTGATCTTCGTTGCCTTGCAGCACGCACGCCACCACGATCGTGCCATCCAGCTGCAAGTCGCTGGCATCTATGACTCCCTGCTGGAACTGTATAAACACGCCGCAGCAGACCAGAGCCCCACCAACTCTATTGCCGACCTCAGGGCCGAAACGATCATCCGTCAGGCCAGTATGGAAGCTCATCAGGCCGCATAAGGAGACTCTCTATGGAAACCGTATATCAGGCGCAGATCAGTTACAGTCAGTTCCTTTCTGAAACCGGTCAACCTCTACAGCCCCTGCCTGACTGGGCCGGTGCACCGGATAAGCTGGTACGTTATTACCGTAATATGGTGCAGCTACGTCAGCTGGACAACAAGATTATTGCCTTGCAACGCACCGGCCAGATGGGTACCTACGCATCTCTGCTGGGCGCGGAAGCCATTGAAGTCGTACTTGGCGACCTGATGCTGAGCGATGATGTGCTGGTTCCCTACTATCGTAACCATGGGCTGCAGATGTTCAGAGGGCTTTCGATGGCTGATATGCTCAGCTACTGGGGCGGAGACGAGCGCGGCAGCTCCTCTCCTGCGATGGGTGAAGATTTCCCTAACGCAGTGCCGATTGCCACTCAGGCGCTACATGCTGCGGGGGTGGCGACAGCGATCAAGATCCGTGGCGAAAAGCGGGCCGTGGTAACGGTGTGTGGTGATGGCGCCACGTCAAAAGGTGACTTTCTCGAGGCACTGAACGTCGCTGGTGTCTGGCAACTGCCGGTGGTGTTTATGGTCAACAATAACCAGTGGGCGATCTCTGTGCCGCGCTCAATTCAGTGCGGCGCCGCCACTCTGGCTCAGAAAGCGATCGGTGCCGGTATCCGGGGTGAGCAGGTTGACGGCAACGACGTGATCGCCCTGCACGAATCGGTCACTGAAGCACTGAAGCATGCCCGGGAAGGCAAAGGAGCCACACTGATCGAAGCGATCAGCTATCGCTTGTCAGATCATACAACGGCGGATGATGCCACCCGTTACCGTAGTAACGAGGAGCTCAAAGCCGCCTGGGAGCGGGAACCGATCAAACGCCTGCAAACCTTCCTGCATGAACGGGGATGGTGGGATGAAGTCCAGGAGACCGCCTGGCAGAAAGAGGTGAGCCAGATCATTAAACAGGGCTTGGACAGCTACCTCGAAATGCCGCCACAGCCGGTCGAACACCTGATCGATTTTCTCTATGCAGAACTACCTGATGCGTTGAAGGAACAGCGGGAACGCCTGATCCGCAATGCCCAGCCAGGAGGAAGCCATCATGAGTGATGCAATTACTATGGTCGAAGCGGTTAATCTGGCGCTGAAATCTGAGATGCAACGGGACAGCTCGGTGGTTGTTCTCGGTGAAGATGTCGGCGTCAACGGGGGTGTTTTTCGTGCCACCGTCGGGCTGCGGGAAGCATTTGGTATCAAGCGGGTTCTGGATACACCGCTGGCAGAAACCATGATAGCCGGCCTCTCTGTCGGTATGGCCGCTCAGGGGCTTAAACCGGTGGCTGAGATTCAGTTCATGGGTTTTATCTTCCCTACGATGGAACATATCATCTGTCATGCCGCCCGTTTACGCCACCGCACCCGGGGCCGCCTGCACTGTCCGATGGTGCTGCGGGTGCCCTTCGGCGGTGGTATCCATGCCCCGGAACACCATTCCGAAAGCACCGAAGCACTGTTTGCTCATATACCAGGCCTGAGAGTAGTGATTCCCTCCTCCCCGAAACGGGCATACGGTTTACTGTTAGCGGCAATCAGAAGCCCTGACCCGGTCATTTTCATGGAGCCAAAACGGATTTATCGCCTTAACGCGCAGACAGTCGAAGATAGCGGCGAGGCTCTGCCGCTGGACAGCTGCTATACCCTGCGAGAGGGGGCTGATATCACTCTGGTAAGCTGGGGAGCGATGATCAAAGAAACCCTGGAAGCAGCTGACCTGCTGGCAGAACAGTCAATCAGCTGCGAGGTGATCGATGTGGTCACCCTCAATCCGATTGATCATGCAACCATTCTGGCATCTGTGGCGAAAACAGGGCGCTGTGTGATTATTCACGAAGCACCAAAAAGCTGTGCGGTTGGCGCTGAGATCTCAGCCACCCTTGCTGAGCGAAACCTGCTCAACCTGCACGCCCCTGTCAGCCGGGTGACCGGATATGACACGATCATGCCTTACTACCGAATGGAAAATCACTATCTGCCGAATACCGCTGATATTGTCGATGCCGTAAAAACCACACTGGAGTTCTCATGAAATATTTCAAGCTACCGGATCTGGGGGAAGGATTACCCGAAGCTGAAATTGTTGAATGGAAAATCAACGAAGGCGATCAGGTTAAAACTGATCAGATTCTCGCCACTGTTGAAACAGCCAAAGCGATTATCGAGATCCCTTCACCACAGGATGGTGTCATTGCCCATCTGTTTGGCCAGGCGGGAGACACTATCCATACCGGTGAACCCCTGCTCGAGTTTGCCGGCGAAGATGATGACAGCGGTACGGTGGTAGGCGAGTTGAAACGGGAAGCCAGCAGCAACGCAGATGATGACTTTTTTATCGGTGCGGCCCCAAGCACCCGGGCACACAGTCAGAAAATGACGCCGGCAGTACGCTCTCTGGCAAACCGCCTCAATGTTGATACTGACAACCTCCGGGGTAGCGGCCGCAATGGGCAACTGACCAGCAATGATATTGAACGGCTGGCCAGAACTGACCGCGCCCACGGCAAGGCCGCACCATTAAGAGGCGTTCGCAAACAGATGGCCCGAAATATGGCAGCGGCCCATGCTGAGGTTGTTCCGGTGACCCTCCATGAAGATGTTGATATCAGCGACTGGGACACGGAAGAGGATACCACCATGCGCCTGATACACGCGATTGCTGCGGGTTGCAAAGCAGAACCGGCACTGAACACCTGGTTTGATGGACAGCAACTGGCACGAAGAGTGCTGTCTCAAATAAACCTGGGTGTCGCGGTAGATACCGAACAGGGACTCTTTGTTCCGGTGCTCCGCGATATTGGTAATCGCAGTCTGGAAGACATTCGTGACGGCCTCAACCGGCTCAGACAGGATGTTATAGACCGTACGATTCCGCCATCAGAGCTTCAGGGGGGCACCATCACCCTGAGCAATTACGGCACCATTGCGGGACGCTATGCCAGTCCGATTGTTGTACCTCCCACGGTTGCAATTCTGGGCGCAGGAGTGATCCGGGATCAGGTTATGCCCGTAGCAGGAGAAATTGCTATACGGCAGGTAATGCCGTTGTCGCTTACCTTTGACCATCGCGCAGCAACCGGCGGTGAGGCCGCGCGATTTATACAAGCAGTAATTACCGATTTAGCCAAGGAATCAATTAGTTAATAAAACCCACACTCGCCGGAACAAGGATAAAAAATTTAGCAGATTTAATACACGCTGGTTAACCATGAACTAAACTGAAACAAAGAAATAGTAACCGATGAGAGATAGATGATGTTGTAAGCCCTGAGCAGGTTGCGGGCTATGTGCGAAGGTAGCCCGGGCGGACAGTTATAGCAGGAAGGTGGCATATGAGTATTTTCGAAAAATATAAGGCACGTTACGACTCCAAGCAGGAAGAGGAATACTCCCTGCAGGAGTACCTCGAAATTTGTAAAAACGATCCTATGGCCTATGCCAGTGCGGCAGAGCGCCTGCTGGCAGCGATCGGAGAGCCGGAACTGGTCGACACCTCACGAAACCCTCAGCTGAGCAGGATTTTCTCCAACAAGATGATCCGCCGCTACCCTTCTTTCTCTGAATTCTACGGCATGGAAAATGCGATTGAGCAGATTGTCGATTACTTCAAACATGCGGCTCAGGGACTCGAGGAACGCAAGCAGATTCTCTATCTGCTGGGTCCTGTAGGGGGTGGTAAGTCATCCCTGGCTGAGCGACTTAAATCGCTGATGGAGCATATTCCCTTTTACGCTATTAAAGGATCTCCGATTCATGAATCACCACTGGGACTGTTTAACCCGCTTGAGGACGGGGCAATTCTCGAAGAGGAATACAACATTCCGCTGCGCTATATCAAAGGCCTGATGTCCCCCTGGGCGGTCAAGCGATTGCATGAATTTGGCGGTGATATCACCCAGTTCCGGGTGGTGAAACTCTACCCTTCCATTCTCAACCAGATCGCAGTCGCTAAAACAGAGCCCGGCGATGAGAACAACCAGGATATCTCCAGCCTTGTGGGTAAGGTTGATATCCGCATGCTGGAAGAGTTTCCACAGCATGATCCGGATGCTTATAGCTTCTCCGGCGCACTCTGTCATGCCAACCAGGGTCTGATGGAGTTTGTGGAGATGTTTAAAGCACCGATTAAAGTGCTGCATCCACTGCTGACCGCCACTCAGGAAGGCAACTACAACAGCACCGAAGGGATGGCGGCAATCCCCTTTGACGGCATCATCATGGCCCACTCCAACGAGTCTGAGTGGCAGACCTTTAAGAACAATAAAACCAACGAAGCCTTTATCGACCGGGTCTATATCGTCAAGGTACCCTACTGCATGCGGGTCTCTGAAGAGGTTAAAATCTACGAAAAACTGCTGGAAAACAGCTCACTGCATGAGTCACCCTGTGCACCCGACACCCTCAATATGCTGGCCCAGTTTACGGTGCTATCACGACTCAAAGAGCCGGAAAACTCCAACATCTATTCAAAGATGCGGATCTACAATGGTGAGAACCTTAAAGACACCGATCCAAAAGCCAAATCGATGCAGGAGTATAAAGACAATGCCGGGGTCGATGAGGGTATGGAAGGGATCTCAACCCGATTTGCGTTCAAGATCCTCTCCAAGGTGTTCAACTTCGACTCATCTGAGATCGCAGCCAACCCGGTGCATCTTATGTATGTACTGGAACAGCAGATCGAGCAGCAGCAGTTCTCGCAGGAGACCCATGACAAACTGATCGGCTTCCTGAAGGAGTTTATCGCTCCCAAGTATATCGAATACCTCGGTAAAGAGATTCAGACCGCTTATCTGGAATCCTATTCCGAGTATGGTCAGAACATCTTCGATCGTTATGTCACCTATGCCGACTTCTGGATTCAGGATCAGGAATACCGGGATCCTGACACCGGAGACATTCTCAATCGACAGGCGATCAGCGAAGAGCTGGAAAAGATAGAAAAACCGGCAGGCATCAGCAACCCGAAAGATTTCCGCCATGAGATCGTCAACTTTGTGTTGCGTGCCCGGGCGGAAAATGACGGCAAAAATCCAGCCTGGAATAGCTATGAGAAGATGCGCACTGTGATTGAGAAAAAGATGTTCTCCAACACAGAGGACCTTCTGCCAGTTATCTCCTTCAACCCCAAAGCATCCACTGAGGACCAGAAGAAGCACAGCGAGTTTGTGAAACGGATGACCGAACGCGGTTATACCGAGAAGCAGGTTCGGCTGCTATCTGAATGGTACATCAGGGTGCGCAAATCCCAGTAAGGGGATTTGCCTATGCCGGGTCTGATCAGGAGAGCGCTGTATGAGCTATATCATCGACCGCCGCCTAAACGCGAAGAAAAAGAGCACTGTCAACCGGCAGCGCTTTCTTCGCCGCTATAAGAAGCATATCAAGCGGGCTGTTGAGGAAGCGGTAAACACCCGTAGTATCCGCGATATTGATCAGGGTGGCGAAGTCAGTATCCCTACCAAGGACATTTCCGAGCCGATCTTCCATCATGGTAATGGCGGAGTACGCCAGCGGGTTTTCCCCGGCAATAAAGAGTTCGTTGTCGGCGACGAAATTAAACGCCCCGAAGGCGGGGGTGGGGGCGGTTCCGGCCAGGGGAAAGCCAGTAATCAGGGCGAAGGCGAAGACGAATTCACCTTTCAGATTAATCAGGACGAATTTCTCGACTTTATGTTTGAGGATCTCGAGCTGCCCAACATGATTAAAAAGCAGCTGCGCGACGCTACCAGCTTTGAGGTACGTCGGGCAGGCTTTACCAGCGTCGGCTCACCCGACAAACTCAATGTTGTCCGCTCATTGCGGGCGGCCAATGCCCGGCGTATAGCCCTGTCGGGGAAAGAGCGTCGTAAAATCCGTGAACTGAAGGCCGAGATCAAAACGCTGGAAGGCTTATTGCCAAATTCTGACGCCGTCAATCAGATCAACGCTCTCAACGAGGAGATCAAAGCGCTTAACAAACGAATCAAACGCATGCCCTTCATTGATGAGTTTGATCTTAAATACAATAATCTGGTGCGCACGCCGGTGCCCAGTTCCAAAGCAGTGATGTTCTGTGTCATGGATGTGTCAGGCTCGATGACACAGTCGATTAAGGATATTGCCAAGCGCTTCTTCATTCTGCTTTACCTGTTTCTGACACGTAACTACAAAAGAATCGAAGTGGTTTTTGTCCGCCACCATACCCACGCAAAAGAGGTTGATGAAGAGGAGTTTTTCTATTCCCGGGAAACCGGCGGCACTATCGTTTCCAGCGCCCTGAACCTGAGCGCAGATATTATCCGGGACCGCTACCCTCCCGGTGACTGGAACATCTATGTTGCTCAGGCATCTGACGGTGATAACTGGGATGGTGACTCGCACATCTGCCGGGAAGTGCTTGAACAACGGATTCTGCCGCTGGTGCAGTACTTTGCCTATGTGGAGATCACCACCGGGCCGCATCAGAACCTCTGGCTGGAATACGAGCAGATCCGGGACAAATTCGGCGAGACCTTTGCGATGCAGACAATCGTTGAACCTGGCGACATCTATCCGGTATTCAGAAAGCTGTTTGAGAAAAAGGAGTGACCCTATGAAAAAGCGCGAGCCTATTTCCACCGGGTCAGAATGGACCTTCGAACTGATCCAGAAATATGATCAGGAGATCGCCCGGGTGGCTGAGCATTACGGTCTGGATACCTACCCTAATCAGATTGAAGTCATTACCTCGGAACAGATGATGGATGCCTACTCTTCGGTCGGTATGCCACTTAACTACAATCACTGGTCGTTTGGCAAACAGTTCGTCACTACAGAACAACAGTATAAACGCGGTCAGATGGGGCTGGCCTATGAGATCGTTATTAATTCTAACCCCTGTATCTCGTATCTCATGGAAGAAAACACTATGACCATGCAGGCACTGGTCATCGCTCATGCCTGCTATGGACACAACTCGTTTTTTAAAGGCAACTACCTGTTTCGTACCTGGACCGATGCATCCGCCATTATTGATTATCTGCTATTCGCCAAAAACTATATCGCCAAGTGTGAAGAGCGTCATGGCGTGGATGCCGTCGAACAGATGCTGGACTCCTGCCACGCACTGATGAACTATGGGGTCAACCGTTACCTGCGCCCTCAGCCAGTGACCCCTGAAGAAGAGAAGAACCGGTTACTGGATCGCGAAGAGTATATCCAGCGCCACCTCAACCAGCTGTGGAATACCATTCCCAAAAAAGATCTGATTAAGGAAAAGAAAGCGCCTCGCTTCCCCAAAGATCCGGAAGAGAACCTGCTCTACTTTATTGAAAAGAATGCACCGCTACTGGAGCCCTGGCAACGGGAGATTGTGCGGATTGTCAGAAAGATCGCCCAATACTATTATCCGCAACGTCAGACTCAGGTAATGAACGAAGGGTGGGCCTGCTTCTGGCATTACACCCTGCTACACCATCTGCACGATGAAGGCCTGGTCACCGATGGATTTATTATGGAGTTCCTCCACTCCCACACCAGTGTAATTTATCAGCCACCGTTCGACTCGCCCTATTTCAACGGTATCAACCCTTATGCTCTGGGCTACGGCATGATGCGGGATATCCGGCGAATCTGTGAAACCCCCACAGATGAAGACTATCAGTGGTTCCCCGACATTGCCGGCAGTGACTGGAACGAAACCCTGCAGCATGCGATGCGCAACTACAAGGATGAAAGCTTTATTCTGCAATATCTTTCACCGCATATGATCCGGGAGCTGAAACTTTTCACTATCACAGATAACTCAACCCTGAGCACGATGCAGGTCAGCGCCATACATGATGAAGAGGGTTATCAGAAGGTCCGGGAGAATCTAGCGGCCAGTTATAACATCGGCAACCGGGAGCCAAACATCCAGATCTATAACGTCAATGTCAGAGGCGACCGGTCGCTGACATTGCGCCACTATATGCACAATGAACAACCGTTAGGTGATGACACTGATGAAGTACTGAAACACCTTCACCGGCTGTGGGGCTTTGATGTGCATCTGGAATCAGTCTCCCCCGAAGGCGAGATTATTGATGCAATTCATTGCCCTCAGAGACCCCATACTGAAGAGGTTGCCTGAATCGCTTTAAGATTAATGTCAGCCAAAAAAAAAAACCGCCAAAGGGCGGTTTTTTTTTAAATCATACGGGGGTTTTGAGCTTATCCTGATAGGGAGGCCAGCCCATCGGCTTGCCGCCCAGCAGATGAAGATGGATATGATAAACCGTCTGACCGCCATGACTGTTGCAGTTAAACACGGTACGGTACCCGTCACTGGCAAAACCCTGTTGTTCTGCTATCTTTCCCGCCACCATCACCATATGTCCCACCAGATCACAATCTTCCGGTTGAATATCATTCAGCGTCGCCACATGTCTACGGGGAATAATCAGGGCATGGGTCGGTGCCTGTGGGTTGATATCATTGAAAGCGATTACCCTGTCATCCTCATAGATAATATCGGCAGGAATCTCTTTATTCAGAACTTTACAAAACAGACAATCCATAACTCACATCCTTCTCTGATAAAACAATATCCCGATTACATCACTTCAGAGGGATCATGTTCAAGGGATATAACGTGGCTCGCAGCTCGTAGAGATATCACAACCCTGCATGTTCCCGGTAAAGGCTATCCGCTATGTCTTTTTCGAGCGACAAGCAAGTCACGCTTTTTGTGACGTTCGAGCTACGAGCTACGGCTTTATATTCCGCACCTGAGTCAGAACAGGTCGTTCGATACATCAGCGAAAAATGCTCTTTTTAGTTAATCAGGTTGTTGCACTGCGTCATAAGAAGTTCATACTCTTATAATAGATTGAATACAAACGCTTAAGGCGCCCAATGTATAGGTTTGAACCTGGTGATCCCAGCTTCCAGCCACTGAATACCCGGAGCAGTAGAATGATTCTCACAGAAAAGCCCCCTGTCCATAACCAGCTGGAATTCTTTATTGAAGAAGCCGTTAAAGCCCGTCCGGTAATCACCGCAGTGGTCCACCCGGTTGAGCAAAACGGACTGATGGGCGCCATTGAGGCTGCAGAGCGTGGGCTGATCGTCCCTATTCTGGTGGGCCCTGCCGCTAAAATAAAAGCGGCCGCTGAAAAATATGAACTGAACATTGACGATTATGAACTGATTAATGTGGAGCACAGTCATGCCGCAGCAGAACAGGCTGTCAGCCTGATCAGAGAGACCCGCGCCGAGACCCTGATGAAGGGTGACCTTGGCACCTCTGAACTGCTGAGTGCGGTGATACATAAAACGCTGGGCATCCGTACCGAGCGTCGACTGAGCCATATCTTCGTACTGGACGTACCAAATTATCATAAGCCACTGATGATCACCGATGCGGCGATCAATGTGGCGCCCGACCTGCTGACCAAACAGGATATCGTGCAGAATGCGATCGACTTTTGCCACGCGCTGGGGATGAAGCTGCCTAAAGTGGCGATTCTGGCCGCAGTCGAGAAAGTAAAACCCTCGATGCAGAGCACTATCGACGCCGCCGCCCTGTGTAAAATGGCTGACCGCGGCCAGATAACCGGAGCCATTCTCGATGGTCCTCTGGCCTTTGATAATGCGATCTCTCTGCAGGCCGCTATTGATAAGCATATATCGTCACCGGTATCTGGCGATGCCGATATACTGCTGGCCCCCGATCTGGAATCGGCCAATATGATCGCCAAGCAGTTGATCTACCTGGCGGATGCCAAGTCTGCCGGGATCGCGCTGGGTGCCCGTGCGCCGATCATTCTGAATAGTCGCTCTGACGGCACTCTGGCGCGTCTGGCATCCTGCGCACTGGCATCTCATATGGTTCTGCATCCTCAGGGAGTTAAATAACATGAGCCTGATTCTGACAGTCAATGGCGGTTCTTCCAGCCTGAAATGCGCCCTGTTTTCCCGGAATGCCAGCACACCAGAATGTCTCTATCAATTCAAACTGGGAAATATCCTGAATACACCGGTCATGAAGGTGCTTTCCAGTGATGGAAAAGTACTGGAACAGTTTGAACCCGACATGGCCGCGATTGATATTGATAGCCGCCATCAGGCGTGTCTGGATCGGGTCATTCAGTGGGTACGCAAACAGCTGCCGGACAGTCAGATCTGTGCATTTGGCCACCGGGTCGTTCATGGTGGCGAAGCGTTCAGTGAACCGGTAGTGATTACCAAGAAAATCATGAAAAAGCTGGAAGAACTGATCCCCCTGGCACCGCTGCATCAGCCCTACAACCTGAAACTGATCCGCGCCTGTCAACAACTGGAACCAGAACTGCCGCAAATTGCCTGCTTCGATACCATGTTTCATATCGGTCAGCCAAAGGTCGAGCGTCACTATGCGATCCCCCGCCAATACACCGAAGCCGGTGTACATAAATATGGTTTCCACGGTCTCTCCTACGAATATATTCAGCGCACTCTGGAGAAGATTGGCCAGGGGGCCGAAAGTGATAAAACCGTTATCTGTCATCTCGGTGCCGGTGCCAGCATGTGCGCCGTCAAACAGGGAAAATCGATCGCCTCATCCATGGGCTTCACCGCGGTTGACGGTCTGCCAATGGGTAGCCGCACCGGCAATATCGATCCCGGAGTCCTGCTCTACCTGCAGCGCCACTATCAGATGGACACCGATCAGTTGGAGAACTTCCTCTATAAAGAGAGTGGCTGGCTGGGAGTCTCCGGCATCAGCTCCGATATGATGGAACTGGAGCAATCGGATAAGCCTGAGGCGGAAGAAGCGATCGCCATGTTCGCCTACCGGGCCGCGCTGGAGATCGGCCGCCTCACTGCCGCCCTGCAGGGCTTGGATCAGCTGGTCTTTACCGGCGGAGTGGGTGAAAACGATAGTGCATTGCGCAAGCGTATCTGCGATCAGCTGGAGTGGCTGGGCATCAAGCTCAACAAGAGCGCCAACAAAGAGGGCGAAGCGATCATCAGCAAAGCCAGCGCTCAGGTTGTGGTGCGGGTGATTCCCACCAATGAGGAAGCGATGATCGCATTGCATGCGATGGAAGTATTAGCCGCAGGCTAATGCTTTTTTTAGTCGCTAGACGTTGCTTCGCGGCTAGCCATAAGAGCAGTAGCTAGACGTTGCTTCGCAACTTGCTCGTGGCTAGACGAAAAACTTCGTTTTCCTTGCTAGAAAGGGCAAAAGCAAAGTGGTTCTATACGGTTCAGGGATAGCGATCTATCGCCGCGGGACGCGGCTCCTACAGAACTTCCCCCTTTTCTGACGGGCCGCGCAGTGGCGTTCTAACGAGTGGCGATTAGCCAGTGGTACGATCCTGCTCGCGCAGCAGCAGCCGCTGGTAGAGCGAATCTTTCAGCTCCGCCCGTTCCTGCTTCAACTTATGCATCGATAGATCATCAATGGGTGAATTATTCATTTCCAGCACCCGGATCTGTTTATCGAGGGACTGGTAATAGTGGTTATCTTTGGCAAAACGTTCATCTGATTGTATCAGCTCAGCAATAAGCCCCTCATAATCAGGGAAATCATGCGCTAAAGAGTGTTCTTCGCCTAACATTGCAATATCCTCCTATCAGTTCGGTAAAGGAACTGCCTCTTTTAACACTTAGTCAATTTAGCGGAGTATTGCCAATAAATAGTGCTGCTGCCCGTTATTCAGGTTATTAACCTTTTTTGCCAAAAACACAATTCTCCCACTAATTCGCTGCCATATCGGTTTGCAATGTGACAATGGGGACGTTCTTTTCTCTGACGCAACCACCTATGACTTTATTCCCAAAAGGTTGATGGGTAGACAGAGTGTTTTGAAGTACACAACACCTGCAGATGTTATGGTAAAGTTTATGGGCACACACGTTTCGAAGCTGAATTCTCCACCCCTGTACTTTTACTATCGTTAAAGCACCGAGAAATCTTATTTTTATTCTTTATTTCAACAACTTATTTTTCGGAGCGAATAAGCTCATTGCCAGAACACTAAAAACAAATAGATAACGTATTGCCAAAAAGGTTTCTAATCAGTGAGAAAGCCGGATATTCCAGAATGGGTCATTAAGTTTATTATCATGGTTGCTCTTCCCGCAGTGACCTGCTTTGGACTCTACTCGGTTGCCTACCTGGATAGCGATAGTTACATCTTCACACTGCCGGTTATACTCTCTTACCCTGTTGCCCTACTCGGCATAGCAGGCACCTATAAAACACTTATCTCACCCGCTAAACATCACCTGAGACTAGCATTCTGGATTACCTGCATTGTCGTTCCGGTAATGATACAGGTAGCGGTGAGATCAACCTGAGAACAGTCTGTGGCGCAGTTGACAGAATAAGTCGCTTATCGCCGCGGGGTATCCAGTGGGCATGCCAGCGCGTCTCCCACAAATCTGCGCACGCTTTTTCTAGCGAGTCACGCAGTGACGTTCTAGCTAGTGGCGCAGCCACGTCTAGCTAGTGTCGCGAAGCGATACGGTCTTGCGCTCTGCGCGCCGCTTTTTCCAGCGAGCCACGCAGTGGCGTTCTGGCAAGTGGCGAAGCCACGTCAACAACTAGCAAGCGAAGCGTTCTGGACAAAGAAAAGCTACGCTTTTCTTTGTCGAACCGCTTCAAACAGACACACCCCGGTGGCCACCGAGACGTTAAGAGAAGAGACTTCCCCGGCCATATCAATCTTTACCAGAAAGTCACAGTGTTCGCGTGTGAGGCGGCGCATGCCCTGTCCTTCGGCACCCATCACCAGCGCCATCGGGCCTTTGAGGTCAGCGTTGTAGATCAGGGTTTCCGCTTCTCCGGCAGTACCGGTGATCCAGATGCCACGCTGTTGCAGGTCTTTCAGGGTGCGGGCGAGGTTGGTGACCAGTACGTAGGGCACTACTTCTGCGGCACCGCAGGCGACTTTGCTGACGGTCGCGTTGAGCGGTGCTGACTTGTCCTTCGGGGCAATCACCGCATGGACACCGGCGGCATCGGCGGTTCGCAGGCAGGCACCCAGATTATGCGGATCGGTGACGCCATCCAGCACCAATAGAAACGCAGGCTCTTCCAGTTTTTCCAGCATCGCATCGAGGAACTGTTCGTTCTTGGCCTGAATCGGCTCACAGGCGACCACGACCCCCTGATGTACACCGTCTTCAGCCATACTGTCCAGCTCTTTACGGCTGACCCAGTCGACCCGGACTTGTTTCTCTGCGGCCAGATCCAGTAGCGTCTGCATCCGCGCATCGACACGTCCTTTCAGCACCCACATCCCTTTGACCCGTTTGCTGTCTCGTTGCAGGGTGGTGGTAGCCGCGTGGATACCAAAGATATATTCAGGACGCATTGCTTATCTCATTCTGTTCATTATCGGTACGGGCCAGATTAAACCAGCCCGAACTGTTCTGTTTCACCAGCGCTACCAGCAGGCGGATCATCCCCTGCTCGGTATTCAGTGCCGGAATATAGTGATACTGCTCCCCACCCGCCGACAGAAACACATCGCGGTTCTCCACGGCGATCTCTTCGAGGGTTTCCAGGCAGTCTGCTGAGAATGCCGGACAGATGATATCCACACGCTTTACGCCACTCTCAGGCAGTTTCTCAAGGGTTTTATCGGTATAGGGCTGTAACCATGCCTTTGGCCCGAAACGGGACTGAAAGGTGGTCTGCCACTGGTCAGTGGTCAGCCCCAACTCTTTTGCCAGCAGTTCGGACGTACGGTGACAATGCTCCGGGTAAGGATCACCCTTATCAGCGTACTCTTGCGGAATCCCATGATACGAGAGTACCAGTTTATCGCTTTTGGGATTAGCTGTCCGGAATGCCTGAACGGATTCGGCCAGCGCCCGGATATAGAGTGGATGGTCATGGTAGTCCTGGACTACCCGAATATCGGGAAAGTGGCGGGTCTTCAACTGAAACCGGGCGATCAGGTCATAAATCGGAGCGGTTGTGGTGGCCGAATACTGAGGATAGAGCGGCAGCACCAGGATTTTACGGTAGCCCGCCTGGGTTAGCTCTTCCAGACGCGCGCTCAGCCCCGGATTGCCGTATGTCATAGCGGCAAAAACCTGAATATCCTGATCCGGACTGGTTTGCTGCAGGGCCAGTTGCAGAGCGGCAACCTGCTGATTAAGTATCAGCCGCAGGGGCGAATCCTGATCCCAGATAGATGCGTATAGTTTTGCTACCTTGCGGGGACGGAAGGTCAGGATGATACCGTTAAGTACCGTTAACCAGACCAGACGCATAATCCCATCGCCTTCCACCACCCGGCGATCAGAGAGAAACTCTTTAAGGTAGCGGCGCACTGCGGCTGGGGTCGGTTGGTCTGGCGAGCCTAAATTAACCAGCAGTACTGCTGTTTTGGGCTGGGACATCAGTTTATTTCCGTTTCAAAGCAAAGCGCTATTATCGCGGAATAACAGACAATAAAAAACCGCTGTTTTGACTCATACATCAAAGCAGCGGTTTTTTGTATTCACTACACAGAATTACTTTTCCAGTGAGGCAAATACCGCATCACGGATATCATCTACACTGCCGACACCCGGGATATAGTTGTATTTAGGGGCACTCTCAGGAGACTCTTGAGACCAGCCTTTATAATAGTTGATCAGCGGAGCCGTTTGCTCATGGTACACATCCAGACGCTGGCGTACGGTTTCCTCTTTATCATCTTCACGCTGCACCAGGTCTTCACCGGTCACATCGTCTTTACCCTCAACCGCAGGTGGGTTGAAAATAACGTGGTAAGTGCGACCTGAACCCGGGTGTACACGACGACCGGCCATGCGCTTGATGATCTCTTCGTCAGCAACATCGATCTCGACAACGGCATCGATTGTGACGCCGGCATCTTTCATCGCATCCGCCTGTGGAATCGTACGTGGGAAACCGTCAAACAGCGCACCGTTTGCGCAATCCGCCTCGGTAATGCGCTCTTTTACCAGACCGATGATGATCTCATCAGAAACCAGGCCACCCGCATCCATTACCTTCTTAGCTTCAATCCCCAGCGGGGTGCCTGCTTTAACCGCCGCACGCAACATATCGCCTGTAGAGATCTGTGGAATACCATATTTTTCGCAGATGTACTGAGCCTGAGTACCTTTACCAGCACCCGGCGCACCCAAAAGAATAATTCGCATGTAAGGATTGCTCCGTTTCTAATTTTATAATTTAAAAATCTGATGCCGGCCGTTTATTAGATAACCACCGGCTGAAATTTGTTATGCGCGATTTTTTGCGCGGTAATGTCCGACATTACCGCCCTATGCCTGCTACTCACAATAGGACATTCGGTCTACTACCAATATCTAATTCTTGCCGATTGCGGGAGGCTCGTTTCGCTATACTGCAATATTTACGACATAAAACCGTAAAAATGAACGCTCGAGATTAGTCAAAACCGCCAAATGTAGCAACCCCCCATTAGGATAAGATCGGCTTTTTATTGACCGGTATTCATAAGTATCAACTTATCTGCAGCGTCTTTGTAACAGCCTTCTGAGTCCTGCGCCCCAGGCCTGAACCGGGCACACAGGATAACAGAAACGGCACCTATCCGGTATTCCGCATACCGGCAGAGATACCTGCCATGGTAATCATCAGCGCCTGTTCCAGCCGTGCATCCGGCTGGTTACGGTCACGATAGAGCAACTCTGCCTGCAGAAAATGCAGCGGATCGATATAGGGATTACGCACCTCGATCGACTGACGGATAACCGGACTGTTTTCCAGCAGAGTATCCTGCTGTTTTATCTTTTTCACCAGTTCGATGGTGTTTGCCAGTCGACAGCGAAGATCGGCTCCCAGCACCGCCAGCTCTTCAGACACCAGCCGTTTTTCATAATACGCCGCAATATTGCCATCGGACTTCGCCATCACCATCTCCAGCATATCCATATAGGAGCGAAAGAATGGCCAGTCCCTGCGCATGACCTGCACCAGCTCAAACTGACCTTTATCCAGCGTCTGCTGCAGCGCCACATCACTGCCCAGCCAGGCCGGCAGCATCAGACGGATCTGAGTCCAGGCAAAAATCCACGGAATGGCACGAAGACTTTCGACGCCGCCATCCGCTTTACGCTTTGCCGGACGGCTGCCCAGCGGCAGTTTTGCCAGTTCTTGCTCCGGTGTCGCGGAACGAAAATAGGGTACAAACTGTGGATCATAGCGTACCACATCACGATAAGCGGTCAGGCCTGCCAGCGACATTTCATCCATCAGTTGACGCCACTCAGGCTTAGGTCCGGGAGCCGGAGCCAGGGTTGCCTCAAGGGTCGCTGAGGTATAGAGCTCCAGATTACGTATCGCAATCTCCGGCACACCAAACTTGAAGCGAATCATCTCGCCCTGCTCAGTCACCCGCAGGCTTCCGGCAACCGACCCCGGAGGCTGCGCCAGAATTGCGGTATGGCTGGGCCCTCCCCCACGACCCACGGTGCCGCCCCGACCATGGAATAGCGTCAGGTGAACACCATACTCTTTACACACATTAGTCAGCGCTTCCTGTGCCCGATACTGGCCCCAGGCCGCCGCCAGCTGTCCGGCATCCTTCGATGAGTCAGAATAACCGATCATCACCTCCTGATGCCCCTCGGTATATGCTTTATACCAGGGGATCGCCAATAACTGACGAATACAGTTTTCCGCGTTATCCAGGTCATCCAGCGTTTCAAACAGCGGCGCAACGCGCATGTTGTAGTGGATACCGCTTTCCTTCAGCAGCAGAATAACCGTCAGTACATCCGATGGCTGACTGGCCATGGAGATAACATAGGAGCCGAAGGAGTTTGGTTCCTCCCGGGCGACCACACTGAAGGTATCAAGCACCTCCTGAACATTCGCAGAGGGCGACCACTCCCGGGGCAGTAGAGGCCGCTTCTCCTGCAATTCTTTCAGCAGAAACATCTGCTTATTGGTCTCACTCCACTCGGTATAACAACCGATGCCGTAAAAACCGGTCAGCTCGTCCATCACCTCTGCATGCCGATCCGCATTCTGGCGAATATCCAGGTTCACCAGAGTCATGCCAAAACAGGCCACCCGGCGAATGGTGTCGCTCAGCAGGCCATCCGCGATCACGCTCATATTACAACTGCGCAGTGAGGCATCAATCAGCAACAGCGGTTGCAGCAGTTGCTGCGGAAGAATATAGACCCCCTCTTTATCTACCGGACGACCTTCCAGACGCTCAGTCGTCCAGCGCTTGGTTTGCGTCAGGCGACTGCACACTTCTCGCAGCAGCTCACGGTAGGGCTCCGGATGATCACCCACCCGCTCGCGCAATTCAGCACTGCACTGGTTCATCGACAACTCACTGCGTAACCGGTCAATATCTTTCATGTAAAGATCGGCCGCCATCCAGCGGGACAGCAGCAACACTTTTTCGGTGGTCACGGAGGTCACGTTAGGGTTGCCGTCACGATCGCCGCCCATCCAGGAGGCAAACCGCACCGGAGAGCTACTCAGCGGCAGATGCTCTCCGGTGGCATCAAACAGCTGCTGATCTATATGCCGTAAAAAAACCGGCACCGCATCCCACAGGGAGTTTTCAATCACCGCAAAGCCCCATTTCGCTTCATCCACCGGAGTCGGTCTCTGCTTGCGAATGGTATCGGTGTGCCAGGCCTGACTGATCAGTTCATGCAGCCGGTGACGCAGGTCTTCACCCCGATCGATCCTTTGCAGGCATTCGGTAATGGCATCAAATTTCTGAATCAGGGTGCGCCGGTTGACCTCTGTCGGATGGGCGGTCAGGACCAGCTCGACATCCATATCCCGTACCGTTTCAGCAATCTGTTGCTTGGTCAGCCCTTGCTGTTGCAACCGTCCGAGCAGGCCACAGAATGAGTCGCTGGTACACACATCCAGTACTCCGGAGCGACGACGAACCCGATGATGCTCTTCAGCGATATTGGACAAGTTAAGAAATTGAGTAAAGGCTCTGGCGACCGGCAGCAGTTCATCGTCACCCAGTTCGCCAAGGGTTTTCAGAAGCTCGTCATCGACAGGTTTACCCGACGATCGGCCAGCCTTGGAGAGCGTCCGGATCTTTTCAATCTTCTCAAGGAACGCCTGTCCTTTATGGGCCACAATGGTCTGTCCAAGACAGTCACCGAGCATCCGGACATCATCCCTCAGGTCTTCGTGAAGCGTTGTCATTCAGAGTCCCCTGTCATATCTGCGAAGTACTATTGATACTACATAGTTTGTGCAAAGCACAAATACTATCTTAGTCTCAGGGTTTCAGAGTCACCGGTTTAATGACTGGTTAACTGGCGCAACTTTTTCAGGGCGATCTCCACGTGGTGGACATTCTGGTAGCCGATCTCAACTTCCGACACGGACGCACCGTCAAGCAGCAGAGCGATACGAAAATCGGTTTCAGTCTCCGCATTTTCGCGGGAACGGATCTCCGCATCCCGCAGCTGATCAAAACTGAAACGCAGATATCCCGTAGGCACCAGCACGGCTAGTTGGCGCTGAGAAGTGCTAACCAGCAGCCCGGGGTTACCTTTAAGATCATCGGAGACCTGAAACCCGGCACTCAGCAGCTCTTTACGCTGACCATCGATGCGCTGATAGTTCCAGAATGCCAGTCCGGCGATAACAATCGCCGCCAGAATAAACCACTGTAATGACCCCATTATTTATCTCCGTCCTGCGTACGACTAAAGTCCCTTACCTTTTGCTTCGTTCCACCAGTGATCGAGCTCATCAAGGGTGAAATCCTGCCACTCTTTTGAAGAGCTCTCCACCTGGTCTTCGATATAGTTAAAACGGTTAGTGAATTTCTGATTGGTATAACGCAGAGCCGTTTCCGGATTGACCCCCATATGACGGGCCAGATTCACCTGAGCAAACAGCAGATCGCCAAGCTCATGCTCCATCTCCAGCTGATCGCCAGCCGCGATCGCTTCACGCAGCTCTGCGATCTCTTCCTCGATCTTGTCCAGTACCGGCGCGACATCGCCCCAGTCAAAGCCGACCCGGGCAGCCCTTTTTTGCAGTTTTTCAGCGCGATTCAATGCAGGTAACGCCATCGGGATATCATCCAGCACCCGGGAGTCCTGAAGCGGTTTTTCGCTCCGCTCCTCCGCCTTTATCGTTTCCCAGGTCTCTTTGATCTGCTGCTCATCCAGCGATACTGTGCTGCGCCGACTGCCCAGCGTCCCCTCTGGAAAAACATGGGGATGGCGACGCAGCAGTTTAGTCACCAGGGTATCGACGATATCGTCAAAGTTATAACCCTGTTGCTCTTCGGCCAGGCGGGCGTAGAAAATCACCTGAAACAGCAGATCCCCCAGCTCCCCCTGCAGATGCTGCCAGTCCTGCCGCTCGATGGTATCAGCCACTTCATACGCCTCTTCAAGGGTATGGGGGACGATACTGGCAAAGCTCTGTTTCAGATCCCAGGGACAACCGTCCTCCGGATCCCGCAGCCGGGCCATAAGTGTTTTCAGGTCCTCAAGGGTATAGCTCATTAACGGGTACCACTGCGCTGACGATGTACCTCGGTGACGTTAGGAATCTGATTGATTTTATCCATAATCTTACCCAACAGCTCAAGACGGCTGATCTCTATCGTCAGAGTCAGATAAGCGATATTGCTCTTCTTATCGGACTGGGTATTGGCGGCGATCAGGTTAACATTCTCGTTTGCCATCACCATCATCAGATCCCGCAGCAGACCGGAACGGTCAAAGGCTTCGACATAGATATCCACCGGATAGGTTGACTCGCCCTCTTCACCCCAGCTGACTTCAACCATCCGCTCCCGCTCATGCTGTCGCAGCTGAAAAGCGTTGGAACAGTCGTCCCGATGAATAGAAACCCCCCGGCTCTTGGTTATATAACCGATAATCGGATCGCCCGGTACGGGTTTACAGCAGGGTGCAATAGTGGTCAGCAGGTTACCAACCCCACGTATTTTGATGCCGCCATAGTCAGACTGAAGCCGGCTACTGCTACCCGGCAATGCCAGATCCAGCTGCTCATCATGATGATCAGTCTCAACCTGCTGTTGCGCGGCATTGATCACCTGTGACAACCGAATATCCCCGGCGCCCAGCGCAGCATACATATCGTCGGCCGACCGGTGATTAACCGCTTTCGCCATCAGGTTATAATTAAGATCGGCATTCTCCAGCGCCAGACGCCGGAACTCACGGTCGATAATTTTCTTACCTGCCGCGGCGTTTTTATCTTTATCCTGAAGTTTAAACCAGTGCTGAACCTTGGCGCGGGAACGGGCGCTGGTAATATACCCCAGGTTCGGGTTGAGCCAGTCGCGCCGCGGGTGTTCTTCGTTTGCAGTCAGAATCTCAACCTGATCACCGGTCTGCAACTGACGGGTCAGCGGAACGATCCGGCCGTTGAGCTTCGCTCCCCGACAGCGGTGCCCCACTTCGGTATGCACCCGGTAGGCAAAGTCTACCGGGGTAGACCCTACCGGCATATCGACAACATGGCCATCCGGGGTGAAAACATACACCCGGTCATGGGTCACATCGCCGCCAATCACCTCAGAAAACTCTTCAGTTCCCCCCAGATCTTCAGTCCATTCCAGCACCTGACGTAACCAGGCGATCTTTTCTTCATAACTGGAACTTTGCGAGTGGGTATCGGTGCCTTTATAGAGCCAGTGTGCGCAAACCCCCAGCTCCGCCTCTTCATGCATGGAGAAAGTACGAATCTGAATCTCCAGCACTTTGCCGGAGGGGCCAAACACGGCGGTATGCAGGGATCGATAACCGTTGGGTTTGGGCGATGCGATATAGTCATCAAACTCGTGCGGAATATTGCGCCACAGACCGTGCACAATACCCAGCACGGTATAACAATCACGAATCTCCGGCACCAGAATCCGGACCGCACGGATATCATAGACCTGATTAAATGCGATATTCTTGCGCTGCATTTTGCGCCAGATACTGTAGATGTGCTTGGCCCGCCCCATCACATCGCCATCAATATCGACCTTTTTCAACTCGGTATTAAGTATATTCACCGCATCTTCGATGAACTGCTGACGGTCAAGCCGTTTCTCATCCAGTAATGACGCAATCTGTTTATAGTCGTTGGGTTTGAGATAACGGAATGAGAGGTCTTCCAGCTCCCATTTAATATGACCGATACCCAGACGGTGAGCCAGCGGAGCATAAACATCAAACACCTCCCGGGCTACCAGATAACGCTTCTTGCGAGAGTCACTCTTAACTCGTCGTATAGCGCAGGTGCGTTCGGCAATCTTAATCAGAACAACCCGCACATCATCGATCATGGAGACCAGCATTTTACGTACGTTGTCCAGCGGATTACCGCTCTGACCCAGAACGTTTTCACGCCGTGGATTCTGACGACTGCCGATAGCGGCCATCTGTAACACCCCATCGATCAGCCTTGCAATGGTCTGACCGAAACGGCGGCGGATATCTTCCAGCGTGGTGCGTTTTTCCCGGACACTGCGATACAGTATTGCAGCAACCAGCGCATCCTGATCCTGATTCAGCTCGATCAGAATCTGCGCCATCTCCAGTCCGGTCAGATAACTGTCACTGTCTTTCCATGAATCATCGGAGGATTCGGCCTCCTCTTTCATCTGTTTGGCATACAGACAGGCCTGACGGACTGTCTCAATATCCTTAACCTCGACCTGCTCCTGCAGCCTTTCCAGCCACAAATCCAGATCGACGCTGCCGTCAGCATGTATTGGATGATCTTCGCGTACTTTTACCACAGCGCTACGCCGCTCCCTTCTTTACCTACATGATGCCACTAATACTGCGCTATCTGCTCCCTGCTGATGACCACATAATAACTGTAGCAGGGGCCAGAGTATTGTTAACCAATAGCACTTACAGCGGCCCATTTTAGTATTTCAGCCATGCAATAGCGAGTCCGTTCACAGCGATTCGGGACAGGCTTTCATCAATCCGGGGCGGGAAACCAGACTTTAGGAATCAAAAAAGGGAGCGTTCAGCTCCCTTCCCGGCCTTCGGAGGCGGTATCGCTATCTGGCAGTTTCCGAGCTGCTGACAGCGGAATAACGGTCAACCGGGTTCGTGACTACTTAGTGATCTCTCTCTCATAGTTCAGGCGTTTGGCTGCATCCAGGGTCAGCATCTGCATAAACGCTTTTGTCTCTGCATCGTTGCCGACAGGAGCCCCACCCTGACCACCACCAAAGACGTTAGTAGGCACACTGCGCTTGGCAAACGCGTCAGACCACAACTCCTGAATTCTCACTTCGGCTTCTAACTTCTGCGCCAGAGCGTTATCCGCTTCGAGAATAACCCGCTTCTGATAAGCCTCGGCATCTGCCAGGGTCCGCTGGGTCTGGGCTTCGATTTTGGCTTTTTCAAGATTAATCTCAGCGGTTTCCTTTGAAATCGCCGCTTCCGCTTTGAGTTTCTCCGCCCCGGTTATGGTGAGCTGTTTCTCGGTTTCAGCCTCAGTTGTTTTCTGGATCTGCTCTACTTTTGCCTGAGCCTGACGCTCGGCTACTTCACGTTCACCTCGCGCAATCGCCAGCAAACGCTGCTCCTCTTCCTGAACCCGCTGTTCCCTGGCAATGGCACGATCAGCCGAGGCTTTTTGCTTCAGCTGCATCCGTTCAATAAATTTCTGATTGGGTCTCATATCGGTCACCAGTGCAGAGACCACGGTAATACCAAAATCATTAAAGCGTTGCGACTTACGGCGCGGCTGACCATTGGCATCGATGACTTTTTTAACCAGGAAAACAGTCTTTGCATCTTCGCCATAGGCTTCCTGATCGGTGCCTAATGCTGCATTAGCCGAGCCTGTCGTGCTACGGGTTGACCTGACAGCAACCTCTTCGCGCTTGACCAGAAAAATACCGTTGCTCATCTGGTTCTCGAACTCAGAGTTAAACTCTGTACGGCCACCGGCATAATACTCTTCCGCCGCCATCAGCGAGGCATTCGCCTGAAGCGTCTCTTTAAAGGCGGGCAGCAGGGCTGTACGCAGAAGGTTCTCCGGGGAGCGGTATTCATGGGCTAACTTAAGGAATGACTCCTCATCGGAGGGGATCGAAAAACGCACCGTCGCTTCAGCATGAGCATCCACCTGATCAAGAAACATGATACTTAACGGTGGTAAGCTCGCAGAGGCGTTGTCGGAATCTTTCTCAGCACTGATCGCATTGAGACTGGCACCGGTAGCCGCCTGAACAGTCATCGCCCTCTTCCACGAATTGTAGCGACCAAACGGATAAAACTTGTAACCGACTTCGGTGACTACCGCTTCATTACCGGTAACGGTACGAACATGATAAATGTAGCCCGGTTCGGCATAAAAGAATGATTTAGACAGAACATAAAGCACAATCAAGCCGGCAACGATACCGATGACCGTTTTAATCATCAGAGACGAATTAGATTTGAGCGTTGCGGGGACACCAGCCATAGCAAAATTCCTTTTAAGTGAGAGTCAGTCTACAAAACCTGTGATTTATCAACGGTCCTGATTGACTGTCGGTTCATTCCCGTATCAGTCCGATACTGGCTGATTCAGGGGGATTATTCAAGCGACATAGATCAGCTCAAACAAACACTCCTTAGCCGTCAGGCGCACATACAAAAACCGCGTTCGGCCGCTTTTTTTTATGTTTCCGGCGCATTTTTTAATGCCGTATTAACATACAAAAAAAAACGCCAACGAATTCTACTAAATTTTTATTTCACTGATTTGAATAGCCGGCCTGAGTATCCGTGAAATCTGGAAGGTCTGACATAACCTGTCCGGCCTTAGGCACACCTGATGCTTCAAAAGCCTCAACAGAAGCGAAAATCAACTGTTACAACAGCAGAGTCAATACACATCAGGCAACTACTGGGGTGTGGATTATCAACCAGGCTTTACCGCGATGCCCGTGGCAAGCCGTCTGACCAATACCGGAAACGCTTTATGGTGGTAGTGCTGTAATTCCTGCAACTCAAAGCCTGACTGAGCAATCAGTTCTGCGGTTGGCCGGTTTAACTGACACCCTCCGGCACAGCGATGCCAGAAAGGGTTGAGACGGTGTTGCCAACGCTGCACTGCGGGATTATCCGACAATACATGTTCAAAGAATAGCAGCTGCCCACCCGGCTTAAGCACTCTGAAAATCTCCTGCAATGCCTGTTGAGGCTCTGCCACAGAGCAGAGTACAAGAAAACACACAACCGTATCGAATCGGCTTTCTGCCAGCGGAATATCCATCGCATCTGCAACCAACAACTGAATTTTGTTCCGCTGAGTTTCCGGCAAGCGTGACAAAACTGAACAGGCTTTCTGCATGACCCCGGTATCGGGTTCAAGAGCATAGAGCTCAGAAACAGAGCCCTGATAACACTCAAAGCTGGTGCCGGTGCCCGCACCGACCTCAAGTACGGCCCCTTTTGCATAGCTCAGTAACTGCCGCCGTTCGGGTGCCACCACCTTAGACACCCGATCCAGCAACCAGGGAAAGCACCAGCGATAATAGGGATTGAATCGGCGTAGACTCATCTCTTTGCATCCATTATTCTGTACTGAAACTACGTACTTTTGTTTTACATTTCAGGAGCTTTACCTATGGCACGTATCAAAATTGATATGCCCGAAAACTACAGTTTCACCACCGAAATACCGGTACGTATCAGTGATGTTAACTATGCAGGCCATCTCAGCAACGACTCGGTACTATCCATCGTTCATGAAGCCCGGCTGCGTTACCTGAACTCCCACAACTATACAGAACAGGATATCGAAGGTTCGGGCATTATTATGACCGACTCTGTTATCGTCTATAAGGCAGAGAGCTTTTACGGCGACCAGATACAGATCGACATTACCGTTGGCGACTTCAATAAGTATGGCTGCGATATCTATTACCTTCTCAGTAACAAAAAAACAGCCATCGAAATTGCCCACGTTAAAACCGGGATCGTATTTTTTGATTACGCCGAAGGAAAAGTGGTTACCGTGCCTGAGGGATTTAAAGACAGAATAGTCAAAGTGGTTTAACTGGCTGCAGGCCAGACTGTTCAATAATCACTCAAGAAGACCACGATAACTGGTTGAAAAAAATACAGAAACAAAGACCTGAACGAATTTTAACCCACCGCCGCAAAGCCCCATACAATGGGGCTTCCACAGAGTTATCCTAGAGTTATTAACAGCCTTGTGACACTGTTTCTGTTTATAACATTAGGGATAAGTTTCCTATCCACAACATCAGCGTCCCAGCCTAACGCCCCCCACACTCACTGATCGCGGCCCAGCTCTTCACTGAACACTTCATCGCGCCACTCAGGCCCCAGTTTTTCTTCAATATAATCACGAATCAGTTTACGTACCATCTGCGAAGGCGTCACATCATCTGCATTACATAGTTTTTCAAAGGTTGCTTTCTTTTTTGGGTCAATCAGCAATGTCAGCCGCGCTGTTCTCTTCTCCATTACCACTCCTCAGATTCATTTATGTTAATCATATTAACATTGATTTATACAGTGATGAACATGTAATGTAATCCATATACTAACGATCCACTCAACCGAGTCCGTGGCCACATTTCAGGTTGCAGCGCCGCCCGTACGCCGCCCCGACTTAGCGAGAGCAATTATTCATGTCGCATCGTATCCACCTGCACAGTATTAAACCTTTTAGCGCGTTGCGTGAGAGCCTTAAAGAGGGCTTCACGCTGGCATCTCTTTACCGGGATCTGATGGCTGGCATCACGGTTGGTATAATCGCCATCCCCTTGTCGATGGCGCTGGCTATCGCCAGTGGCGTACCCCCGCAGTATGGCCTCTATACCGCCATTATCGCCGGCATTCTGATCCCGCTGACGGGCGGTTCCCGCTATAGCATATCGGGCCCTACTGCAGCATTTGTCGTTATTCTGTATCCGGTCGCTCAGAAATTCGGACTGAGCGGCCTGCTCATAGCATCACTGATGGCCGGTGTGATGCTGGTGATCATGGCCCTGAGTCGACTGGGTCGTCTGATTGAATACATTCCGGAACCTGTCACTCTGGGCTTCACATCGGGAATCGCGGTGGTCATCGCCACCCTGCAGATGAAAGACTTTTTCGGCCTCAGGCTGGAAGAGATGCCGGAAAAGTATATTGATAAAGTACTGGCACTGATCAATGCCCTGCCAACCCTGATACCTGCGGAATTTACCATTGGTGCCGCAACATTAGCGGTATTAATTTTGTGGCCCCGGCTGCGCATCCCGATTCCCGGACACCTGCCCGCCGTCGCTCTCGGAGTGGTGCTGTCACTGGTGCTGATCGCTTCCGGCTTTGACATCCAGACCATCGGATCCCGTTTCAGCTATGAACTGATCGATGGCACCGTAGGACAGGGCATTCCACCGGCACTGCCTGAGTTCAACTGGCCCTGGCTGCAACCCGGACCGGATGGCAAACCAATCGACTGGGACTTCCATAAACTGACTGAACTGATTCCGATCGCCTTTTCAATCGCTATGCTGGGGGCAATTGAATCACTGCTCTGTGCTGTCGTCCTGGATGGTATGAGTGGCAAACGCCACCACTCCAATGTCGAACTACTGGGTCAGGGGGTTGGGAACCTGGTGACGCCCTGGTTTGGCGGAATTACCGCCACTGCGGCCATTGCCCGTTCAGCAGCCAATTACCGTGCCGGAGCTCAGTCACCTCTGGCGGCAGTCATACACGGTCTGGTGGTGCTTGCCAGTCTGCTGTTACTGGCACCATGGCTGGCCTATATACCGATGGCCTCTATGGCGGCCATGCTGCTGATGGTGGCCTGGAATATGAGTGAAGCGCCAAAAGTGAAGGAGCTTCTTAAAAAAGCCCCCACCGGTGATATTCTGGTACTGCTAACCTGCTTCTCTCTGACGGTAATGATCGACATGGTGGTAGCGATATCTTTTGGTATTGTTCTCGCTTCCCTGCTGTTTATGCGGGATATCGCCCAGATGACACGAGTCATCGAGATCAGTGATAACCGAAAACACGTACCCGAAACACTGCCTGAGGACTGGGGCGTCTATAAAATCAGTGGCCCTCTGTTCTTTGCCGCGGCCGACAGGATCTTCTCTGAAATGCTAATGATCTCTGAAAACAAGCATTGCATTATTCTCTACATGGATGCGGTGCCGATTTTAGATGCGGGAGGATTGTCTGCGCTGAACCATTTTCTCGAGACAAAATTTAACACCGGCAGCTTTGTGATTATCGCTGACCTGCAATTCCAGCCCCTTAAAAATATCGCCAAAGCGGGACTCAAGCCGATTGATAAGAAGCTGGTCTTCACTCCGACACTTGCTGAAGCGATCAGTGTTGCAGGCAGTAAAGTAATCGAAGATAACGCCACCTTCCAGCAGATATGAAAAGCAAAAAGCTATGACTCAAAAAGGGCTTTACGAGCCTTTTGCAGATATCCCAAATAGCAAAAAACCGCCGGTAAGGGCGGTTTAATGAGATGGTTCCCCTCGCTTTTAACCAGCTATGCTGGAAAGGCGACGAAACCAACAAGGAGAACCATCTCATGTCTATCAAAGTCCTTGGAATCGATTTAGGCAAGTCTTCTTTTCATTTAATTGGTCGTGATTCTCACGATAAGCAAGTCTGCAAAAAGAAACTCTCTCGTCATCAGCTCATTACTTTTATAGCACAACTACCGCCATGCATTATTGCGTTTGAAGCATGCGGTGGCGCGCACTGGTTAGGCCGTCTCTGCATGAGTTATGGTCACGACGTCCGATTAATCCCGCCTCAATATGTTAAACCTTTTGTTAAAGGTAATAAAAACGACTTCATTGATGCGCAAGCGATTACTGAGGCGGCAGGTCGTCCGGATATGCGGTTTGTCGCAGTGAAGTCAGTTGACGCACAAAGTCAGGTAGTCGTACATCGAGTACGTGAAGGCTTCGTAGCGGAGCGCACAGCTTGTATGTCACGTATTGGCGCGCTGTTATTGGAATTCGGTTTATCCCTTCCACGTGGTCACTCAGCGATGAAAAAGCTGTTTTCATGGCTAAGCACACAAAAAGTTACACTATGCCCAGCCATCATAGGTGAGCTTCAAGTGATGCATGATCACTACCGCTACTTAAATGAGCAAATAGCCGAACAAGATATAAAAATCGTTAGGCAGGTTAAGCAAAGCAGTCGTTGCCAGCTACTAAAAACCGTTCCTGGTATTGGTGATATGACTGCAAGCCAATTAGCAGCAGAAGTGGGCAATGCTCATCAGTTTAAAAGCGGTCGAGAAATGGCTGCTTGGTTAGGGTTGGTGCCGCGGCAATATTCGACAGGAGGGAGGTCGAAGTTATTAGGTATTAGTAAGCGTGGAAATAAACGCCTTAGATGCTTATTAGTGCACGGAGCCAGAGCGATCCTATCACGATTGGATAACTATCGGGGGCCGATGTATGACTGGCTAAGAAAGCTGAGAGCAAGTAAATCATTTAATACGGTCTGTATTGCTCTGGCAAACAAGCTGTCACGAATAGCGTATGCTGTTTTAAGCAAGAATGAGCCTTACCAGTCACAGCAGGTTTAATCAGGTTTGCAATAACAGAGCGTGATGATGAAAAGGGTTGACCGTCCGGGTAGTAAACCTGTCACAAAAAACAGCTGTTATAAGCTGTCGGTTTTTTAAGGGCTATCTGGCGCGGATGCTCATCGTGGAGCAGGAATGAAACATTCCTAATTAAAGACTCCGAATACATTAGCGCAAAACCACCTCATGATCACAAATCTGTGTTGCAATCATGAGGGGAACCATACATTTTTGTGGCTGGAACTGTCGGCTCAGAATCCCTATTCATAGTCCTGATAGGCCATCGGCGCGAGGTTTTCAAACTTGGTAAACTGACCGATAAAGGCCAGACGGTTGCTACCGATCGGACCGTTACGCTGCTTACCAATGATAATCTCGGCAATGCCTTTATCCGGGGAATCTTCGTTATAGACCTCATCCCGGTAGATAAACATGATCACGTCGGCATCCTGCTCAATCGCACCCGATTCCCGCAAGTCAGAGTTGACCGGACGTTTATTTGGCCGTTGTTCCAGGGCACGGTTAAGCTGCGACAGCGCGATGACCGGACACTCCAGTTCTTTGGCCAGCGCCTTCAGGGAACGGGAGATCTCGGAGATCTCCGCCGTACGGCCTTCACTATTGCCGCCCTTAATCTGCATCAACTGAAGATAATCCACCATGATCATGGCAATATCACCATGCTCCCGGACAATACGCCGGGCACGGTTTCTCATTTCAGTTGGACTGATGCCCGCAGTATCATCAATAAACAGCGGTTTATCCCGCAGCATATTGACTGCGGTGGTCAGACGGGGCCAGTCATCCTCTTCCAGCTTACCGGAACGCACCCGGGTCTGGTTGATTCGTCCCAGCGAGGACAACATCCGCGTAACCAGCTGATCCGCAGGCATCTCGAGACTGAATACCAGTACCGGCTTATCTTGCGCCATCAGCGCATTTTCAACCAGGTTCATGGCAAAGGTGGTTTTACCCATCGATGGACGCGCAGCAACGATAATCAGATCGGAAGGCTGCATGCCGCCAGTTGCTTTATCCAGCTCATCAAAGCCGGTGGTGACACCGGTCATCGCACCTTCGGAGTTGAACAGCTCATCGATCTTATCCACTGCTTTTTTCAGCAGTGGATTTACACCGACAGGACCGCCTTCGTTGGGCCGGTCTTCTGCGATCTGAAAGATCTTCTGTTCCGCTTCACTAAGAATGTCGGACCCCGGACGCCCTTCGGGCATAAAGGCACTTTCGGCAATCTCATGAGCAACCGTGATCATCTTGCGCAGCAGCGCCCGGTCGCGGACGATCTCTGCATAGGCGCGAATATTGGAAGCACTGGGGGTGTTTCGCGCCAGTTCGACCAGATAATCCAGTCCTCCGGCGGCATCCAGATTACCGGTGCGATCCAGCTCTTCCGAGATGGTGACCACATCGATCGGCTGCATATTATTAACCAGCTTCTCAATCGTACGGAAGATCAGCCGGTGATCGTGACGGTAGAACTGATCTTCCAGTACGATCTCTGAAACCGCATCCCAGGCGTTATTATCCAGCATCAAACCGCCGAGCACGGACTGCTCAGCTTCCTGAGAATGGGGAGGGACTTTTACACCTTCCATATCTGCTGAATCGGGATCCAGATAATCCATAAAACCTTATACCTCGGCACACAGGATACCAGCTTACTGATACTACTGGTCTAAAACGAAAAAAGCACTGCGCAGTATAATACTACGCAGTGCTTCTTAACTCACCGTAGATCTGAAAATTTCAGATCAACAGCAATGCTTACTCGCCAACAACAACGATGCCGACAGTAGCAGTAACTTCCGGGTGCAGCTGAATAGCAACTTCGAACTCACCAGTAGTACGCAGAGCGCCTTCTGGCAGACGAACTTCATGCTTAGCAACTTCGATACCTGAAGCTGAAATCGCATCAGCGATATCAGCAGTACCGATAGAACCAAACAGCTTGCCTTCTTCGCCAGCTTTGGCAACGATAGACAGTTCGATTTCGTTCAGTTGTTCAGCACGTGCCTGAGCAGAGTTCAACTTCTCAGATGCAGCAGATTCAAGTTCAGCACGACGTGCTTCGAATGTTTCCAGATTAGCTGCAGTAGCAGGAACCGCTTTCCCAAAAGGAAGCAGGTAGTTACGACCGTAACCACGCTTAACGGTTACCTTGTCACCCAGGCTACCCAGTTTGCCAATTTTCTCGAGCAGGATAACTTCCATCTCGCAAACCTCTATTTTTACTCTCGCCTGTCGATGCTGACATCGACAAGCTGAAACTTGTTTAATCACCTGCGCGCATATATCTGTACAGATACTTAAATAAGCGCGACAGGTTAACCGTTATTACTGGTGGCTGTCAGTGTATGGCAGCAGTGCAACGTAACGAGCACGCTTGATAGCAGTTGCCAGCTGACGCTGGTAACGAGCTTTAGTACCAGTGATACGGCTAGGTACGATTTTACCGGTTTCAGTAATGTAACCTTTCAGGGTATCCAGATCTTTATAATCGATCTCAGTAACGCCTTCAGCGGTAAAACGGCAGAATTTTCTACGACGGAAAAAACGAGCCATGGTATATCTCCTCTAAATATAGGTTAAACCGATTACTCGGCAGCAGCTTCTTCAGCAGCTGGCGCATCAGCAGCCGGAGCTTCTGTAGCAGGAGCTTCTGCAGCAGGGGCTTCAGCAGGCTTTTCAGAACGTTCTTCGCGACGTGGACGACGCTCTTCACGGCCTTCAGCAGCTTTAATTGGAGATACTTCAGTAACCGCATCTTTACGACGTACAACCATGTTACGGATAACCGCATCGTTGTAACGGAAGATGTTGGTTAGCTCGTCCAGAGTTTCCTGAGCACATTCAACGTTCATCAGAACGTAGTGCGCTTTATGGATTTTGTTGATTGGGTAAGCCAGGTGACGACGGCCCCAATCTTCCAGACGGTGGATTTTACCTTCAGATTCTTCAATCAGCTTGGTGTAACGCTCAACCATAGCTGGAACCTGCTCACTCTGATTCGGGTGAACCAGAAAAACGATTTCGTAATGACGCATTAATTGCTCCTTACGGTTTATACAGCCTTCAGCCGCATCGAAAAACGGTAGAAAGCAAGGAGTTAGAGTTAGTTTCCTCAATGGCATAACCAACGGGAGGCGAAATTATACGCGAAGATCTGCAAAACACAAACAAATCTATACGATTCCAGCCTTTGTTGTTGCAACCCTACGCTATCTGGCAGGAGAGATCGACTGACTCATTTTTGCGCAAAACAGCTTTCCAGAGTGTTTATCAGGATCATTACGAATCCCGGCCCAACAACTGTTGGTGTCCTCAAACTGCGTAAAGCGCTGACCCTTTCGCAGATCGAACAGATACACCTTGTCGTAAAAATCATGATCATTCCACTGACTGATCTTTAAGCGGGTTTTAATGCAGGTATAACGGGGAACGATATTGACGCCGGTACGCTGTGTCCGGATATAGTGACGATAATAGTTTTTACCCCGCTCGGTGCCCCGTATATGGTAACGAACAAAGTCACGACACTGCTGCAGATCCTTTACCCGCCGATCTTGCAGCAGCACCGCTTTACTAATCGGCGTGCCTTTATAGGTAAATTCGCCCAGCAGATAGATCCCTGACGGTTCTGCAGATGTCAGTGGGGAGGCCAGCAGCATCCCCAGTAAAAGTCCCTTTTTAAGCATCGCAATCCTCCTGATATAGCGCAATACCGTTACCGTTCCATGTGTTTGTAACAACAGACTAACGCATTCCGACGATTTATTCGTCCCCGGAACACCAGACTACCGCCACTCGTGGTAACTTCATGGTAACTGTCATGCTTCAGCACCAAACCGGCCACGGAACTCCCGTGGAGTCAGCCCGGTAATTTTAATAAACACTTTTCTGAAAGCACTGACATCCTCATAACCGGCGTTCAGTGAGATCACCTCAATACTGTCAGCGGATCCCTCCAGTGCTTCACAGGCTTTGCTGATCCTGAGTTGCTGAATGTACTCTTTGGGCTTATATCCGGTTGCCCGGAAAAAGCGACGCAGGAAGGTGCGCTCGGTCAAATGACAGTCAGAGGCAAGCTGCTTTACCGTAACCGGATGCTGGCTATGGTTTTGCAAATAGTGCTGACTTTTCAGAATCACCCGGTCTCCATGATCAAACGGAGGCATAAAGCAGCGATAGTAGCGCTGCTGACGGGGTGCAGTATCAACGACGAGTTGCTTCCCCAACTGTCTCATCAAGGCAGGAGTGCCAAACTGTGCCACCAGTTCCAGTCCCAGATCCAGCCAGGCCATCAGCCCACCGGCAGTCATCAGGTCACCATCATTAATCAGTATTTTAGTATCATCCACCCGCACCTCAGGAAACCTGGCAGCCAGCTCCTCCGCCAGTATCCAGTGTGTCGTTGCCGGGCGCTGATTCAACAAGCCGGTCTGTGCCAGAAGAAAAGCCCCGGCACACACAGAACATAACAGCGCCCCCGCCCCATGCATCACTTTCAGCCAGTGACTCAGTTCCGGCTGCCCATTAGTATAGAAACTGCCAACCAGACAGGGCGGTAAAATTATTACCTGGGGCACCGCGGTGACAGACGACTTATCCACATCGCCTGTACAGCAGGCTGAATCAGAGCCCTCTGCCGGATCACCATTCAGTTCCGAGCTATGTAACACCTGTATATCAAACTGCAGGCCCGCCTGCCGTTCCCGGCTCAACCGGGTGGCCATATCAAACAGTTCGTGCAGCCCCACGATTGCTGACTGCATCGCCCCCGGGTACTGAATAATTAAAATACTGATATGTTTCATAGAGACCGCAGACTTCTGTCAGTTATTGCCTTAAATATGTCAAAAACGACTCCAGTATAGGATGCGGAGGCAAAGGATAATAGACCCATCATCAGACATCTATTGAAGAGGTATTCATATGACACAGATTCAGCCCAACACAGCGCTGCTGTTAATCGACTTTCAGAACGACTACTTTCCGGGTGGAAAATGGGAACTGAAAAACACTCAGCTTGCTGCTGATAACGCCGCCCAACTACTCACCGCTTTCCGTCAAAAGCAGCTGCCGGTTATACATGTTCGCCATGAGTTTGAATCGGATGATGCGCCTTTCTTTCTGTCCGGATCGGAGGGCGCTCAGATCAACAACACCGTTGCAGCCGGGGGCGATGAACCGATCATTTTAAAACACGCCGCAAACAGCTTTAAAGAGACCCGCCTGAAACAGGTGCTCGACACGCTGAACATTGAGAACCTGACCGTTGCCGGAGCAATGAGCCACATGTGTATCGATGCCGGTGTTCGGGCGGCAGCAGATCTGGGCTACAACGTCACGGTTGCTCAGGATGCCTGCGCTACCCGGGATCAGGTGTTCAACGGTATCACCGTCCCTGCTGAGCAGGTGCATGCGTCATTTATGGCGGCACTGGCATTTGCCTATGCCCGGGTTGAAGATACGGAAGTATTGTTGAGTGAAATGAAGTAATTCGGGGCTCGTAGTGGACTGCTGTACTGCCCCCAATTAACACAGCCATTTTAATTGTAGGAGCGGCTTCCAGCCGCGAATTGAAATTCTCACATATTTCTCGCGGCTGGAATCCGCTCCTACAAATACAAAGAAGACTCTTCCCAGCCACGAGCTACAACTCGTTGCTCTTATTCCACCTCTACGATCTCAAAGCTGTGGGTAATCTCTACTCCACCCTTTTCCAGCATCAGAGATGCCGAACAATACTGCTCGGCAGAGAGCTTTACCGCCCGCTCCACTTTTTTCTCGTTCAATCCCCGACCGGAAACAATAAATTTCACATGGATCTTAGTGAATACTGCAGGCACGGCATCGGCGCGTTCGGCATCGATCTCAGCGACACAATCCACCACATCCTGACGGGTTTTCTTAAGAATACCGATCACATCGTAAGAGGTGCAGCCCCCCAAACCCAGCAGCATTAGTTCCATCGGGCGAGGCCCCTGTTTCAGCTCCCCATCGATGGTAATGTCAAATCCGGAACCGGTGGTTCCCTTGAAACGGACATCGCCGTCCCATTTTACTTTTGCCTGCATAGTAACTGTATCTTCTCTATTGAAACTTTATTGTTTGATCAGCACTGATTAAAAAGCTTTCATTTAAAAAGTTCGGCCAGCTTTTCACCCGGATTATCGGCGCGCATAAAGGCTTCACCCACCAGGAAGCTGTTAACATTGTGCTCCCGCATCGCCATAACATCGTCACGGCACAGAATACCGCTTTCGGTGACCACGATACGATCGTCAGGCACCCTATCCAGCAATTCAAAGGTATGCTCAAGTGACACTTCAAAGGTGTGCAGGTTACGATTATTAATCCCTACGAGCGTGTTACCGATTGGCAATGAACGCTCCAGTTCAGCTTGGTTATGCACTTCAATCAATACGTCCATTCCCAGCTCCAGCGCCAGAGCATTGAGATCCGCCATCTGAGCGTCTTCCAGCGCGGCGACTATCAGCAGGATACAATCCGCACCGATCGCCCGGGCTTCGTAAATCTGATAAGGGTCTACAATAAAATCTTTACGGATAACTGGCAATGCACAGGCGGCACGCGCTTCCATAAGAAAAGCTTCACTGCCCTGAAAGAAATCAGCATCGGTGAGCACTGACAGACAACTGGCACCGCCCGCTTCATATGAACGGGCAATATCGGCTGGCACAAAGGGATCACGAATCACCCCTTTGGAAGGGCTGGCTTTTTTCGCTTCCGCAATAATAGCAGAACGCCCTTCAGCCAGTGTTTTCGCCATATTCGCGACAAAACCACGGGGATCGGTCGCACTGCCCTGCTGATCTGCGATCTGTGCTTTCAGGTCAGCAATACTTTTGACCGGCTGACGCTCAGCAATCTCTGCATATTTCCGCGCAATTATCTTTTTAAGCACGGTAGGTGTATCAGTCATCGTTGTTCAGTCCTTCAGCGACTGGCTAAAATCCGCCAGCTGTTGCATTTTATTCAGTGCCGCGCCCGAGTGGATCGCTTCCAGGGCTTTTGCCACGCCCTCTTTATGGCTGGACGCCTGACCGCTGATATAGATCGCCGCGCCAGCATTAAGAGCCACCATCGATGCCGCCTTTTTAGCAGCAGCATCTTCAGCGCCTGAGAATGCCTTCTTAATCAGCTCCAGTGACTGGGCCGGACTATCAATTATCAGCCCGATCAGACTCTGACTCTCAACACCCAAATCTTCAGGTGACAAACGATATTCCGTAATTTCACCGTCTTTCAGCTCAGCCACGTAGGTGTGGGTTGCCAGACTGATCTCATCCAGGCCATCATCCGCATGTACCACCATGATGTGTTCGCCGCCCAGTTGCTGCATCACCTCCGCCATTGGCCGACAGAGTTTTTTAGTAAATACCCCGATCACCAGGCGCTGCGCTCCGGCCGGATTGGTCATCGGCCCGAGGATATTAAATACCGTGCGGGTAGCCAGCGCCCGACGGGCCCCGATGGCGTGTTTCATCGCGCCATGAAAGCCCGGTGCAAACATAAAACCGACACCGACTTCATCGATACAGCGGGCTACAGCATCAGCCCCCAGATCCAGATTGATTCCCGCTTGCTCCAACAGATCAGCACTGCCACTGCTGGAGGACACCCCCCGGTTGCCATGCTTGGCCACATAAACACCGCAAGCCGCAGCGACAAAAGCACTGGCAGAAGAGACGTTAAACAGGTTGGCACCATCGCCACCGGTACCGACGATATCGACCAACGGCGCAGAGGTTGCTTTTACCGGCGTCGCCAGTTCACGCATCACCTGGGCAGCACCGGTAATCTCATCAATCGACTCACTCTTCATCCGCAGCGCAACCAGAAAACCGGCGATCTGCGATTCAGAACATTCACCGGTCATCACCTGACGCATCACTTCAACCATTTCATCGCGGCTCAGATCGATATGATCGACCACCCGCGCCAGCGCTTCTTTGATATCCATTGTGTCGTCCTTATGCTCGGTTTAAAAAGTTTTGCAGCAGATCATGGCCCTGCTGAGTCAGGATGGATTCCGGGTGGAACTGCACCCCTTCAATATCCAGTTCTTTATGCCGCACGCCCATGATCTCATCGACACTACCATCATCGTTCTGAGTCCAGGCGGTGATCTCCAGACAGTCTGGCAAGGTATTCTTATCAATCACCAGTGAGTGGTACCGCGTCACAGAAACCGGATTTTCCAGCCCGGCAAATACTCCGGTATTGTTGTGATAAACCGGAGAGACCTTGCCATGCATCACCTGACGGGCACGAACCACATCACCGCCAAAGGCCTGGCCCATACTCTGATGACCCAGACAGATACCAAAGATCGGCAGTTTACCGGCAAAATGCTTAATCGCCGCAACCGAGATACCCGCTTCATTTGGAGTACAGGGTCCGGGAGATATTACCAGTTGGGTGGGGTTGAGGGCTTCGATCTGTTCGATCGTAATTTCATCATTACGATACACCTGAACTTCAGCACCCAGCTCACCCAGATATTGCACGACGTTATAGGTAAACGAGTCGTAGTTATCGATCATCAGTAACATATCAATACTTAACCTATTGATTTATATAATTAATAACATCGAGCCTTATTCAGGTTACCCGGTTTATACACCAAATAAATCGAAACTGAGCAGCAGATGGCTTCGAAGAACAGCCGATTATAGTACAGGAACCTAATTCCGGATAACACTGATGAGCGATGAAAACCGTCATCGGAGGGGCTAACAGAGGAAAACGACTATAAACTGCCAGAGGAAAAATACCTGCATATCCGTTTCCATGATATCCAGGTATTGAAAGTTATAGCCGCTGAGGAAAAATGTGCGCTGCTTTTCTTAAAGTAACAAGAAACCAGGCCCACGTGCTCAGCATCACCAGGCAGACAAAAAGCGTTAACTGGCAGAGAATTTCTCATAGTGGATCGCACTATTGGCCATATCCCGTTCATCCAGCCAGCCTTTCACGGCATCCACCATCGGCGGCGGCCCACACAGGTAGAGATCAACCTCGCCGTCGTTGAAATGACTATCCTCAAACAGATCGGTGACCACTCCAACCGGTCCCTGCCAGCCATCGGTTTCTTTCATGACGATGCTGTCATAACTGAAGCCCGGTAGTTTTTCTGCAAACGCCTGGAGGCGTTCGATCTCACACAGATCAGCCATCTGAGTGACACCATAAAACAGGGTGATCGGCTGATCGCAACGTTGAGGATTCTCAACCAACTGATCGAGCATCCCGAGAAATGCAGCCAGCCCGGTTCCGCCAGCGACAAAAATTAGCGGACGTTTGATCTGATGCAGATAAAACGCCCCCAGCGGAGCCTTCAGTTTCATCCGGTCACCCGGTTTTGCCCGGTCGCGCAGATAATCACTCATCACCCCCTGCGGCAGCAGCCGGATCAGAAACTGCAACTGATTCGTCTCATTGGGTGCACAGGCGAAGGAGTATGAGCGCCACTCGCTGGTACCCGGCACATTTACATGGGCATACTGCCCCGGCAGGAAGTCCAGCTGATCACCCCGGGCCTGAGCATCAATGTAAACCACCGCGGCGGACTCTGATACCCGATCTATTTTGGTAATCACCGCCTCCAACTCTTCCGGCCCGGCGCTGGTGCAGAGCGTTGATTCAAAGCCAAACTCTATAGCGCAATCGGATGCCACCCGCATCTGACAGGTCAGCACACTCCCCTGCTCCAGCTCTGACTCACTCAGGGCATCCTCATCAACATATTCAAGCTGATAATCCCCGGAGCTGCAGCGCCCTTTACAGGTAGCACAAACACCTTCCCGGCAATCGACCGGAATCGTAATACCCTGACGCAGAGCCGCATCGAGTACGGTTTCTCCAGCATTAACACCAATAAACTTGGTGCGCCCATCACTGAAATTCAAAGCAACTTTATTCATAAAACACCTCAGAAAATCTTCGTCTGATAGAAGACCGGAATCGACGACATACAGACCGTTGCAGAAGCCCGCTAAGGGGAAGAGGCAGGCTCTGCATCTGAAGCCTAAAGATCTTAATACCGACCTGATAACCGATCAGACGTGATAGAAATCAAGCACATGACGAATTTTATCGTTCAATAAAATCGCTTGTTTACGAAGGACTTTCCAGCTGTCGCTATCGGCTCGAAGGATATATTCAGCCCGGCCAAAGAATGCTTCAGATTCACCAAAACGGTAAAAGTGTGTCACCCAATTTGCCTTAACCTTCCAGGTACCATCGGCTTGCTCCTCACCCTGCACATTGTTAACACTGTGCAGGGTGCGGGGCATCGGGGTACAGGCGGCCGACTTACCGGTGCGGATGCGGAAGACCCGATCCTCAAGACCAGCCCGGGTGGCATAGTAGATCAGCGACATCTCCCGTTTAGGGTCAGTGGTATGCACATGTTCTGAATCCCATTGAGGGATATGAAACTCGGCATTTTCATCAAATGTTGCCAGATATTCATCCCACTGCTGACGATCACAGTACTCGGACTGAGTGTAAAGAAACTGCTCAATGCTCTTCAGCGCAGCGTTTTTCATTTCAATCGACATCACTTTTCCTCCTGTTGCTGCAGCTTACGATCCAGCCCCTGCAGCAGATAACGCTGCCAGGTAGAATGCTGATTTACATAGAGGCCTTCATGAGTAAACTCGGTGCCGGTAATGGCCGGGTGAATACCCAAAGCCTCGGTATTGGCGGTAGGTTCCCGGGTCCATTTGTCGCAACCACGGGAGATGTCATTCCAGCGTTCCAGGCGCGCTTCAAAACCCTTCTGGGCTTCGCGGAATTCCACCAGGTCATCGGGGGTGCCCATACCGGAAACGTTAAAGAAATCCTCAAACTGACGGATACGGTTTTCCCGATCGGTATCGGATTCGCCTTTAACACCCAGGCAGAAACTGTGAACTTCGGTTTTATTCCAGGCGACCGGGCGAACAACGCGCAGCTGAGAGCTGATCTGATCCATAAAGAACAGACTCGGGTAGATGTTGAGGTTACGTAAACGATGCATCATCCACTGCGCACGACTTTCGCCATACTCTTCGATCAGACGGGGCATAACAGAGGCATAACCCGGACGAACCTCAGGGTTGGGCATATCACTGAAGAGGATGGTATGACCGTTGTTGAAAGCAAACCAGCCATCATCGGTTTCCTTATCACCCGCACCCAGCTTGCTGTAGTCGAGCACTTTTTTGCCGGTGCCATGCTTTTCTATTTCCAGTTGCTGACGATACTGCACCGTAGCAACGTAGTTATAGTGCACGGTGCTGACGTGATAACCATCGAGACCATTTTCATTCTGCAGCTTCCAGTTACCATCAAAGGTATAGGAAGAGGATCCCGGCAACACTTCCAGCTCACCGCTCTCTGACTGTGCCACCATCATGTCAAAACCGATGCGGGCATCGCCGAGGAAATCTTCAAGCGACTCGGTGCAGGCAGTATTCAGGTTAATGAAAACGAAACCCTTGTACGAGCTGATCAGCGCTTTACGCAACCCTCGGGTCGACTTATCAAAGTCATCAGGATATTCACCGGGGGCTTTGACTTTCACCAACCGGCCGTCGGTCTTATAACACCAGGCATGAAACGGACAGGTAAAAGTAGACTGATTGCCACGACATACCCTGGTCAGGGTTGCACCACGATGCTGACAGGCATTAATCAGCGCATTCAGCTCGCCGTTACCATCACGGGTGATGATCATCGATTGACGGCCCGCCTGCAGGGTAAAAAAGTCATGGGGGTTGGCTATCTGGCTCTCATGACAGGCATAAATCCAGGTATTTTCGAAGATAAGATCCATCTCAATATCGAACAGATCCCGGTCGGTAAACATTTCACGCGCAACACGATAGACATTGTCTTGCGGACGAAAGTCGGTCCAGCTTTCAACCTTATCGCGCCACTCAATCAGTGTTTGTTTAGAGTTAGTATTCATTGATTCAGTCTCCTGGCTCAGCTAATTGATTAAAACTTCACAATTGTTTTTATCCAGAAAGCATCGCCCTGAGGCCGATTTTCAACCGCCATCTCTTTTTGATACTTAACGGATAAAAAGAAGCCTTTGCCATTGTCGAATTTAATCGCAGGACCGATGGCGAAAGCCTGGCCCTTATTACCGATATCCGTGCCGTTGACTTCATCTCCGGTCAACTGTTTATAGGCATACCCACCGACACCGACAACCCAGTTCGGTGATACGCCGTAACCCAGGGAATAATCGGCATGCAACTCCTGACCCGATCTGTAGTCGGTATCATCATTTTCGAAGTTGTAGTCATACATCACTTTCACCCCCCAGTTGAAACCGGCAGGATCAATATGGGACGCGGCGTAGATACCCTGAACAGTCCAGTAATTACGACCGATATTGGCTAGCCGGGATGAATCATATTCACCGGTGGGCGCGATAACATCGACACCGATAGCGGTGTGAAACTGAGGACTGTGATGGAAGGCCAGCGCGGCGGTCAGATCCAGATCACCAATACCAGATTCGCTATCGTTCATCCCCATGACGGAGACATCCAGATCAACCAGCGGTAACAAACCGGCAAAAAACAGCTGACCACCGAACAGAGTTTTATCCGTTACATAAAGCAGTCGCGGCGCCAGCACATTGGCTTTCAGATTAAAGTTGATGGGCAAACTTTTTCCATCATTGCCCTTAAAATCATCCGCCTCATAATGCTCAGCGTAAATCAGCGGATAGACACCGGGAGGTGGCAGCGCGCCCACCAGCAGATCTTCAGCCCCCATCGGGTAGTTCGAGCCACCGCCCTCAGTCGCCTGAACCTGAGTAGTGATTAAAGATGCCCCGATCAGACACCCCATTGCATAGTTAACTGTACGTTTCATGTGATGTTATTCCTTATTATTCGTATGATAAGAGACCGGCCTCAACCGGACTCGACGGTGTGGGACTCAGTCACAGAGCTGCTTAAAACCACCCCGATAAAACACCAGAGGTTCGCCCGCATCGGCCCGGTCAAAGTCAAGCACCCGGCCGACGATCAGCAGGTGATCACCGGCGACACGGGTAAACTCCACCTGACACTGCAGGGTTGCCAATGCATCCTCCAGCAGCGGCACCCCAGTCGGACTCAGGCGATACGGAACACCGGAAAACTTATCCTCAGAGCGGGTCGCCAGCTGCATCGCCAGCCCCTCCTGACTCTGACTGAGGATATTCACATTGAAATATTTACCCTCATCAAACGCCGCCACACTGGGTGAGGTCAGTACCAGACTCCACAAGATCAGAGCCGGATCCAAAGACAGAGATGAGAAAGAGTTGGCGGTAATCCCCACCAGTTGATCATTCTCGCCAAGCGCGGTAATGGCGGTGACACCGGTGGCAAACATGCCAAAGGTGTTGCGCAGCTCGCGGGTATCAATCAGCGGCATCTCAACAGCAGCTGCGGAATTTATAGACTGTGTATTAGAAGCGGTCATCTCAGGCCTCCAGCTTAAAATATTCGCCAACCACCTGATTACAGGCGTCTGCATTAGTCCACCAGGGCATCATGTCGACCGGGTTGTTAAAGCCGTTGGCAATGGTCTTAGCCAGTTCCGGTGATTGTTGGGCGGCACCCAGCAGGTTGAGAGTATGCTCCTCAGGCGGCAGCAGGATGCTGTTGGTCCAGCCAACCACTTGTTCGGCGTAAGCCCAGTAAGCTTCGAAGGTATCCTTCATCCAGTTTTCATCAAACGCCTGATCACCGTGGGCAATAATGGAGTCCAGATAGATCTTGCTGCACTTGGCGCCATTGTTTGACCCCTGACCGGTAATCGGATCATTGACCACCAGCGCATCCGCCATGCCCAACACTTTACGCCCGGAAGGCAGGGTCATTACCGGCTTACGCACCGTTGGCGGGAAGCGACCGGCCAGTACACCATTGTCATCCGTGAGCTGAATATTCTTGCAACGTTCCGCTTCCCATGGGCAGTAGGTATTGAGGATCTCCAGGCTGCGGGCCAGGTGTTGTTGCGGGGTTTCGACATCGCCCCAGCAATCCATCGGACCTCCCGGAATCCCCTCAAACACCATAATTTCGCAGGGACCGCTCAGGGTCAGGGCGGGGAAACAGAAGTATTCACCCACACCGGGAATCAGATTAAACGCTACGCGGGAAAACGGTTCTTTAGGTTCCATGCCATGCACATAGGTGAGTGCAAGAGCCCGTTGTGGTTTATCAAACACGGAACGCTCAGCATCCCGTTCAAACTGACGGACGATCTCGCCTTTACCCGCCGCCAGCAACACCAGATCGTGTGAAGCGGCCAGCGCTTCAAGTTCGTCAATACCGGCATCCTGGAACACCAGATCGCCACCCAGACGGACAAACTCATCCATCCATACCGGCATCTTCAGACGCTGATCCACCGACTGCGCTTTGTGGTCGATAGGCGCCGCCCAGTCGATCAGTTTCTCACCGGGACGTTCGGGGTTGGGCACCGTCAGGCCGATACCCTCGACCGGCGGGCAATCGTTTTCCCAGAAATTAAGCCCCAGCTCTCTTTCGGTATTCAGTGCCATATCGAACATGCACTGACTTGAAGTGACCCGGCCGGAACGAATCTCCTCCTGCGTCCGGTTGGATAACATAGTGACCTGATAGCCCTGTTTTAAAAGGCCAATACCCGTCTGCAGACCGGACTGACCGGCACCTATAATTGCGATTTTACGTGACATAAAATTTACTCCAGATGTTATTTTTATGGCTGGCTTACTCAGCGAGTTTGGGGATTGCCGGGGTGCGCTGTTCCGGACCAATCGCGGCATAGCCACCATCAACCGCATAATCAGCGGCGGTTACAAAGCTGGCCTGCGGAGAACAGAGAAACAGCACCACTTCGGCCACTTCGCGGGGGTCCCCCAGACGCCCCAGCATATGAAAATCAGCGGCAACCTGATCCGCCTTAGCCCGGTTGCCACCACTGACTTCATTGATCACCCGGGACCAGGTCCAGCCCGGAGAAACCGAGTTCACACGGATGCCATCTTCGGCAAAGTCCATCGCCATGCTGCGGGTCAGATGACGGATCGCCGCCTTGCTGACGGGATAGAGCCAGCGACCAGTCTGAGCAACCTGCGATGAGATGCTGCTGAAGTTGACGATCGCGCCGCCACCCCGTTTAACCATCAGCGGACGGGCGATATTGGCCGCCATCACGGCACTCACCACATTGATATCCAGAGCGGTTAGCCAGTCTGCCCGGGAAGAGGCCTGTCCTTCATCCAGATAGCTGCAGGCCAGATTGATCAGATAATCAACGCCTCCAAAGCGGCTTTCAGCACGGTTGATCGCGGCGGTTAACTGAGCATCGTCGGTGATATCCGCTGCAAGAAACTGTGCTCTGGCGCCAAGACGATCGGCCAGAACAACACCCGCTTCAGCATCGATATCGATCACCGTGACACTCGCACCCGCCTCGATAAACACCTCGGCAACGGCCGCACCGATCAGGGTTGCGCCACCGGTGACAATGACACTGCGGTCGTTAAACAGGCTCATTTTGCACCTCCCTGATCCAGCCCTTCACTGTCGGGCCAGTTCGGCATCAGCGTATTGGAAGGCAGTGTTTCATCCAGCAGCTTGGCCGCCGATTCCCGTCCGGCAACCGGCAGGCCTTGAGGATCAAGCTTGCCAATCTGAACCAGTACAGAGGCCTGGTCCCAGTAGATATGCTCGTGATACAGCTTATCGCCACGGAACTTGACCACCGCCACCAGCGGTACTTCAACGTATTTTCCGGTCGGTTCAATGCCTGGCAGCATCCAGTCGATGACCCGGTCATGAGTAAAGGTGAAGAGCAGTTCATCAACAATCTGAGTTGCGCCGATGGTGCGGGAGATAGGGATAAGCGCCGTATCGGCAGGGTTCACATCAACAAAGTGATTTTTGTAGAAGCGATAGAGATTTTTATAGCCCACCCCACCCGTCATATTAGGGATATGGTTGACGTAGGGTTCAGCCACCATGGTTGCCATAGTGTCATCCACATTGCGGGTATCAAATTCATACTCACAATGTTTATCCCAAAGGTAGGAAAGATCGTAGTGCGGGCCGATTGCATTACGGAACGCCGTCACCGAACGCTGATGAGCCATCAGTGCAGAAGGCTTGTGATAATGTTCCGATCCCTCACGGGCAAACGCATGGTCAACGCCCGGGTAGGTATACAGCTCCACATGCTCCTGATCACCCAGCGCCGCACAGATATCGTTGCGCGCGGCTTCGGGGCAATATTCATCATTACCGGCAAAGTGCAGCACCAGCCGGCCATTAATATTGACCGCCTCATCCAGATGATTTTCAATGCCCATGCCGTAATAACCGACGGCAGCATCAACATCACAGCGGCAGGCTGTCAGGTAGGACAAGCGGGCGCCCAGACAGAACCCCAGTGCGCCGACCTTGCCGTTGCACTCAGGTCGTCCTTTCAGAACACTGATCGCCGCGTCGATATCCTCAACGCCCAGGTCCTGATCGAAGCCCTGATAAAAACCGAACGCCTTCTCCCACTCTGCCGGGCTGTATTCCAGCTCCACACCGGGCTCCTGACGCCAGAACAGATCGGGCGCCAGTACCACATACCCCTCCTCTGCATAGTAATCAGCCACCTTTCGCATGGTATCGTTGATACCAAATATCTCCTGCAGCAGGACAATACCCGGTCCCTCACCCGAAGCAGGCACCGCCAGATAACCTTTAAACCCGCCGCTGCCATCTTTTGCCTGGATATCAATCATTGTGCCCATAGCACGCCTCCTGAATGTTTTTGTTTTTCTCGAATCGTTATTCATCCTCGAATATCAGGCAGGCAATTACGCTCCGAAAAATGCGGGGACTATCCACAAGGTGCTAAAAGATGATCTGGCTCAATGATTTCTGAAACAGGTTCACGCCCTGCAAACACTGGCCATCCGGTCAGCGCGCCCACTATCCAGATAGCGCAGCTTATTTAACACTGAGTAAAAAATGCACAACTGAACGGGCAAACGGCGGTATACATAATTGCAACAATATGCAATATATAAGAGGCGATGCATTGATTTAGATTAATAAAAATAAGGTAGTAATCTATGTCTTCTGACTTAACGTTGTCTCCCTGGCTGAGAGACGCACTTAAAGGTGATCCCGGGCGCTTAGTCTTCAGTTCGGGTACGCTGGAGCAGGTCAGGGAAGAGGTCTCAGCGATGTATAAACCCCATCTGCTGGATATTAAAGGCAGGGGATCCAACCTCGATGCCCGTTTGCACTCTGTGGCGTTGGGGAATGTCCGGTTTAACCGGCTAAAGTATGGCGCCGAAGTCGTCATCGACCCCGGCAACCTCGAACAGTTTTATCTGATTCAGATGCCGGTCTGTGGTCAGGCCGACATCTATAGCGGCAATCACCTTATCTCATCGGATACGGATACCGCCTCCATTATCAACCCTTCCGACCCGCTGAGAATGATCTGGAGCGAGGATTGCGACCAGCTGATGTTCAGAATTGACCGGCACTCGGTGGAATTAGCCTGCAGCCAGATACTGGGACGATCCGTTCGCACGCCCCTGCGATTCAAGCCCGATATGAACTGGCACCGAAACCCGGTCTGGCGCAACATGATGATGTACCTGGCGCACCTGCTACAGGATCAGCCCTCAATCACCACACAACCGACCATCACCCACCAACTTGAACAACTGATCATCAACACCCTCATCTCAATCCAACCCCATAACTACACCGACGCCATGAACAAGCCTGACCGGGCTCTGGCACCGCGACATGTGAAAAAAGTCGAAGAGTATATTGAGAGTCACGCTGACGAGGCGCTGACGCCGGGAGCGCTGGCCGAAATGGCGGGCGTCAGCGTCCGGACACTGTATGCGGGTTTTAAAGATTTTCGTCAGACCAGCCCGATGGAGTATCTGCGTACAATCCGCTTACAGAGAGCCCGGGAAGAACTACAGAGGCAGGATCCCGATTCATCGGTCACCGAAATCGCCATCCGCTGGGGGTTCACCCATATGGGCCGCTTCAGTCAGGATTATTCACGTATGTTTGGCGAACGCCCCAGTGAAACCAAGCGCAGATAAATCATTAACAGAAATACTGCCCGGCTGGCACTAAACAGGACAATGATCAGCTGCAATACTTCTCCAGGGTCAGTGACACTGAATCCGCAAAGCGCAACGCATGAGGCTTATCAATAGTGACACTGGCGAAGGTCACCCAGGGATGGTCAGTCGCGATTTCCAACACATCGGCGACCAGCTTTTCCAGCAGCAGAAAGTGTCCCTCTTCAACGTGCTGAATAATCTCCTTACACACCACTTTATAGTTCAGCGCCTTCTCCACATCATCACTCATTGCCGCTTTCACCGCCGGATAGTGGATCTCAATATTGATCACCACATCCTGTAGCTTTTCGCGCTCTTCCGGGTTAAATCCGATATAGGTACGCAACCGCAGATTTTTAATTCGGATAATGGCATTGCTGACTGATGGCATTTCTGGGTCCTTGTCGATTTTTATCAGTGGGGTTCAGTAGTCTATCAGAACCAGTTTAAGTCGCCAGATATGACGACACACCGGCATTCCTGAATGACATACTCGTACGCACCTCAGCCCGGGTTGGTTCACGGTAGCAGAGCAGAACCTCGTCTAATCGGCTCTAAAGATCGCAGTGCTATATTCTGTATCGCTCATGACAGGTATGATGGCATATTTACAGGCTGACGCAGGATTACAACCATGAGTGATGAGATCAACTATAAGAATAACCCGCTGCACGGGCTGGGTTTGAAAGAGCTGTTAACCCAGATAGTTGATCACTACGGTTTTGAGATTCTCTACGCCTATCTGAACATTAACTGCTTCAAAACCAATCCCAGTATTGAGTCCAGTGTAAAGTTTCTCAAGAAGACCGACTGGGCACGGGAGAAGGTCGAACTGTTCTATCTGTATAAGTTTAAAAATCTGCCACGGGTTTCATCCGAGCAGTTTGCCCTGTCACCCAGAGACCGGGTTATTCCCGAAGGCCAGACACCCCGCGAACCGGCAGAACTGAGCCTGGAAGATGCTGAGCGCATGCGAGAAAAACAGGCACTAAAAGCAGCTGAACATGGTAAAACAAAAAGCTATCGCAGCAGTAAGCCGGGCGGCTATTCCAGCAAACAGGAAAACGCCCGGGATAAGCAAGATCGCTGGAAACCGGCAAAAAAAGCACCTGATTCTCAAAGCGGCTCATCCGATAACGATGACGATCCATGGGCTAAGTGGAGAAAGTAGAGTAAACAGTTAAAAAAAAACCGCCTGCGGAGGCGGTTTTTTTTCAGCTAAGCAGGGCTCAACTGGTCTTTCTTGGCTTCATGCGACAGGAACCGCTGCGTAAGCAACAACTTCACATAGCATCTCTTTCCGGGCTAATCCCGCCACCACCATCGCTGCGCGATTCGGATAGGGTGCTTCAAAGTATTCAGCATAGACCTGATTGAACACAGGCAAATACTCGCGGTCGGTGACATAGATCAGCACCTGAGTCACATCAGCCATCGTCAGTTCAGCTGCATCAATAGTGTGTTTAAAGTTTTCCATCGTCTGACGCGCCTGGGCTTCAATACCGCCTTCCACTACCTGACCTTCAGCGTTAATAGGAATCTGTGCGGTCGACAGCTGGCCATTGGCGATCACTGCCCACTCAAGAGGTGCTTTGGATGCAAAGAGATCAGTTTTTACAGCATGTTTCATTAGCAAGTCACTTATATTAAAGATAGAGATCTGAAGTCCGAACGCTTTGCTTGTCCGAGCGTTGCCCGTGGCAACTTGTCCGATAAGAGCAAGAATCAAATTCAGGCACTGTGCCTGTCCGCTTTCTCGGAACTCGGACAAACACAGTGTTCGGACCAGTGAAACGATCATACTTCGTTGATTAAAGCCCCTGCTCGTCAGCCATCTTGCGAGCGATCTGGGGAGCAGTCCACAGCGAGGGCAGCAGAACCAGAGATACCGGAACCGCCGTCACTACGATAAATGACTGCAGCGCAGAGATACCGCCGGAACCGATGGAGATTAGCAATGCCGCAACGATACCCATCATGATGCCCCAGAAAACTCTGACAGAAGCCTGAGGGTGATCGGTACCGGTCATCACCATGGAAACTGCATAGGTCATAGAGTCACCGGTAGTCGCCACAAAAATAGTTGTCAGAATCAGAAACAGTACGGAGATCATAAAGCCCATCGGCAGCTGTTCAGTAATCGCCAGCAATGCCGCTGGTAGATTAAATCCGGTAAACGGTTCAGAGATCACCCCGGGATTCGCCAGCTCGTAAGCCAGTCCACTGCCACCAACAATCGTAAACCAGAAGCAGGTGATTACCGGTGCCACTACGGAAATCAGCAGGATCATTTCGCGGATAGTGCGGCCTTTAGATATTCGCGCAACAAACATCGCCATCAAAGGACCATAGCCCAGAAACCAGCCCCAGAAGAACACAGTCCACCAGTCCAGCCAGCCGGTGTCGGCACGGAAGGTAGCCATCGGAATAAACTGATCCAGATAGACGCCAAAAGACTGCAGGAAACCATCAATGATGAATGCTGTCGGGCCAAAAACCAGAATAAACGCCATCAAAATGACCGCCAGAATAACGTTAGCCCGGCTGAGTATCTGGATTCCTTTAGTGACACCACTAACCGCAGACAGGGTATAGATACCGATCAGTCCTGCGAGGATCATCAATTGAGTCGAATAGGTATTGGGAATCCCAAACAGCTTTTCCAGACCAAAACTCACCTGCAGCCCGAGAAATCCGATCGGCCCTACCGTACCGGCAACCACCGCCAGCACACAACAGGAATCAACAATCGCCCCTAGCGGCCCCGTCATGACCTTGTCACCAAATACCGGGTACAACAGCGTACGGGGCTTCAGCGGCAAGCCTTTCTCATAGTGCAGGTACATAAAGACGATGCCGGTCAGACTGCCCAGAATCGCCCAGGCCAGAAAACCCCAGTGCATAAAACTCTGTGCCAGGGCGTTATAGGCAGCCTGAGCGGTACCCGCTTCAGTGCCAGCGAATAGCGGCGGGGCAGAGGTAAAGTGCGCCATCGGTTCAGCGGCGGCCCAGAACACACCGCCACCAGCCAGTAACGTACACATGATCACAGAGACCCACTGGAAGGTCGGCATCTCCGGTACTTTCACGCCGCCCAGTACCACAGAACCGGTGCGCCCCAGAGTCAGAAACAAACCGATGACAAAGGTTAGTAACAGCAAAATTTGCCAGTAAGCACCGAAATATTTTGTTGAGGTAGCGAAGGCAGCATTTACCCAGCCAGACATTATCTCGATATCGTAGAGCGCTAATACTGCAAACAGCACCAGCACGCCACCACTGATCAGGAATACTGGCAGATCAACCCCTGCCAGTAGTTTTTTCCCGGCCGTCTCGGCCTCGTTATTGCGTATCTGTTGCCCGGCAACAGCCGCTTGCGTTGTGTTACTCATTGTAACCTCCTGATGGATCTTTATATTTATTCGTTATCAGGTAAATCTATGGCCCCGGCAGAACTCTCAATTCCGGGACCATCGATGTTTTAAGTTGGCATTACTGTGGTTTAAGCCCGGCATCAAGAAAGCTGAGCCAGTTCAATCCCATGATTTTGGCAACATCGTCATTGCTGAATCCCCGCGCCAACAGGCCATTCGTCAGATTTGGGAAGTCTCTGCTATCACGAAACCAGGATAGAGGTCGCGGCCAGTCAGCATTATTTTTTGAGCCTTCGCCGTAATCCATCGACTTCGACCAGCGTCCGTTTCGCATCCATTCCAGTACAGACAAGGGTTGTTCCTGACACAGGTCGGTGCCTATACCAATCTGATCAATGCCCATCATATCGGCGGTGCTGGCAACCATGTCGCAGAACTCTTCAAGCGTGCAGTCCGGACCGTTCTTCAGATGGAATGGATAGAGACTGAAACCCAACAGACCTCCGGACTCTCCCAGCGCCCGAAGTACCCGGTCAGACTTGTTCCGCTTCGCTTCATGAAAACTGAGCGGATTCGCATGGGAGATCACAATCGGACGTTCAGAAATCTCAATCGCATCCAGTGTGCTGCGTTCTCCGCTGTGACTCATATCCACGATCATGCCCACCCGGTTCATCTCTTTGATCGCCTGACGACCAAAACGGGTCACACCACTGTCTTCTGCCTCATAGCACCCACAGGCCAGCAGGCTCTGGTTGTTGTAGGTCAGCTGCATGATCATCAGATTCAGCTCACGCATCACCTCCACCATGCCGATATCATCCTCAATCGGAGAGCAGTTTTGCGCGCCAAACATGATTCCGACCTTACCCAACTGCTTTGCCAGGCGGATATCTCCGGCGCTACGTACCGGCATGATCAGATCGCTGTGCATCTCAAAGTGACGATTCCACTCAGAAATACGCATCAGCGTTTCCCTAATCTGTTCGTGGTAAACGATGGTGGCATGCACCATCGTTACGCCACCTTCATGCAGCTGTTCGAAGATTTTCCGGTTCCAGCTGGAGTACTGCAGGCCATCGATAACGATCAGCTCTGAATGAAATTCCTGAGCTTGTTGTTTTTGTATTGATTGCATTAGTCGTCTCCGTTAACCACGGATATAGGTAGTCTTTACTACGGTGTAAAACTCTTTGGCATAGCTGCCCTGTTCACGGGGTCCGAAGCTGGAATCTTTACGGCCACCAAACGGCACATGGTAATCAGTACCCGCTGTAGGCAGATTCACCATCACACAACCGGTCTTGGCGTTACGCTTAAAGTCAGTGGCATATTTCAGTGATTCGGTACAGATACCGCCGGTGAGACCAAAATTGGTGTCATTCAGGGTTGCCAGCGCTTCATCGTAATCCTTAACCTTTATAATGCTGGCGATCGGGGCGAACGCCTCCTCCCGGTTAATGGTCATCTGATTAGTGGTTTCAGTGAACAGCGCCGGTTGCATGTAATAACCATCAGTCTCCTCAGTCAGCACTTCACCACCGAATATCAGTTTGCCGCCCTCTTTTTTAGCAATTTCGAGATACTGGAGGTTTTGCTCCATCTGCCGGGCATCCGCCACAGCACCGATATGAACCCCTGCTTTCAGCGGGTGCCCGACCACCAGTTTCTTCATCCGTTCCACCATTGCGTCAACGAAGCGATCATGGATCCCTTCGGTCACAATCAGGCGGGAAGAGGCGGTACACTTCTGACCAGTGCCACCAAAAGCACCACCAACAGCACACTCTACAGCGTTATCCAGATCCGCATCATCGAGAACAATCAGCGCATTCTTACTGCCCATTTCAAGCTGACACTTGACCAGATTTATCGCAGTAGCCGCGGCAACCTTACGACCCGTTTCAAGTGAACCGGTAAAGGTCAGTGCGTTGATATTGCGGGAGTTGATCAGCACATCCCCCACTTCTGAACCCGGTCCCATCACCAGATTAAAGGTGCCGGCGGGCAGCCCCTGACGAGAGATAATCTCAGTCAGTGCCCAGGCCGATGCCGGTACCTGATTGGCAGGCTTCCAGACAACAGCGTTACCAAATGCCAGCGCCGGAGCGATCTTCCAGGCGCCGGTTGCGGTTGGGAAGTTCCAGGGAGTAATGATACCGACCACCCCAACCGGCTCACGGCGGGTTTCAATCTCAATACCGGGGCGCACAGAGTCGGCAGTTTCACCCATCTGACGTAGCACTTCTGCCGCGTAATAATGGAAAAACTGACCTGAACGATAGGTTTCACCAACACCTTCTGCCAGTGTCTTCCCCTCTTCCCGGGCCAGCAGCTCTCCGAGCTCATCTTTACGGGCGATCAGTTCATCGCCTATAGCCATCAGCACCGAATAGCGCTGCTCCAGGCCACTCTTAGCCCACTCGGTCTGACCGACAGCCGCCGCAGCAATCGCCGCTTCAGTCTGCGCCATGTCGGCCTGAGCATAGTAACCAACCACATCGCTGATATCGGCAGGGCTGATGTTAGCCACCTGACCTTTATTACCCTCAACCCACTCACCTGCAATGTAATTACGAAAAACTGAATCAGACATATCGACCTCCTGAATGTAGATGGATCAATCATAGGCCCTGTGCTTTAATAAAAATAATTAATAAATAATATCTGTTGATAAGACTTCCTTATCAGGGCTTATCAACTACTCCCGATTCATCAGAGGGGTGAACCATGCTGCCAGAATTTAAAATTGCTCAACTACGTCACTTTGTCTGGGTTGCTGAACTGAAAGGCTTCCATGCGGCTGCCGAAAAAGCCCATCGCACTCAACCGGCCATTTCGCTGTCTATTCGTGACCTTGAAAATAAACTCAGCGAATCGCTGTTTGAAAAACGTAATGCCAAAACCGCCAAGACGGAGCTGACACCCTTTGGCGAATATTTTCTGCCTAAAGCGAAAGAGCTGATCGAGCATCATGATCGGATATCGGAAGATATGACTCTGTTAGCGGAACACAAAACAGGCCATCTGCGACTGGCTTCGGTGCCTTCGATTGCCAGTCAGGTTTTGCCTGAGCTATTACTGGAGTTCGTTCACGATACACCCGATCTGCATATCAGCTTCTTTGACGATAATTCTGCCGCGGTTTACCGGATGGTGGAGAATCAGCAGGTGGATTTCGGCATTGCTCACCTGTTCCATGAGCAGGAACACAGCGATAAAAACTTCATTCCGATCTGGGAAGATCAGATAGGGGTGGTTTGTCCGAAGGATCATCCATTAGCTGATTCTAAAGAGCTACACTGGAAAGAGTTACGTAACCACCGATTAATCGGCAACGGCACCTCCCGCCTGCTGGAAGACAGCGAAGCGAGACCCTTAATAGGGCACTCGCAATTCTACATATCCAACATGATCTCCCTGATCGCCATGCTGGAGGCGGGTTTTGGCATTACCACTCTGCCCCGATATGCCGTCCCCAAAGAGAGTGAAACATTATGTTTTATTCCACTGAGTACCCCGGTGGTGGTGCGTCGAATAGGTATCGTTACACTGATCAATAAATCCCTGACGCCGCCTGCACAGGCATTGGTGGACTTTATTCTGGCCAGGAGTACTCCTGCGTAAGCGTATTCGGGAAAATATTTCCCGGCTTTGCTGTCTGCAGCACAGCCTGGATATATAGAAAAAATAATAGCTTGAGCCAGATTGATAAGTTTTGCTTATTAAGCGATATAACCTTCTGATTTGTATGCAATCCCTTTTATACCCCATGATAAATCGCATACAGGCAGGGCGTGACACAGACAATAATCGTTGCTTCCCCCCCTCCCTGTCGCGTGCCCTGCATATAATAATTACAGACGAAACCCGCAGTGCACAGACAGGAGCGAATGCTCCTGAAGGTTTCGGACACATCTATGCTGTAAACAATAAAAGATGTGCTGCAATTTATGAGGATAACAATAATGACCACGTCTGCTGCAATACAGGCTGCCCTGAGAGGCGATAATGCACTGCCACTGCGCCCGGTTAATCAGGTTATGGACCTGGAGCGCCTGGGAGCTCTTCATCAGAGCCGACTCAGTTTTATGCGCACCCTGGTACGCCGGATTATGCGCGAGCGCTGGCAAATCGAACCGGTTCGCTTTGAACTTGATCCGCAGGGCTACGGTACTGTCATCTACGAAATCACAACACCCAATAAGTGCTATAGCTTTGTTCTGTTTTCCGATTACCTTTCCCCGGATGAGCGCAACGACCGGGTGATCGCCACTAAGTGGGATCTGACCATGGCGCTTGTGGATGGACAGGTTGATGATATCTACCTGGAGAAGCTACGCCAGAATGTACCCAAACAGGAAGCCGGTCGTGTCGATGCCCGGGTTTTTGTTCTATCCCGTGCCAATCGCAGTGCCCGGAATTTCGACTATGTTGTCGATCAGTTAGCCCGTGGTAAACAACCCGATGTCGCTCAGATAGCCCGCGTAGGGTATCTGTATCGAACCACTGCGGTATACGGTAGCGGTAAGCTGGGAATGGCCGACTGGGAAAAAGTATCTACCCGCCACCCCGATTTCAACCGTCCTTTTGCCGCAGAGATGTTTGTCTGTCTGATGTTGCGGAATTTCAGTCTGCTGCAGGCGGAGCATATTGCACAGCACCGGGCACCCGAAAGCTACAATCCAATGAAACCTGAAATTAAGCGTTTTTTTGGTATTGGTAACTCGACCGGTCTGGGCATGGCCCCCTACCTGATCAACCATCCTCTGCTGATAAATCAGTGGGTGGAGATGCGTGAACTGGCGCTGGCCCGGGTGCGGGTTCTCGGCAACATCAACAAACGTATTACTCAGCAGTTCCCGGAACTACTGGATCGCTGTGCTATTCATACCGAACAAACCGTTACCGAAGATGAATGGCAAACGAATAACAACCGGCAGGTTCTGGAAGACCTCAAGGCCATCCGGGTCTACACCGCAAAGGGTATCGATAGCTGGGATACCCTGCTCAAATGGAGTGAGCAACACTGCTCACTACAGGGGCAGGAGATGTTGGTGTCTATATTGCTGGAACTCTACCCCGAACTGGTAGATGAACTGGAAGATTACCATACTGCCGAAGAGTTTCTTGATCTGGATCCGGTGATGCCGCTGCAACAGCTGAAACAGGTCATCGAAGACCGGTATCAATGGGCACTGAGTTACGATTTTGATACCGAGGGGGCGAAAGATACCTTCTGGTACCGCTCCGAAGAGAAGATGGAACCCCGTCTGGGTAATGCCCGGGAAGAGGATGGCAAAGATAAACAGATGGCACTGGGTGTGGGTTACGCGGTACGCAAATGCTACGACCAGCTGTGTGACTATATTGCCGAATATCCGCAGCACTCTACCGCCCGGTTTATGGTTGCACAACCGAAGTTGCGCGGTATTGTCCGTCGGATTCAGAGCATGAACCGCTGCATCTACGGTGATATACAGGCCAACCTGCTGGATCGGGATATTCTGCCGATGCATCTGCTCAGAGCTAAGCTGGCCTTTTTTGGGGTAGGAAAGTTTGATCCCCGCTCAAAACTCTGGGTGCGCAACACTATGTTCCAGGGCGCTCCGCTACTGGAAGATATCGGTAACACATTTAATGACGACTGGTTTATGCCTCTGGCGCCAGCGCAGCAAGGAGATCTCTGATGCATGTCTCAATGATAGAACTCAAAGCCGCCCTGCGTCGTTGCTTTGAAGCCACCGGTTATTATGTCGGCAACTACGAAGATGCTGCCAATATGATCCTCTGGCTGGAAAAACACGGTCTGAAGGGACTGGATGAGTTGCAGCGCGCCCTGCCCTATATCGGTGAAGACAGCAGCAAGCCTCTGAGTACAGTGATCTACGAAGACAGCACTTCGGCGATCATCGATAGCAATGGCCGCAGCGCCCTGAACTGTATAGCAGCCTCCGTCGATCTGGCCCATGCCAAAGCACTGGAAAACGGCATCGCCACTGTGACCGTGCATAACTGCCACAACCGGATGTTTATCCTTAAAGCGCTGACGGACTGCGGCCGCCGGGGGATCAGTGTCACGGCCTACTGGCAAAATGGCAACCAGACGGTGACCGAACATACCGCAGCCATTAAGGCGGGGGAACGTTATCCGAGTTACAGTGAAGCGGTAACAAATCTGTCCGTTAATGATCAAGATAAACAGGCATTGACGATTATCTGTAGTTCCCGGGTTGATCTGACCTCATCACTACAGCAGTCTAAAGGCAACCGAAACGCCTGTTATATCAGCGCTGAACAGATCAGGCTCAACAAGGAATACAGCGTCGATTTCGGTATCGATATTGTTGAAAACCTGTGGGCAGAGATCAATAGAATCGGCGCAGGCGTGCTGGTAGAAAATAATGAGCGTTCCCGTCAAGGAGCAGGAGGGCGCTAGCGCCCCCCTCTGACTGTGTATGGTCTGCCCTGCCATGCAGGGCTTAACCTGCCTCTAACCCGGCAACAGGTTGCACCACCTGCTGTCGGGTTATTTTCAATCGGCTTATACCCGTTCTCTGAATCCACTGGCATACTACCCCACTCATCCTCCATACAGCGCAAAAATCATGCTCTACACCCTGCCAGAACTGCTGGCCGTGTTAATCGTTACCTGTGGTATCGCCCTGCAAACCGTGGTGGGAATCGGCTATGGACTGGTGGCGGCCCCCCTTTTATATCTGATCGACCCGGCGTATGTGCCCGGCCCGGTTCTGTTAGTCGGTTTTGGACTGGCGCTGATGATGGTGATACGCGAACGCCGGGCATTACGCTGGCGACGGGTGCTGCCAGCAATATTTGCCAGGGTTCCCGGAGCCTGGTGCGGTGCAGCGCTATTAGTCGCCCTGCCTCAGTATGCCCTGAGTCTGTTTTTTGGTTTTTCCGTACTCACGGCGGTACTGCTCAGTCTGTGGCGTTTCAGCATCCCCACCACTGGCACATCATTAACAATCGCCGGTTTCTTTTCCGGATTAATGGGTACCGCCACCTCCGTAGGAGGCCCACCTATAGCTCTGGTCTATCAGCAACAGGACCGGATTACCGCCCGCAGTGAGATCGCCGCATTCCTGCTGATCGGTACGCCGGTATCTATTCTCATGCTGATATACAAGGGAAGCCTCGACTGGCATTCCGCCCAGCTCAGTCTGAAAATGTTGCCGGGGTTGTTTCTGGGATTTTTTCTGGCGCGTCTGATCGACGGGAAATTAACCGCAACCTCAGCCAAACCACTGCTGTTGGCGGTATCCGGCGCATCAGCATTAATGGTTGCCATTAAAGGGCTGATCGGCTGGCTGGGATAGACCTGCTCCCCAACCCGACTATAAACTGCAACATCCCAGCAATGCTAGCCCGAAGCGGCTAAGCTTCAACCTTCTAGCGGGCATTTTCATCGAAAAAAAACACTGATTTCATGCCAGTTCAGTTACACTGTCAGTCTCTGTTTAACCCTCTGTATCGGCATGAATATCTGCACAGATAACGACCGGTATATTATTCCAATAACAATAAGAAGATCCCTGTTATGACTGTTCCTGAGCTGACCAGCGACACACCCCAGTGTGATTTTTATACCTTACAAAATGACCTGATCCGGGCAGAGTTTTGTTCCTACGGTGCGCGTTTAATGGCGCTGTATCTGCGTAATCCGGATGGCAGTGAAACCAATATTGCTGTCGGCCTGTCAGCCATCGAACACTATCAGCAACAGGACAGTTATATCGGTGCTATTTGTGGCCGTTATGCCAACCGTATAGCTAATGCAGAGTATCGGCAGGGAAGCGATAAAATAAGCTTAAGCGCGAATGAGGGTGCTAACCACCTGCATGGCGGTGACCGGGGGTTCGATAAATATATCTGGAATACCGATGCAGCAGACTGTCACTCGCTACAGTTTTCACTGACATTGCCTGACGGTGACCAGGGCTATCCTGGCCAGCTCACCACGCGGGTAACGTATACGCTTTCAGCTGAAGATACGCTGACCTGTAGGATCAGCGCCATCAGCGAAAAAGCCACCGTACTGAATATCACCCATCATGCATACTGGAATCTGTCCGGAGAGATGGATAGCAGTGCTGCGGGACACACCCTGCAAATCGATGCCGACGCCTATTTGCCAGTGGATGAAAAACTGATTCCTCTGCCAGGCCGGGCAATAGTTGATGATACCCGTTTCGATTTTCGCTCAGCGGCGATGATCAGTGAACAACTAACGGAGAGTGAAGGGTTCGATCATAACTTCTGTCTGAACGGTCAGCGGGGGGAACTGCGCACAATAGCCCGGCTAAGCGATCCGGCCAGCGGCCGCTGTCTGAGTATTGCATCAACAGAGGCAGGCTTGCAGTTTTACCTGGCACAGCATTTCTCAGCTGAGATGATCAGTCGTGAAGGAGCACCGCTGCACCCGTCAGCGGGTATTGCACTGGAACCCCAGACCTTTCCCGACGCCCCCAACCGGCCCGACTTTCCTTCTGCACAGCTCCAGCCTGGCGAAACCTACCAACACATTATCCAGTGGCAATTCGGGTACGTCTGAGGATAAAGCCCGCGTCGCCATTGATACAATGATTTAATAAAGGTGACGAGCCTGCACTTAGATATAGATAAACTCAGATAAACCGGACCCGCGGCTCTTCCCGCCCGATGGTATCAGTCTGGATGCTGAACACCTTTCCGGCATCCGGCTGCTGGACCAAAGCCAGCTCAGAAAGAAGCTCACGGGCAGAGGTGACAAACAGCGTGCGCATATCCGGTCCGCCAAACGCCGGGCAGGTAATTTGTGACGCGGGCAGGGTTATTGTCGATTCAATAGCGCCATGGCAGTCATAGCAGGTGACTCGTGAAGCCCCCCACTGTGCATTCCATAATCGTCCCTGAATATCGCTAACGGCACCATCCGGGTTTAACCCCTGCTCGGCACAGTTGATAAACAGTTCAGGTTCGCCCTCCGGCCAGCCGTCAACGGCATTCAGGCGCTGCCGCCATATGACCCCGACTGCTGTATCGGCAAAATAAACATACTCTCCCTGGGGCGAAAAACAGATCGCATTAGGAATGGTAACAGTGGTGATCAGGCGGCGAATTTCTCCGCGATAAAAACGATAGATAGCTCCGGCCTCAGGCTCGGCATGTTTGCCCATCGTCCCGACCCAGAACCCTCCCCAGGGATCCGCCCGCCCATCATTCGAACGGGTCAGTGGATTATCCGCCTCCAGATCACAGAGTCGCTCCGTTTTGCCGCCATCCAGATCAAACCGATACAGCCCGGTTTCACCGGCAATTAACAGAGTGGATTGATCAATCCAGCCCGCGGCAGACACATACTCATCAAAGCGCCACTCATGCTGATACCCCTGAGCCGTCCGGGTCAATAATTTGCAGTTAAGAATATCAAACCAGAACAGCTGTTGGCGTTCAGGATGCCAGAGCAGCCCCTCACCGAGTTCGCAGGGCCGATCATCATAAACCCGCACCTCAGCACTACCCATGACCGCTTATCCGATCAAAAGCACTCACCATTGCCTGTGCATCCCGGGCAATATCCGTAAGGGATTTACCCGGTTTATACAGCGCCGAACCAATGCCAAAGCCATCGGCCCCGGCGGAGATCCAGTCGGTAAAATTGTGCTGATCAACACCGCCGACCATAAACACCTGTGCCCCTCGCGGCAATACGGCCCGGATAGCCTGCAGTCCTGCATACCCCATTATCACTGCTGGAAAGACCTTCAGCGCAGTAGCACCGGCCTGCAATGCCATAAAACATTCACTGGCAGTCAGAACACCGGGATAGGAAGCCATCTCAAGACGTCGGGTTGCCGCAATAACCTGAGAGTTACAGTTAGGCGAAACGACAAACTGTCCACCGGCAGCGGCTACGTTTTCAACGTCATCAACCGTCAGTACTGTGCCCGCACCGATGCGCGCATCTGCCGCGAACTGATGTGACATAATAGCAATACTTTCCAAGGGCTCCGGGGAGTTCAGCGTCACCTCGATATCGGTGATCCCCGCGTCAATCAACACCGAGGTGACTGACTCGGCCTCGTCAGGACGTATTCCCCGGAGAATAGCGATCAGGTTACGACTCATAGCAGATCTCCAACATTATATTGATTAGATACCAAGCAGACTGCGGGCCGCTTTCAAGCCTGCCAGCGTGACCGCATCAGCGTTTAATCGCTGCGGCGTGATTCCCAGACTCTGTAGCGCTTCAGCATAGAGTTCCGCAACGCCGGAATCACCGACAATAATGACCGGCTCATCCGCCCGGAACATCTGACTGGCGGCCAGCTCTGCTCCGATCAGCAGCCCCGACAAACGGGCACGCGCTTCATCGGCAGTCATCCCCTGCAACAACCCCTGCGCCCGTAGCGAGAAAAGCGCTGCGGATAGCTGTCCCGGCTGCTCAAAAGCTGAACGCATGGCGCTGAGAAACTCCGGAAGTGAAGACGATAAAGTATCTGCCTGCGGATCGTTCATTCCATGTTTCAGCACCGAGTGTTCCGCCAGCAAAGCAAACAGTTCACCGGTCATAAATGTCTGAAACCCTGTCACCTTGCCCTGATTAACGCGAACCCATTTACAGTGAGTTCCCGGCAAACAAACGATACCGTTAAATTCAGGCTGTCTCTCAAGCACTCCGGCGATCTGAGTCTCCTCTCCCCGCATTACATCAGCCGGTAGTTCCTGAGATAACCCAGGCAGAAGATACACTTTCAGCTGTTCAGAGTGTGAAGGGATCATCACAAACTGCCGGGCCGAAAGTGGCGCACAGGGAACCTGGCAATACGGCGCTTCTCTCCAGCCCTGTCGGGCACCGACCATGCCGCAGGCGATAACCGTCACCACTCCGGCGGCAGGCAGCCAGCGTTCTATCAATTCCAGCAACGCCGGCTCAAACTGATCCGGCGCCAGCGTCAGCATCCCCCGCTCAGCAGAGACCCATTGCAGCACCGAGCCATCGGCCCCCATCGCCCAGGCTCGTAGCTGAGAGCTGCCCCAGTCAACTGCTATCCAGTCCGTTTCCGCCATCGCTCAGCTCAGCTCAGACAGGTCAGCCGGCAACAGCTCCTGCGGCAGATTCTGATAACAGACCGGGCGCAGGAAACGGCGAATCGCCATAGTACCGACCGAGGTCGCACCAAAGTTGGTAGACGCCGGATAGGGTCCGCCATGCACCATCGAGTCACATACCTCTACCCCGGTCGGAAAGCCGTTAGCCAGCACCCGGCCCGCTTTACGCTCAAGTACAGGTAGCAGACGCTGCCCGTCGCCGTTATCGGCACTGTCAAGGTGCAGAGTACAGGTCAATTGCCCCTTCAGGGATCGGGCAATTTCCAGCATCTGCTCGAAATTACGGGCGGTGACCACCAGCCCCAGAGGACCAAAGACCTCTTCACTGAGCACTTCATTTTCCAGCCAGGCATCTCCGCTGGTAACGAACAGGTAAGGGCTGGCATCCCGGTTACTGCAGGAACTACCAATTAGCTCGCGCACGTTAACGTCGTGTTTAATCTGCTCAACGCCGGAACGGTACGCTGCGGCGATACCGTCAGTGAGCATGGTTTGCGCACCGATTTCGCTTAATGCGGCAGATGCGGTCCTGATAAAATTATCCGCGTCAGTGCCTTCGATCACTACTGCAATCCCTGGATTAGTACAGAACTGTCCTGCTCCCATCGTCAGTGATGCTGCCCAGCCTGCAGCAAGTACATCGCCCCGGGCTGCAACGGCATTAGGTAACAGAAACATCGGATTGACCGATCCCAGCTCACCAAAAAAGGGGATCGGTTCTGCTCGTCCGACACACAGATCAAACAGCGCCCGGCCACCGGCCAGGCTGCCGGTAAAACCAACCGCCCTGATCAGTGGATGCTGCACCAGTGCCTGACCGGCTTCCCGGTCGCCGCTCTGAATAAATGAAAACACGCCCGGATGAAAACCGACCGCCTGACGGGCGGCATCGACTGCCTGCGCCACCAGCTCACCAGTACCCGGATGGGCCGAATGACCTTTAACCACCACCGGACAGCCCGCCGCCAGAGCCGATGCGGTATCGCCACCGGCCACGGAGAATGCCAGCGGAAAGTTGGATGCACCAAACACCGCAACCGGGCCTATCGGGCGCTGCATCAGCCACAGATCAGGGCGAGGCATTGGCTGCCTGTCTGGCAGGGCCGCATCGTAATGACGGTCAAGATAATCACCCGCCAGTATATGGCTGGCAAACAACCGTAACTGGCCGACGGTACGTCCCCGCTCGCCAATCATTCGCGCCTCTGGCAGACCGGTTTCCTGCGAACCAATCTCGGTAATCGCATCGCCGCGGATATCGATCTCATCGGCGATACGGTTTAAGAATTCCGCCCGCTGTTGTCGGCTGGAATTGCCAAAAGAATCAAAGGCGGCCTCTGCAACTTCAGCAGCCCGCTCAACGTCCTTGACCGTGCCTGCCGAAAATGAATAGGCCTGACCATGGGCCGGAGTCGATTCGAAGCGGCTATCGCCCGCTATCCATTGGCCGTCGATCAGATGTTTACCCGTCAGCATTACGCACTCCTTACATAAATATTGTTGCATAGATCAATGGCTGTCTTTGGGTACCGCGGCACCCCGACAGCCCTTCAGAAAATCGAAATCCGCACCAGTATCAGCGCCCTGTACATGCTCGAAGAACAATCGGGCATAACCGCTTGGGGGTACAGCAACGGTTGACGTCCATGCGGCCATCCGCTGAGAAAATTCCACCTCGGGGATATCCAGATGCAGTCGGCGGTTTTCCACATCGAGCTCAATCATGTCGCCATTCTGTACAATCGCCAGCGGTCCACCGGCGGCGGCTTCAGGAGTCGTATGCAGCACCACAGTACCGTAAGCAGTGCCCGACATCCGGGCATCAGAGATGCGCACCATATCGGTAATCCCCTGGCGCAGAATTTTAGGCGGCAAGCCCATGTTTCCAACTTCGGCCATACCGGGATAGCCCTTGGGGCCACAGTTTTTCATCACCAGAATGCAGGTTTCATCAACATCCAGGTTTTCATCATTGATGCGCGCTTTGTAATCGTCGATATTTTCAAACACCACCGCCCTCCCCCGGTGTTGCAACAGCTCGGCTGTTGCCGCAGAGGGTTTCAGCACTGCACCACCGGGTGCCAGATTACCCCGCAGCACCACGATACCGCCGTTTGCCGTCAGTGCTTGATCGACCGGACGGATAACATCATCGTTCCAGCAACGCACATCTTTGACCTCTTCCCAGATAGAGTCTCCGGAAACCGTGAGGGTGTCTTTATGCAGTTTACCGCCCTCCCCCAGTGCCTTGATCACCACCGGCAGACCGCCGGCATAGAAAAACTCCTCCATCAGATATTTACCTGATGGCATCAGGTTGACGATGGTGGGAATCTCCCGCCCCAGGCGGTCCCAGTCATCCAGCGTAAGATCAACATTGAGTCGTCCGGCAATGGCCAGCAGGTGGATCACGGCATTAGTGGAGCCACCGATGGCACCGTTTACCCGGATTGCATTTTCAAAGGCCTGGCGGGTCATAATATCGGAGGGTTTCAAATCATCTTTTACCATCTGCACGATGCGTCGCCCGGTCAGATGCGCCATCACCCGACGACGACTATCCACGGCAGGAATCGCCGCGTTACCAGACAACGCCATGCCTAGCGCCTCAGCCATACTGGCCATCGTGCTGGCGGTCCCCATGGTGTTACAACCACCGGATGAGCGGGACATCGCCTGCTCCGCTTCAAGAAAATCGTCGGTGGTCATTTTGCCGGCTTTGATATCTTCCGACATCTGCCATAACGCAGTTCCCGACCCCACCCGCTCACCACGGAACCAGCCGTTCAGCATCGGCCCACCGGACACGACGATCGCCGGAATATCCACACTCGAAGCGCCCATCAGCAGCGCCGGGGTAGTTTTATCGCAACCTGCCAATAACACCACGCCATCAAGCGGATTCGCCCGCAGCGCTTCTTCAACATCCATCGCCGCCAGATTGCGATACATCATTGCAGTAGGACGTAATGAACTCTCACCGGTGGAAAACACCGGAAACTCCAGCGGCAGCCCGCCGGCCTCGTAAATACCATGGGCGACCCGCTCAGCCAGATCCCGCAGATGCGCATTACAAGGGGTCAGCTGAGACCAGGTATTACAGATCCCGATAACCGGACGACCATCAAACAGATCCGCGGGCAGCCCCTGATTCTTCATCCAGCTGCGGTGATAGATATGGTCGCGACTGGTACCACCAAACCACTCTGTCGACCTCAGTTTGCGCGGCCACTTCGCCGCCTTAAACTCACTCATACCCAGCCTCCGTCAACAATAAAGTTTTGTGCCGAACACATCGATGACGCATCCGACGCCAGAAACAAGGCCATCTGCGCAATGTGTTCCGGCAGTACCGAACCCGGCATACACTGGCTGCGCTTGATCAGCGCTTTCGCCTCATCATCAACCCACATCTGCAGCTGTTTTTCCGTCATCACCCAGCCAGGCACCAGGGTATTCACCCGGATACCGGCACCACCCAGTTCACGGGCCAGCGAGCGGGTCATCCCGTGCACGGCCGCTTTACTGGCGGCATAGACCGGATAACCGGCTGTTGCCATCATCCAGCCGACGGAACCAAAGTTAATAATGGATCCTCCACCGGACTGACGCATCATCGGCTCTACCGCCTGGGCGGCGAACATCTGGTGTTTCAGATTAACCGTAATCAGCTCATCAAAGCGTTCGCTAGTCAGGGAGTCCAGAGAGTGGCGCACATCATTGGCGGCATTGTTAAGCAGCACCGTAATCGGACCCAGCTGATCGGCAAATTCACGAATGGTCAACTGATACTCGCGAATATCTGTGATATCACAGGGCTTAAATGAAACGCTGTGTCCCTCAGACTTAAGCGTCTTTTCGAGTGCGATTCCGGCCTCTACGGCAATATCAACAAACGCGGTATTCGCCCCCTGCGCGGCAAAGGCTTCAACCAGGGCCTGACCGATTCCAGACGCCCCGCCCGATATCAGCACAGTGCGCCCCTGCAGATCGGGATAGATCGCGCTGCTGTTCAGGACACTCATAATACTCTCACCTCAGACTGACGAGGCGCCTCCTGAGCCACGGTATTTCGCAGCGCCATCCCCAGTTGTGGGGCATCAACTTCAATCACATCACCGGGTAAGACCCGGATATTATCCGCAAACGATAATGTCGCCGTGCCAAACATATGCACATGCAGATCACCCGGTTCACAGAACAGCTGATATTTAAAATGGTGATGCTCCAGATTCGCGAAGGTGTGCGACATATTGTCTTCACCGGAGAGAAACTCTTTCTCCCACACCACCGCTTCACCACGCATAATTCGCGAGGTTCCGCGAATATCCTGGGGCAGCTCACCGAGCAGAATTTCAGGCCCAAATGACGCCTGACGCAGTTTCGAATGAGCCAGATACAGATAGTTAATCCGTTCAGTCACATGGTCGGAAAACTCATTGGCCACGGCAAAACCGATCCGGTAAGGCACCCGGTCTGCACCGATAACATAGATACCGGCGATCTCAGGTTCCTCGCTGCCATCCAGGGCAAAGTCCGGCGAAACCAGGTCATCACCCGGGGCTACCGCAGCAGACCCGGTGCCTTTATAAAACCACTCCGGCTGCACGCCCACATCACCGGGGGCGGGTTTGCCACCTTCGATGCCCATGCGGAACATTTTCATTGAATCACTCAGACCATCACTGCTTTCAGAACTGTGCATTGCATCCCGGGCCGATGCTGAACCCAGGTGGGTCAGACCGGTTCCGGTGAGAAACATATGTGCTGAATCCGGATGACGGATCGGGCAGTCCAGCATACCGGCAGCCGCCAAGGCTGCCAGATCGACAGGCTCACCCAGCCCGTGACGGTCGATAACAGACCTCATATCCAGCCCGGAACTGATCGCTTCCTGAGCCAGTGCATAGGTCGTTTCGGCATCATTAACCCGGTAGGCTGTAGCCGATTCACGGCAAAGCACACCGCCATCCTTCAATTGAGACAGATACATAACTCCCTCCTGTTAACGATGCTTGGTTTTGTTGTATACGTCGAAGATCACAGCCGCCAGCAGTACCAGCCCTTTGATCACCTGTTGCCAGTCGATACCGATACCCAGTATCGACATGCCGTTGTTCATCACCCCCATAATCAGGGCTCCGACTACGGCACCGATCACTTTACCGACACCTCCTGACATCGATGCTCCGCCAATAAAGACTGCGGCGATGACATCAAGCTCAAATGCAAAGCCCGCTTTTGGCGTGGCCGTATTCAGGCGGGCGGCAAAGATCAGCCCCGCTAGCGCAGCCAGAAAGCCCATATTGGCAAAGGTAAGGAAGGTCAGACGCTCGGTACGGATACCCGACAGCTTGGCCGCTTTCTCGTTACCCCCCAGCGCGTAAATGCGCCGGCCGATAGTCGTTCTGTTGGTGAGGAAGGTATACGCCGAGATCAGTACCGCCATGGTAATCAGTACATTCGGCAAGCCGCGATAGGTTGAGAGCAGCCAGGAGATATAGATAATCGATCCGGCAATCAGCAGGTTACGTACCACGAAGAACGCAAACGGCTCATCTTCAATGCCAAATTTCATCGCCCGAGCCCGGCTGCGGGCAGCCAGAAAAACAATCGCTGCGGCAGCGATAACACCCAGTGCAACAGCCGTTACGTTGGGCCGGTCAACACCAAAGAGATCCGGAATAAAACCGGTACTCAGCAGCTGAAAGTTTTTCGGGAAAGGCCCCACGGACTGACCTTCCAGCAGCGCCAGTGTCAGCCCCCGGAATACCAGCATCCCCGCCAGAGTGACGATGAATGCAGGGATCTTCCAGTAGGCGACCCAGTAGCCCTGTGCGGCACCGATCAGCGTGCCACAAATCAGACAGACCGGCACCACGATAAACATCGGCAGATCCAGATTCACCATCATCACGGCAGCGAGGGCACCGATAAAACCGACCACCGACCCGACTGACAGATCGATATGACCGGCCACGATCACCAGCAACATACCGATTGCCATGATAATAATGTAGCTGTTCTGCAGGAACAGGTTGGTCAGATTGGCCGGACGCATCAGAGTGCCGTCCGTCAGAAATTCAAACAACGCCATAATGACAACCAACGCAGCCAGCATGCCATAGTCTCTCAGATGTCCTGCAAGATAGGACTTCACTGAGGGTTTATCCTGAGGCTCGCGGGCAATCGGGCCTGCCTCTTCAATCATTGTTTTTACCGGTTGCATTATTATTCTCTCCACTCACGTATTCACGATCATCGACATGATCTTTTCCTGGCTGGCTTCGTGCCCCACCAATTCACCAGCGAACGCGCCCTCATTCATCACGTAGATACGATCACACATACCCAGCAGCTCAGGCATCTCAGAGGAGATCATAATGACCCCTTTCCCCTCATCGGCCAGCTGATTGATAATGCTGTAAATTTCAAACTTGGCACCGACATCGATACCCCGGGTTGGCTCATCAAGTATCAGCACCTCTGGCTGGGCAAACAGCCACTTACTCAGCACCACCTTCTGTTGGTTTCCACCTGACAGATTAACGACTTTCTGGAAAACACTGGGGGTACGTATATTTAGCGCTTTACGGTAATCCTCAGCCACACAGCGTTCCCGGGTGTCATCTATGACAGTGTGATGTGATACGCCGTGCAGGTTTGCCAGCGTGGTGTTCTTAAGGATCGTTTCGTCCAGCACCAGCCCCAGCTCTTTGCGATCTTCAGTGACATATGCAATCCGGTTATTCACCGCATGGCGTACATCAGAGACATCGATCTCTTTACCTCGCAGGTGCACCTTGCCGGAAATATTCCGTCCATAGCTCTGCCCAAACAGGCTCATAGCAAACTCTGTGCGGCCCGATCCCATCAGGCCTGCAATACCGACAATCTCGCCTTCAGAGACGCGCAGATTGATATTTTTAATCATCTGCCGGTCAATGGATTCCGGATGCCAGACATTCCAGTCGGAAACGTCTAACAAGGGCGCACCAATATTCGGTGATCTGTGGGGGTAACGGTGCGCCATATCACGACCCACCATATCGCGGATAATATCCGCCTCACTGATATCCTGGTTGCGACAGTCCAGCGTCGAGACTGCCGCACCATCGCGGATGACCGTAATACTATCTGCGACCCGACTAATCTCATTCAGCTTGTGAGAAATCAGAATTGAGGTAATCCCCTGAGCTTTAAACTCAAGCAACAGATCCAGTAATTTCTGACTGTCATTTTCCTGTAACGCAGCAGTTGGCTCATCCAGAATCAGCAGTTTCACACTCTTAGAAAGCGCCTTCGCGATCTCCACCAGTTGCTGCTTACCCACACCTAACTTTTCAATCAGCGTGGAGGGTTGAGCATCCAGGCCTACTTTGGCCAGTAGCCCGAAGGTCCGCTGATAGGTTTTTGGCCAGTCAACGACCCCCTTCTCAGCGAGCTCATTGCCCAGAAAGATGTTCTCGGCAATCGATAGCAAGGGCACCAGCGCCAGCTCCTGATGAATAATGATAATCCCGTTACTCTCGCTGTCTTCGATTCCTTTGAATGCCATGGTCTGGCCTTCATAGTGAATCTCGCCCTCGTAACTGCCATGGGGATAGACGCCACTAAGAACCTTCATCAGAGTCGACTTACCGGCACCATTTTCACCACACAGGGCATGAATTTCGCCGCGTCTGACTTTCAGACTAACGTTGTCTAACGCTTTAACACCGGGAAAGGTTTTGGTGATGCCGCGCATCTCCAGAATAATATCTTGCATATTACATGTCCTGACTCGCGGACCTGCCAGAGCAAGCCCGCAGGAATGCGACTTACTTAACCTGATCCATCGAATAGTAGCCGCTGCCAATCACAACAGACTCCCAGTTTGACTGATCAACCAGAACCGGCTCAAGCAGATAGGATGGAACGATTTTCACACCGTTGTCATAAGTCTTAGTATCATTGATCTCAGGCTTACCACCTTTCAGCAATGCATCAACCATACCCACGGTTACGCGGGCCAGTTCGCGGGTATCCTTGAATACAGTAGAGTACTGTTCGCCGGCAAGAATGGACTTAACCGAAGGCAGTTCAGCATCCTGCCCGGTGACAATAGGCATCGGCATATCGCCAGAGCCATACCCCACCCCCTTGAGTGACGAAAGAATACCGATAGAGAGACCATCGTAAGGTGAAAGTGCACCATTAATGCGACCATCGGTGTAGTGCGCTGACAGCAGGTTATCCATACGCGCCTGGGCAACGGAGCCATCCCAACGCAGTGTACCCACTGTGCCCATTCCCTCTTGCCCGGATACCACTTTGACTTCGCCGGAATTGATCAGCGGCTGCAATACCGACATAGCACCGTTATAGAAAAAGTAAGCGTTGTTATCATCCGGTGAACCACCAAACAGCTCTATATTGAAGGGAGCTTTATAGCGCGCTCTCAGGCCATCAATCAAGGAAGTCCCCTGCTGCACGCCCACTTTAAAGTTATCAAAAGTGGCATAGTAATCAACGTAAGCACTGTCACGAATAAGGCGGTCATAAGCAACGACCTGAATACCCGCAGCATGGGCGTTTTCCAGCGCATTCGACAGCGTCGTTCCATCAATCGCCGCAATCACCAACACATCCACGCCCTTGACGATCATATTTTCGATCTGAGCCAGTTGATTAGGAATATCATCTTCAGCATATTGAAGATCGGTCTTGTAACCCGCTGTGTTGAACTGCTCAACCATTGAATTACCATCAGAAATCCAACGGGCTGAGGATTTAGTTGGCATGGCGATGCCTACATACCCTGCGGCCACAGCAACATTTGCCGTCAAAAACGCCGCACCTATCGCTGCGGTGGCCAGGATCTTCTTAAACTGTTTCATTTGGATCTCCTATTTGCGGAAGACAAGCAGGCAACTGATCTTTCTTTGCCTGTACCTGATACCGCTATTATTTTTATTTTAAAACCCTCAGACCCTGATAAGGCCTGTGATCAAGAATAGGGGCTGACTGCATAACACTCAAATAGATAAATTAACAATATAAATATCATTTTTGATATACAGTTAAATTTCTAAGCCAATATATGACTATTAAGGAGAGAAAAGTCGTTAATGATTATCAATATAGACTTTTTAGATACCGTAATTGGTAACAAGATTTAACTTAACAACCGGAAAAATGTAGAAAGTGCTTTGGGTTGAACAGAAAGCAACTCCCAACAGCCCAACCACCGGGATACTGCAACCGAGAGGCACCTGGATATTGATACGCCTGAGAGTCACAGTAAACAATCGCTTAGACATAGCAATAAAATCCATATATCCTAAATTGACATACCAAATTAAGTATATAAACCACCATGAAATACAGCCTGTCAAAATACCTTAAAATCAATCAACTACGTCTTATCTGTGCGATTGCAGAGCACGGACAACTCGGACTCGCTGCCAACGAGATAGCGATTACCCAGCCAGCCGCCTCACGTATGCTGTCAGAGATCGAATCGACGATGCAGGCTAAGCTCTTTGAACGCCACCCTAAGGGGATGGTATTAACCCTGATCGGGCAACGGGTGGCCCAGCGGGCACACAACATGCTGGTCGAGCTTCGGGATATGTCACGGGATGTCGATGAGATGCAACGGGGAGAGCGCGGTATCGTCTCAGTTGGGGCGGTGACCGGTGCTGCCGTCGGCTTTGTTGTTCCCGCTATCCGCCAGCTTAAAGCCACTTCGCCCAAAACAGTGGTCAATGTCAATGTCGATACCAGTGACGTGTTAGTGCACGACCTGATTATCGGTAACAACGACTTTGTCCTGGCACGTCTGCTTTCACAGTTTGACACCAACGACTTTGAGGTCTGCCCGGCCAAGTCTGAGAAAGTAAAACTGTTGGTTCGGGAAGACCACCCGATGGCCAACGCCAAAGAGGTCTCATTAAAAGACCTGACCGCCTATGAATGGGTTATTCAGTCACAACGCGCACCCATGAGTGAAGCGGTCAACAACGCCTTTCTCAACTCAGGATTGCGACCACCTGAAAGTATCACTAACACAACTTCGCTATTGGTGATGATGTCGATTCTGATCTCTTCATCGGCAATCGCGCCGCTGGCAAGTGAAGTATCTGAATTGCTGGTTGAAAAACTTGGCGCCCGCTTGAGAGTGTTGAGACTTAAAGAGCCAGTCGAGATGTCGCCTTACTTTCTGATACAAATAAAAGGAAGACAACTATCACCTGCCGCGGAGCGCCTAAGAGCGTTGGTTTTACAGGGACTAAAACAGGCAAAATAGATGCAGGAGTAAAAGAAAGAATAACGAAGGTGGAAAAATTTAAAGCAGCCAACTCTCTGCCTTAGCTTCCGGGGAGAGCAGGCTCCCCGGGATAGTTATGAGTTTAAAAAAACAGAACAGGAAGGGGTCTGTTCCGCCATAAGGTAAACTCAAAACAGACTAACCACCGATCAGAAGTCGTAGTTAAAACGAACCCGAAGAGCGTTGGTTTCATCATCGGTTACCGCATCGCCTTCTGCACGGGAAAACGAACCGGCGAAGGTCACCGAGGCCGCTTCAATATCGAACAGTGGCACGGTATAAGCCAGATACGCCGTTGTTACATCGGCATCGACACCGGCCTTTTCCTCTGCGGAATGGATCAGTCCGGCACCAAACCCACCGTAGACCATGTTAGCAGCATATGAATTCACTTTTTGACTGATGCTATCCACAGTCTGTCGGGAAGCGGCCAGATTCACACTGGCACCGGCAACATCAAAACTGGTGGTGATACCGTAGCCATCTTTATCGACCTCACCACCGCCGGTCAGATCATAGTTGACCCGCTCATAACCCAGACTAACGGACACACCATCACCTGCCCAGGTGACTACCGGACGCACCCCGGCAATCGCCGTGGTATCATCGCCGGCGAGGTCGTCATCACCGAAAATAGTTGCCAGCTCCAGCCGGATGTTATCACTCGGGTTCAGGTGGAACGCTACCTGGCCGCCATCCGTTCCGGCCCGGCCACGAACCATATTAGCCTCATACACCGGGACACCACCAGCATGGCTTACGATGGTATCTTTTCCCAATGGAAACAGGTTGATCGCTTCAAAGCGGCCAATCTGAACATCCCAGCGCGGATCTCCCAGTTGCAGATAAACATCCCGCACCTCGATCTGATCCCCATCACCATCAGCCTGAGACAACAGGCGGATCGCGCCAACCGCCTGAACAAAATACTCGCCACTATCGTGGCGCCCGGAGATACCGATCTCCACATGACCGCTCTCATCGTAAGCAGTATTTGAAGATTGTGTATCCATCGCATCGAGGTTGAGTTCAAGACCGGCTGTAAGTGTCGGCATCGCCATAACCGGTGTAGCAAACATGGCCGCAACTAAAGCGGATCCCAGCAAGTGCTTAGTGAACATTTTCTTATTCTTATTCATGTAAGTTGGCTCCCCATGGAGAAGTAATAGATAAACAGGCAGAAGACCGAACAGATCTGGTGCAAGACCTGCCCGGTCTTACTTTTGCAATATGCAGGAAGGAAGATAAGAGCCAATAGCATTACATTCAAATGATATAAATCACATTTTAATTATCATTTTTGGTATGATAGTAAAAATATCCAGCCGTTTAAAAAATATTAATCCGTTTTTAAAATTAATAGTCTAAATTTAAAATTAATATTACTAATCAACACGTTGAATAAATTAATAGCTAAAGAGAATACACGTTTTTAACGTCCCTACATGCCCGGCAGAAACATACAGAATCTGATCCCATGAAACTTAAAATAATCGCCTGGATCAGTTAAGTTTCTCAGAATATCACTCAGAAAAAAGCTTGATAAAGGTAGAAATAAAGCTAAGAGTGATGAAAAAATAAGCAGTTTTTTGTGTCTCAATCGAGAGATTACGTTAATATTAGCCGCCTCAACGTCTGACGCGTCATTCTATTGTTAACAGGATTCCCCATGGCAACTATCGGCACACCGTTCTCCTCGACTGCAACTAAAATTCTGCTCTGCGGTTCCGGGGAACTGGGAAAAGAGCTAGTGATTGAACTGCAGCGTTATGGCTGTGAAGTGATCGCCTGTGACCGATATGAGAAGGCGCCGGCGATGCAGGTGGCGGATCGCTCGTATACCTTTTCAATGCTGGATGGCTCTGAACTGCGCCGGGTAATAGAACTGGAAAAACCAGATTATATCGTACCGGAAATTGAAGCGATCGCCACTGACACCCTGGTAGAGCTGGAACAGGAAGGCTTCAATGTCGTGCCAACCGCCAATGCAGCCCGCCTGACCATGAACCGCGAGGGAATTCGCCGTCTGGCAGCAGAGGAGTTGGGGATTCCCACCTCCAACTATCAGTTTGTCGACAACCGCACTGACTTTGACAAAGCTGTGGCAGAGATCGGTATGCCCTGTGTGGTGAAACCGATTATGAGCTCATCGGGCAAAGGCCAGAGCACCATCAAAACCGCCGCAGAGATCGAGGCCAGCTGGACCTACGCCCAGGAGGGAGGCCGTGCCGGTGCCGGCCGGGTTATCGTGGAAGGCTTCGTCGATTTTGATTATGAGATCACACTGCTCACCATCCGTCATATTCAGGGCACCAGTTTCTGCCTGCCGATCGGACACCGACAGGAGGATGGCGACTACCGCGAATCCTGGCAACCGCAGGCGATGAGCGAAACCGCACTCAGCCGGGCTAAAGAGGTCGCTGAAAAAGTGACTACAGCCCTTGGCGGCTGGGGTATTTTCGGAGTGGAACTGTTTATAAAAGGGGATAATGTGTACTTCAGCGAAGTATCCCCCCGGCCCCATGACACCGGTATGGTCACCATGATCTCCCAGGACCTGTCCCAGTTTGCCCTGCACGCCCGCGCTATCTTAGGCCTGCCGATCCCCAACATCGTGCAGCATGGCCCATCCGCCTCCGCCGTAATACTGGTCGAAGGCGAATCGAAAAACCTGAGTTTTTCTAACCTGGAAGTAGCACTCGCCGTTCCCGACACTCAGCTACGCCTGTTTGGCAAACCCGAAGTCAGCGGCAAACGCCGTATGGGGGTGGCACTGGCACGGGGAACCGATACCGATAATGCCAAGGAAAAGGCACTGGCTGCGGCCGGGGCGGTACAGGTTGAAAACCTGAGTCGCTAGATCGTCGCTACGCCTAAGAGCAGTTGCTAGACGTCGCTTCGCGACTTGCTAGTGGTTAGACGCGGCTGCGCCGCTTGCTAGAAAAGAATTTTTAAAACCGCCTCCCGGCGGTTTTTTTAGTGCTTAAGGAGAGTCTCAAAGCAGCAATAGTATTTGTCTGCCACACTATCTTTTGGCACTATCGAAACATAAAGGAAATGGCCAATAAAGTTATAAACTGTCTTAAGGGAAATTAAAGATGAAGGAGAAAGGAGGCGCCGTTTATCAACTATTTCTACTGGCATTAAGTATCTACGTTCTTATTGTAGTTTTCTTTGAGACACTCCTGATAACGGATCCTGAAATTTCGCTTATTTTACAACGAATTGATTTGTGCATTTGCTTTGTTTTCCTCGGCGACTTTTTCATCAATCTATATAACGCTAAGAATAAGATTTCATACTTAAAGTGGGGGTGGATAGATTTGTTATCCTCTATTCCACTGGTTGATCCGCTCCGCTGGGGAAGGCTTGCAAGAATAGTCAGGATATTAAGGTTTATTCGTACTATAAAGTCATTGAAACTGCTTGTTTCATCAATTCAAGCAAGCAAATTTCAAAGCCTTACTTTAGTTGTTATTTTAATTACCTTCGTTACATATACAGTATGCGCCAGTCTAGTGTTGGAGCTTGAACGTGGGCATGAAGGTGGAATAAACACAGCTAATGAGGCTCTATGGTGGGCCTTTCTTAATATAATGAACGCTAAAGTGCCCATCACTCAGGCACAGTCTACCGGGGGTATGATTGCCACTGTCGTTCTGAATAAAATTGGTCTGCTTTTATTCGCTTACTTCAACGCAATCATTATTGCCTGGCTAATACAAAAGCGAGTAGCCATTAAGCAAAACACAGATACCCGCAACACCTGAAAGCAAAGACAAAGGCCTGGAAAACCGCCAATTTGGCGGCTTTATGCTTAAGGCTTGTCTAGCAAGTCACGCAGTGACATCTTGCCACTAGCAGGGGCCGAAGGCTCCGTTCTAGCAACTGCTTTCTAGCGACTTCTTTGCTCCTCATGCCCCAATACCTCTGCTAATGTGCTTCTGGAAAGCTGTCCGGTCATCTCGCCATCTTCATCAACTACCGGTAGCGAATACTCAGAGTTCAGTGTATCCGGGATAACCGTCTCCAAAACGGCTCCCTGCGAGATCGGGTCTAACGCTTCGCAATGCTCTGAAGTTAATGCCGCCTGATGATCACTGTTATACACAGCCTGCAGCTTTTCCTCTGTCAGTACCCCCTGATAACCATCCTCGTTAACGTAATAACCATAGTCCTCTTTAAAGCCCTTCATCTGCTTAAGGGCTTCTTCGATGGTACTGGCCGTTATCCGAGAGATGGGATCTTTCATCACGGTTTCCACGGTCAGTGCCCGGGCGCGGTTTACATCGCGAACGAAGGCTTCCACATAGTCATCGGCAGGATGTAAGAGAATATCTTCAGGTTCACCCTGCTGCACCATCTCGCCATCTTTCAGAATAGCGATCCGGTCGCCGATGCGTAGCGCTTCATCGAGGTCATGGGTGATAAAGATAATCGTTTTATGAAGCTTTTCCTGCAGCTCAATCAACTGGTCCTGCATCTCTGAACGGATCAGCGGGTCGAGGGCCGAGAACGCCTCATCCATCAATAGGATTTCAGCATCGGTGCACAGCGCCCGGGCCAGACCCACCCGTTGCTGCTGCCCACCGGAAAGCTGGGCGGGATATTGATCTTCATACCCAGCCAGACCAACGGCCTCAAGCCATTCTTTAGCTTTCGCATGGCTCTCACTTTTGCTAACCCCCTGAATAGATAGCCCATAGCCCACATTTTCGACGACTGATTTATGCGGTAGCAGGCCAAAGCGCTGAAACACCATCGACATTTTATGACGACGGAACTGTTCCAGCTCTTTCGGCGAGAGCTTCATCACATCGGTTCCCTCAACCTCAATCACCCCTTCAGTAGGGTCTATCAGACGGTTGAAATGTCGAATAAGGGTTGATTTACCTGAGCCAGACAACCCCATAATGACGAAGATCTCGCCCTGATTAATGGTCAGATTAATATCCTTAAGTCCCAGGGTATGTCCGGTTTCTGCAAGAATCTCATCTTTGCTCTTACCCGCATGCACCAGAGGCATAAATTTCTTCGGATTATTACCAAAGAGCTTATACAGACCTTCAATTCGGATCAGCGGCGTTGCTGCCTCTTTGATCTTAGCTTCAGCCATTATCCATGCCCTCCAGATATCGTTGACTCCGTTTGGCATATGCCTGAGAAACCCGGTCAAAGATAATCGCCAGTGCGACAATCGCCAGACCATTTAATAATCCCAGCGTAAAATACTGATTGGTGATAGATTTCAGCACCGGTTGGCCCAGACCTTTAACCCCGATCATTGAAGCGATAACCACCATTGAGAGGGCCATCATGATGGTCTGATTGATACCCGCCATGATAGTTGGCATCGCCAGGGGTAACTGCACCCCCATCAGACGCTGAAATGAACTGGCACCATAGGCGGTCGCGGCTTCGAGAACATCTTTATCCACCAGCCGGATACCCAGGTTAGTGAGACGAATAACCGGCGGTATGGCATAGATCACCACGGCTATCACACCGGGAATTTTACCGATACCCAGCAACATGACCACCGGGATCAGGTAAACAAAGGCCGGCATGGTCTGCATAATATCCAGCAACGGTGTCACCACCGACTGAACCCGGTCCGAACGCGCCATCGCAATACCGATGGGAACCCCCAGCACAATCGCCATCAGAGTACAGACCAGAATAATGCTCATGGTCCGCATAGTATCGTCCCACATGCCGAAATACCCGATCATAAAGAAGGAGATCACCACACCCAGGCTGAGCTTCCATGACCGGCTGGACAGATAAGCCAGCCCAGCAATTATCGCGATCACCAGCCACCAGGGCGTTGCTAACAGCAGTTTTTCAAACCAGACAAGAAATGACAAAAGCGGGTCAAAAAAACCTTCTATCAGCTCGCCATACTCCCGTGAAAAATCCCGGTACTCGGTGTCCAGAAATTTCCGGATATCCCGTAACTCTCCCCTGCTTAGCTGGGGTACCTCACTTAACCAGCCTGAATCAGCCATATTAAACCTCTTTCAGAAACAGCACTGCCCGATTACCTGAGGCAATCGGGCAGTGACTTATCGCAACAATTCCATTAAACGTTTACTGCAAGGCTTGCTTAACTTTGGCAGCAACCTCTGCAGAAACCCAGGGGGTCCATAGGTCTTCATGTTCTAGCAGAAAGTATTCAGCCGCCACTTCACCATCAGCCTGATTATCTTCCATCCATGCCAGCAGACTGTTTAACTGATCATTGGTCAAAGAACGGTTGGCTACATAGCTATATGCTGCAGGTGAGTTAGCGGCAAAATTCTCAGTAGTCACCGTTTGCACCAGTGAAGGTGGGTACATGGTTGGCTTAGGATCAACACATTCATTAGCCGAAATACAGTTTATATATTGCTGTTTATCGATTCCGGAACCAAAATCAACCTTGACCATTTTATACTTCCCCAGTACCGCGGTGGGTGCCCAGTAATAACCGAACCAGGGTTCTTCACGGGCAAATGCCTTTGCGATAGAGCCTGCCAGACCGGCCCCGGAACCCGGATCGATCAGCTCAAAACCAGAATCCGCTAAATGCAACGCCCTGAACAGATTCCCGGCAGAGATCTGACAGTTCCAACCTGCGGGACAACCATAGAAAGCAGACTTGGTATCATCTTCAGGATGAGAAAAGAGTTTGGCGTGTTTTTTCACACCCTCAATGGTCGCCAGCTCAGGGTATTGCTTAACCAGATATTCCGGCACCCAGAACCCTTCCTCGCCACCATCGGAAAGTGACTTCCCGGCAAAGCGCAGACGTTTCTCAGCAACACCTTTATCCAGAGCGTCCCGCATGGAGTTACTCCACATCTCAGGCGCAATATCCGGCTCGCCTTTTTCAATCATAGAAGTACCGGTCGGCATGGTATCCCCAGGGACCAGCTCAGCTTCGCAGCCATACCCATATTCAAGAATGAACTTATCCACATTGGCGATCAGCGTTGCTGAACTCCAGTTCATATCCGCAATGGTTACTTTTCCACAATCATCCGCCGCCTGTGCCTGTCCAAAGGCTAACACCATTACTGATGCCGCTAACAGTTTTCTCATGACGCCTCCATGATATTTCGAGCCAATATAATTTGAGTTATATATATTAGTCTTCTAATATTTAGAACTCAAACCATTATTTCTATACTTGTTTGTACTGCATACAGTCTGAGCTATACTCGCTCAACTTTTTTAAGGCTGCCGTTTTTCTGAAATATCCCGTTAAGGGATTAACATGAGTGTACAGATTAAGATGACAGACAACATTCCCTGCTGGCAGGATGTTCTGATCGAACTGAGAAAGATCATTCGGGCAACCGACCTTCAATCCAAGCGTGTTGTGAAGGCCTGCGGCCTGACAATTCCACAGGTGATGGTACTGCGTGCTATCAAAGAACTGGGAGATGTTACGGTTAAACGAATCTCTGATGATGTATCCCTGAGCCAGGCAACAGTCACAACCATCATGAACCGTCTGGAAGAGCGTCAACTGGTGCAGCGTATCCGCAGCAATACAGACCGAAGAATCGTCAACGCACGGCTAACAGAGAGCGGGAATCAGGTGCTGCAAACAGTACCGTCTCTGCTGCACGAATCCTTCATTCAGCGGTTTGAAAACCTCGAAAGTCTGCAACAACAGCATATTTTTTCGTCTCTGCAACAGATTGCCGGCATGATGGATGCAGAATCCCTTGATGCGGCACCACTGCTGGACATCGCCGCGCCTTCTCGCGAACTCGTAGAAAAATAGTCAGTAGCGGACGGTAATTGCAAGCAGCTGCTGCTCAAGTTCAGACCACTCAGCCGGTTGCTGACCGATCACCTCTATGCGGCTATCCATCACCTCATCCAGCGCCTGCACTTTAAGCACGGCATCGGCCAGGTTAAAAGCAAAGATTCCCTCATCGGTAATAAAGACCGCCTTAAGGCGTTCCGCCGGAACTCCCATCAGCAGCGTTTCGAGGGCTGTAAAACTGAATTCAAACTCCGCACTGAAGATCCAGCCACTGCTGTAATACCCTTCACCAGAGTTATCTTTACGCAGGTAGCCACAATCCGGCATCGGCTCATCTGTCTGAAAATGATCATGATGTTGATGCGACGATTCTGTATCAGTCACACGATCATGTTTTGAATCCGCGTCCAGCCATTGGAGACTGAGCTGACCCTCGTTACAGCTGAGTACGGGAGCATCACTACCGAGTGTTTGCAGATATTCGGTCAACTGCTCCGTCTCAGTCGCTGTGTACAGATCGGTCTTATGGGCAACGACCAGATCCGCAACCTGCAGTTGCTGATTAAAGGTTTCGTTCCCGGTATAGCGGCTATCTGCCAGTTTACGCGCATCCACCAGCGTAATAGTACTACGCAAATCGAGCACATCCCGATAGTGTGGCTGCTGCAACACCCGAACCACCTCCAGCGGGTGCCCCAGGCCGGTCGGTTCAATCAGGAGACGATCGGGTTTAGCCTGACGAATCAGCTGACTCAGCGCCACCTGCATCGGGATGCCTGCAGCACAACACATACAGCCGCCCGGCACTTCCCGCATAAACACCCCGGTCGCCTGCTGCTCATTGGCTAACAATCCGGCATCAATTCCCACTTCGCCAAACTCATTCACCAGCACCGCCCAACGCTCATGAGCAGGCTTGTGGTTTAGTAAATATTGGATGGCTGTGGTTTTACCCACGCCGAGAAAACCGGTAATAATATTGGTAGGAATCTGACTGAACATCGATGAGATCTTAAATGGCTTATTTTGTTACAATATAACAAAATAATTTCAATGCGTCATAATTATCAGGGTAAAGTTAACCAACCAGACAGCTGCGGGAAAAAGAGTAATTTCCAAAAGCCGAAATTCTGAGCCTTTAGCTAAGTACTTAAATGGCATAAAAAAGCCCCCTTGCGGAGGCCATATCATATTAGCTCAGCTCAGAGATTATCCAGCCCCTGCTCTACCATCGCTACAGCGCGGAATATAGCACGGCCTTTATTCATTGTTTCATCCCATTCGGAACTTGGCACCGAATCAGCCACGATACCCGCGCCCGCCTGAATATGCAGCTGACCGTTTTCAATCACAGCGGTACGGATAGCGATTGCTGTATCCATATTTCCATTCCAGGAAAGATAACCAACAGCTCCGCCATAGATGCCACGCTTAACCGGTTCAAGCTCATCGATGATCTCCATGGCCCGCACTTTAGGGGCACCACTTAAGGTGCCTGCGGGCAGTGTCGCACGCAGTACATCCATCACCGAAACCTCAGGCTTCAGATGACCAATGACATTAGAGACGATATGCATTACATGGGAATAGCGCTCGACCACCATCTGAGCCGTCAGCTCTACTTTACCGATTTCGGCAACCCGTCCAACATCGTTGCGACCCAGATCGATCAGCATCAGGTGTTCTGCAAGTTCTTTAGGGTCTGCCAGCAGATCTTTCTCCAGCGCCAGATCTTCTGCTTCAGTTTCACCCCGGGGACGGGTTCCGGCGATTGGCCGAACAGTTACTATATTGTCTTCCACCCGCGCCAGGATCTCCGGAGAGGAACCGACCACATGATGATCCCCCAGATGTAAAACATACATATAGGGCGAAGGATTCAGACAGCGCAATGCGCGGTACAGATCCAACGGGCTGCTGGTAAACGGGATGGTCATCCGTTGAGATATCACCGTCTGCATCACATCTCCGGAGAGGATATACTCCTTAATGCGATTCACAGAGTCTTTAAACTGCTGCTCACCAAAACTGGATTTAAACTCCGATTCAGACACCTCCCGACGCTCCGTCGGCTGGGTATCCTGATACGGCACAGAAAACCGCAGCTGGCTGACAAGCTCATCCAGACGTAACTGAGCCTGACCCAGAGCATCCTCCTCACCGGGGTCAGCATGACTGATGAGTATCAACTTACCACTGAGGTTATCAAATACGACTACCTCATCGGAGACCATTAGCAGAATATCTGGCGTACCGATAACGTCTTCGGGAATACTGTTTGCCAGCCGCTGCTCCACATAACGGACACAATCATAGCCAAAATAACCGACTAAGCCGCCATTAAAGCGAGGCAGGCCGGGTAGCTCGGCTGCCCGATAACGCGCCTGAAACTGCTCAACGAATTCAAGCGGGTCGGCCACCTCTGACTGCTCTACAATCTCACCATCGGTCTCAACCCGAACACTGTGGCCAAACACTTTAAGGACCGTCCGGCACGGCAAGCCGATAATTGAGTATCGCCCCCACTTTTCCCCGCCTTCGACAGACTCTAACAGGTAGCTGTAGGGCTGATTCGCCAGTTTCATATAGGTGGAAAGGGGGGTATCCAGATCCGCTAATACTTCGCGGACTACAGGAATGCGATTGAAATTCTGAGCCGACAGCTCAGCAAATTGTTCAGGTGTCATGGTCTGTTCTCATAACTACTCTGCATATTGTTTAACAGAGTTTTGAAATCTATTCCGGGCGATTTTTATAAAGCGTATACCTGCCCGGGCGCAATAACTGAAAAGCAGGGCTCAGTTACGCCATCGCCAGCGCTCTCCAACATAGAGGCCGCAGAGTTTTATCTCAATCAGGGATACCAAATCTGACACAATGTTTCCAGACAGTCGTTAATTCACAGATCCAACCTTATAGCAGCCCTCTCTCTGAATCAACCGACTCCACTGCTCTGCGACTTATTTTTTAAACGGACGGCCTGTTTGCATCTCTGTTTTCATCGATAGCCTCTTTGCGGAATGCAAAGATAAGTATCAGGTAACCCAGTACCGCGGATATAGCTGAACCTGCGAGGATCGCCAGACGGTCAGCAGCGCCATACAGATCCTCTACGCCTTCATAAGCCAGCGCATCAATAAACAGACTCATGGTAAAACCGATTCCCGTCAGCACTGAAACACCATAGAGCATCAACCAGCTTGCCCCCTGTGGTTTTTCGGCCATACCCAGCTTAATCCAGCACCAGGAAAACAGAAAGACGCCCACCTGCTTACCAACAAACAAGCCCAGCAGGATCCCCAGAGGGACTGTGCTAAAGAGTTGAGTGAACGAGATACCCGACAGATCTACCCCCGCATTAACAAAGGCGAACAACGGGATTATTGCGAACGAAACCCAGGGATGGAGGGCATGCTCAAGACTTTTAAGTGGTGACTCCCCATCATCAGTATCTTTATTCGGGATCGCCAGGGCCAGTACCACTCCCGCCAGCGTCGCATGAACACCTGACTTCAGCACACTGACCCAGAGCACGACCCCGACAATCACGTAGGCAGCGACTCGAACCACTCCCATGCGATTCATCAATATAAGCACGCAGATTGCTGCCGCAGCAATCAATAATGAATTGGCTGCCAGATTCTCGGTATAAAACAGTGCAATGACAATAATGGCGCCCAGATCATCCATGATCGCCAGAGCCATCAGAAAGAGTTTCAGCGATGCCGGCACCCGGGGTCCCAGCAAAGATAGAATACCCAGAGCGAAAGCGATATCGGTCGCAGTGGGTATCGCCCACCCCCGCAGATCAGTCGCACTGCCATCCATATTAACCAGATAAAAAACCAGCGCAGGAACAGCCATGCCACCGATAGCAGCAATCCCCGGCAAACTGACCTGGGATAAGCTCGACAACTGCCCCCCCTGAATCTCCCGCTTCAGTTCCAGACCAACCAGCATAAAAAACATCGCCATGAGACCGTCGTTGACCCAGTGGAGTAACGATTTCTCCAGTCCCAGCGAGCCAATTCGTACCTCGCCCTTGATACGCCAGAACTCATAATACTCATTTGACCAGGGCGAATTAGCAAAGATCATCGCCAGAACCATCGCCACGATCAGCAGAATGCCGGTCGCCGCTTCAAACTGGAAAAATTCTTTGATTATTTTCTTCATCATAATCTCCACGCAAAAAAAACCCGGCCTTGGGCGCCGGGTGAATATTTGGATGAGAGTCCATTTACTTAAGACTGGAGGAGAGTCTTACAACTTAACTTACATAACAACCTATCAACAACTCGGTCACCGTGATCCTGTAGGGGAGAACCTGAGGGATCATGACAAACCCGATAAGTCACAGTATAGTCAGCAAAACCACAAATAAAATACGAATTTACTAGCAATATAGTAAGATTTATTCGATCTATTATAATAACAGCCAGGTATATCCATGAATTACAAACACCTGCGATACTTTCTCGTGGTAGCTCAGGAAGGCAGCATCAACAAGGCCAGCGAGAAACTGCATCTGACGCCACAAACAATCAGTGGTCAGTTGAAGCTGCTTGAACACGAACTGGGGACTCCGCTGTTCAGAAAACGGGGCAGAAATCTTAAGTTGACCAAAGCGGGGCAGCACGCGCTTAACTATGCCGAAGATATCTTCCTGCTGGGCGATGAACTCAAGCAAAGCATTCACAACCCGGTGAAACTCAAACAGCAGCGTTTCAACATTGGTATTGCCGATGTCTTGCCTAAGCTGATCGCTTATCACCTGCTGGAGCCTGCGCTAAAACTTAATGATGCCAGCCGGCTTATCTGTGAAGAGGGTCCATTACCCAGCCTGCTGGCAGATCTGGCAACCCAGAAGCTTGACCTGGTGCTGGCAGACCGGCCACTGGATGCCAGCTTTCATATTCGCGGGTATAACCACCTTCTGGGTGAGTGCGGCCTGAGTTTTTTTGCCACCCGAGATGTCGCAGCAACCTACCGGGCCAACTTTCCTGCTGCGCTTGAAGGAGCCCCGATGCTGATGCCGTCTGCCGATACTGAGCGAGGTATGGGACTGAAGCGCTGGTTTGAGCGATATAAAATAAAACCGGACATTCAGGTTGAGTGTGCTGATACCGCACTCATAGAAGCTTTTGGCCTGTCCGGAGCCGGTATTTTTTGCGCTCCCACTGTGATTGAACAGCAGATGACCCGACAATATGGCGTAGAGGTGATCGGACGGATGGATGATATACGTGAACGTTTCTATGCTATATCGCTGGAGCGCCGGGTGAGTCATCCCGGGGTGCTCGCGGTGTGTAATGCTGCAAGAATGGCGCTTTTTGATGAAATTGATTCGGCTAAACAGACCTGTCCGAAGCCGCTGATCAACTGATCAGTTCAGCCAGATTGTCAACGATAAGATCTGGCTGATAAGCGGAAACAGGCTCTCCATGATTATAGCCGTACGTTACAGCAGCGACTCTGCAGCCAGCCGCCTGCGCCGCTTTGATATCACTGCGGGAATCACCCACCATCAGGGTTTGCAGCGGCGAAACGTCCAGTTGCTCCATCGCATATGACAACGGCATGGGATGCGGCTTTTTCTCCGTCAGACTGTCGCCCCCGAGAACGATAGCAAAAAAGTGTCGCAGGTCGAATTCGTCCAATAAACTTTCAGTAAAATTAATCGGTTTATTGGTCACCAACCCCATGGAAATCCGGTTATCCTTCAGAAAAGATAAAAGATCCTGCACTCCCGGATACAGCCGA